>JAACFF010000282.1 GCA_009937635.1 Chloroflexota bacterium
GTGCAGGGACGAGAGCCTCAGGGCATCGTCTCGCCGGGAAAAGAGTATGAACAATTGCGCCAAAAGCTGTCCCGCACTTTACATGATTTACGTGAGCCTCAAACGGATTTCCCTCCTTTGGCTGGCATATACCTTCGCGAGGAGTTGTATAACGGCCGTTTCACCCACCATGCCCCAGACCTCATATTGGAGCCTAAACGCGACGCTCCACATGCAATAGCTAACTTTGTGTTAGATAGTTCTGTAGAGATGGCTGGGTCAATTTTCGCCTCCTCCGCCCCCTATTCCGGTAATCATACGCTAGACGGCATTCTTATTGCCTGGGGATCTGGAGTGGCTCCTGGACATCAGTTTCAGAACGCACATATTATTGATCTTGCTCCAACAATACTCGCGGCTCTAGGTGTTGCCATCCCAGCTTACATAGATGGGCAAGCGCTAAGTCAATTATTTCTACCTGGAAACAAACTGGCTTCGATTCAAGACACATCTGCTACCATGAAACTACGAGATGTAGAAGAACAATCAATAAATAGCACAGAAGACGAGTCCATCATTGCAGCTCGATTACGCAATCTCGGTTATTTAGATTAGTTCATGACTCCCGCATTACGTGTACTAAAAAACTCGACGCTCTTGTCCTTCGCCGTTCTGCTAGAACGCGGGCTTGGATTTGTCTTGGCCTGGTATGTTGCTCGCATTCTTGGCCCGGAAATATGGGGAGAATACAGTACAGCCCTTTCATTTGTCACCATTGCTGTAGCTATCGCTCCTTGGGGATTTCTAATACTGCTGCCACGTAAGATTTCCCGTAACCTCGATCATACAAGCAAACTATTAACCAATGCATCGCTCATTGGCGGCATTACTTCAATCTTGACAATGGGCCTTCTAATAGCTGTCGTTCTGCTGCTCAACTATCCAGCCCAGGTTGAAACCTTAATTCTTGTGGGCATCTTGTTCGTAGTGTTGCCGCAAACAGAAGCATCTATCTTTGAAGCAGCTATTACAGGGCTTGAAAAAATGGAGTGGATTTTTATCGCTCGCTTTCCGCTATCCATTCTTCGTGTTGCTGGTTCACTTCTTCTATTGGCACTCGGCTTTAATATCGAAGTTCTGTTTATCATCCTCGGCATTTACTACTTTTGTGTCTTTTTGATCTATGTCTATTTCTTTCGCGAATCATTAAAATCGTTCCGGCTGCAAATCGATCGCTCACTTATGGCCCTCTTAGTTCGGCAGGCAATTCCATTTGTAATCATTGTGTCATTGACACAAGTATTTCTGCAGGCCGATCGGATATTCTTGTCAAAACTTCGCGATACAGAAACTGTAGGTATATACGCCACTGGAGCGATGCTAATACAATTAGTATACATGGTTGCCCCTGCCATCATGACATCCCTTTTTCCAGGATTATCACGAGCCCATCGCAAAACCCAAGAGCATTTTTCTAAGTTAGTATCACAAATATTCAAACTTCTCCTAGTTGGTGTTTTTCCACTAGTGATAGTGATTGTTTCTCTGGCTAGCGTAATGATATTGCTGGTTTTTGGCGATAGTTATGAACCCTCGATCATCGTTTTGCAGATATTGGCTTTAGGTATCTTGCCTTCCTTTTTATCTCGCCTACTTTATCGCGTTCTTCTTGCCAGTGACAATGAACGTCTAGGCATTAACGTAACGTTGATAAGTAACGTTGCCAGCTTGATATTGAACATCGTCTTGATTCCACGCTATGGTGTAATTGGAGCTAGCATCGCCTCTGTATGTACGATCCTGGTCAGCTTCGTGCAAAATTTCTTCTACGTGAACAGGTTGATTCGTTTCGATTTTGTCAGCGCCCTTTGGTTGCCGATGGTAAGCATAGTGCTCAGTTCTTTCCTTTATTTATGGTTGATGGATTGGAATATCATAGGAGCAGGTATACTTTCAATTATACTCTTTATCGTAGTATTGGTTATTACACAAACGATTACCCGTGATGACCTAGCGCTATTTTCTCTAAAACGCCGCCCAAATTGATGGCCATGATCCTGATATGAAAATTTTGTTCATCTGTAGGTTTTTGCCTCACCCAAAGGCGCGTGACAGTGGCCGGCAAGATCAATACCATTATATTGAATCCCTTAGCCAGCATCATCAAGTTTCATTAATTGCATTTACCCCACCTGAGGAATACGCCGCTATTGAAACTATGGAGGCGATCTGTGAACAAGTTGTCGGAATCCCATATAAGGAGCAAGCTCTATTTTCTCGTTTGTGGCGCCTGGGATGGCGCATTGTTCTACCCAAGGTATATGGTCGTGTCTTTTCACTTCCCTATCGATCTGCATTGCGGCACTTGTTAATGCAAACGCCATTTGATGTCGTGATTGTAGATGGAATGATGAGCCAGTACGGTTTGATGGTAACAAATGCAAAACGCATCCTAGATGAGATTGATATTTATTCTATGGTGGCTCATACGCTCTACCGTCAACAAAAGTATTCCCTACCCCGCCTTTATGCAAAATTTGATTGGCTGCGCACCCTGGCTATGGAGATGCACTATGCAGATCAATATGATGGGATTTTAGTAAGATCACAAAAGGACCTGCTTACAATACAAAATTTCTTGCCGCAAAAAAAGACTGCCGTTCTCTCCCCTTGGTTTGAAGGTTTAGATGAGTTACAAAAGATTGCAGTCACCCGGCCCAGCGGCAATAAACTATTGTTTTCCGGAGCGATGGATTTGTTGCCGAATGCCGAAGCAGTCGTTTATTTTGCAAATCAAGTGTTTCCTCTTCTAAAAAGCTGCTTGCCAGATTCAGAATTTTACATTGTTGGGAATTCACCCATGCCACAGGTTAAAGCATTGGCTCGAATACAAGGCATAATAGTAACGGGAGAAGTCGAGAGTTTGCGGCCCTATTATGAGATGTGTGCCATTAATGT
Source organism: Chloroflexota bacterium (assembly GCA_009937635.1). GTDB lineage: Bacteria > Chloroflexota > Anaerolineae > Promineifilales > Promineifilaceae > JAACFF01. The sequence goes on from JAACFF010000282.1 coordinate 2,938, forward strand.
TGTGCCTTTATTTACAGGAGGCGGTGTCATAGTTAAAACGTTAAATGGAATGGCGAGCGGCAGACCAACAGTTGTTACGCCGCTCGGTAATTCCGGCACTGGAGCCAGGTCTGGTCGTGATCTACTGGTCGTGCCTGATGACCCCATGAAATTCGCCGAAGCAATATGCCAATTACTAACTGACGAGGCAGAATGGCGCAGTTATGCTCAGGCTGGGCGGCAGTTTATCAAAACCCGTTTCGATTGGGGAACCACTGTGACCAATCTGACCAGATTCTTGGATTTTGTAGCTCAAGACTAAGGAATAACCCTCTAAAATAACCCGAATGGGCTATTGAACAATAAGGGTTCTCCGCTTAGAATGGACATAATTAACAGAAAGTGCATGTTTCTGCACATTATTCGGAGGTTTTAATGAAACGAAAAATTGGCATTATCGTTGCCACAATACTTGTTCTGTCGCTCTTGGTAGCTGGTATTAGCTTCGCACAAAGTTTTCCACAAACCGGTACATCTACTACAAACGCTGTAGTACAAAACAAGGCAACCGGCGCTGGTGAGATAGCCTCACTAACTGTGGCTTATTATGATTCAAGTGGTAGTCCGGTATACACAAATAATTCCGTAACAATCGACCCTAAGTCTGTAAAAGAAATCAAAGCGCAGGATGAACCACTTCCTGCGGGTTTTGTGGGTGCGGCTATTGTTTCTTCCAACCAACCGCTTGCTTCCATTGTAAGCATTAAGAATACAAATGTACCCGGAGCGCCAGATGGTTTTACGCAGGGTGCTTATAACGGGACATCTGATGCCTCAACATCACTTTTCTTCCCCACAGTTTGGGGATTTAGCGGCATTGTCTCACACGTGACTGTCCAGAATGCTGAGGCAGGAACGAATAACATTAGACTCGATTTCTTCAAGCGAGATGGCACTTCGCTAGGTAGCAAAACTGATACGCTACAGGGTTTCGGTTCAAAGACGTATTATCTGGGTGATACTTCTGATCTTCCTGCTGGCTGGCCCTCAGATTTCGCAGATGGCGCCATAGCAGTAACCTCAACCGATAACAAATTACTCGCCGGAGCATCAACTGCAACCTGGCCTAACCGAGCGGCGGCTTACCAGGCATTGACCAGTAGTAATCAAGGTACAATCCTCTATGCGCCATCACACTTTAGATTTAAGCAAGCCCCAAGCGATCCTGAATACACGCTGTTTTCAGCAGTGAATATTCAGAATACGAGCAGCACAGATACTGCAAATGTCGATGTTGAGTATTATACGCGTGGTGATACTTCTGGCACGCCTGTCCTTACGCTTAGTACGACAATTGCTCCCTTATCCGCCCGTGGTTTGAATACCAAGAACGGTGGGGATCTGCCTGCCGCGAGCTTTAACCCGCTGGGTACCGATTGGGATGGCTCCGTCAAGATTATATCTAAGAATAATGTTCCACTTGTGGGAACTGGCATCACGAATTGGGGAGTTGCGGGTCATGCTGGTATTTATGCGCTGGTTAGCGACACCTCCGCTTCCGATACCATCTATATCCCGGCTCAGTATCGCTTGGCAAATGGATCTACCTGGAACCAATGGTCTGCAATGAATTTGCAGAATATTGGCGCTACCACAGTGACTGCAGCTAGTTTGACCGTTGAATACATTGATACCAATGGGAATACGGTTAAAACCTTTACTGGGTCGCAATTGCCTGGTGACTTGGCACCGGGTGCCGCTTTTGGTCTCAATACGCGCAATGGTGGTGATTTACCAGCCGCTGCTTTTGACTCTTTTGGCACCTCTTTCATTGGTGGTATTTACGTCACTGGACCGGCAGGTAGCGAGCTGGTAGCTGTGTCAAACATTATTTATAGCAATCGGGCAAGCGTTTATAATGGTGACCCAGAATAATATGCTGACTCAATCAACGCCTCGTCTGAGTTGAGAAGAGGTGGCTAAGTTAAATCGAAGGGATAGGAATTTAGATTCCTATCCTTTTTTTTTACCGGAATGCAAAACCGCTGGCCACTGAATCAGCCGCACCTAGACAGTAGATAACCTTTGTAGCATACACAACCGGCAGGTTGGCCAAACAACGCCAAAAGATAGGTTTGGCAAATATACCGACTGTAATCCGGGCTGCGATCAAAGGCGAAAGCCAACGCCACCAATAAGCATTCGATGCTAATCGCGGCGTACCAAATTCCGTTGCATACCTCAGCCGGACACGCACCGCGTTGTGACCCAGTTTACGCCAATGTCGCACCACATCAGCCCAGGTCGTACGTGCCGGCGCATGTTGGATAGTAGCGCGTGGTTCGAAGAACAGCTTAAAACCAGCCATGCGCATACGTATTGTCCAGTCAGCGTCCTCAGCAGCCGCGCCTGGAAACGATTCGTCCATGCCCCCTACTTGCTCAAAGACGGTGCGACGCACACTTAGGTTTAGTGTGGGCAGCAAGAAACGATATCCAGGTGGATGTTGCGGTACGAAATCATGAAACATGGATACGTTGTCGCTTTGTGCCCAATAGTTGCTGCCATGTAAGCCAACGCTGCCTCCAACGATCATCTCACCCAACGTTTGTTTCTGCAAGTGAGTTGCCAACCAGTCCGCTCGCGGCAAACAATCCGCATCCAGTAACAAGAAAAGATCTCCGGACGCGGCTTGCATACCAAGATTGCGTGCCTTAGCCGCGCAGACAGGCACCTGGGTGTCAATAAAGCGCGCCTCCGGAAAGGCAGCCAGAGCATTGGTTTCATCACGTCCAATCACAATGATCTCATCGGGAGGATGCGACTGCTTGGAAACGGCCGTCAGTGTCGCAGGCAATGTAACCGCATTGAGACTAGGAATTATCAACGAAGTGCGCATGATTTGGCTCATCGAACAATTATTTTATCAGATCCAGCGAACTGAAGTAGGCTATCATAGATTCTCTTAGCTCAAAATAAAACTGATGTCTCACAACCTAACGAGCTCAAAGCTCGTGATCGTGAGACCTGGTGATTTGCTTTGTCCGAAATCAGCACCTCCAATAAAATAACATGCTTGACATTCCGCCAATTACAGTTACAAGAGTTCCTATGGATTATGCTGTGGCCGCATCTTAGTCCCAAAGGCCGCACGCTTAGCCCACCCTAAAACCAATAAAAATCGATGTATTCACACCTAGCTGGAATCAGACGAACTATGGACGGTAAAAAATCACACAAGGTAATACTGATCATAGTGGGATTGACAATCTTGCTATCCCTTCCACGCTTCAGTCATTATGTGGCCCCTGATTCTACACGCTATGTCGAGCTTGCATCCTATTTTCAAGGCACCCTTCTAAAGCAGGAATTACACACCCCGTACATATATCGAGTCTTAGTCCCGTATCTGGCTTCTCTGGGTCCCACAAACAGTTTGGATACTAACTTCGCAGCAATTAATGTTCTGTTTACATCTGCTGCATTCACTGTTTTCTACTTCTATCTTCAAACCTTGATCAAGAACACATCGCAGGTCAACTTCGGCATGTTAATACTCATCGTGGCCTTTCCAACAGTAAACTATTCCTCAGGAGTTATGACTGATGCGGCTGGATTCTTCTTCTTCTTTGTATTAGCTACCTATCTTTTTCTTAAGAAGCGATTTTTGCTATTTACAATTGCCTTATCCGTTGGAGTTATGGCAAGAGAAGCGATCTTGATTCTACTAATCGCCCTGCTTGTGTATCTAATAGTCACTTACTTTCGCGGACCATCAGAAGAATGGAATCCGAAACTCTTGTTTTCATTTGTACCTCCGATTCTCGTATATCTGGGCATCAGAGTGGTTTTCTCCAACCTACCCAGTTACTTCTGGTTTCCGACTTGGCAGCAGTTTCTGTTTACGGTTTCCCGGCCGGTAGCCTGGACCACATTTGGTCTTACGCTGTTGCCCCCATTGATCCTGATCTTGATAGGCTACAGGCACCAGGAAGCACCCGTATCAACCGTTTTGTCTATTTGGTCTTTCCACGAAAAAGCGCTCTTACTCTCTCTGACGGTCGCCGGAATTGCGCTCAATATTTACAGTATCACCTCGGCGGCTTTAAGTGGAAGATTTGTCTGGCCATTTTATGTCGTCCTTATCCCCTTGGCGGCTGCTTTTTTCAGTAAAGAGAATTCTTCCCTTTTTACCTTTTTAGGAACACTTTCCACGAAAGTCTTTAACAACGACACCTGATACCAGCAAGAGCTCACAAAGTTGAACCAGATTGGTAAATTTCAACAATAGGGTCAAATACCCATTCAGCTAAATTAACAGTTGACAAGAGCGCCCTCAACGCATATAGTTTTCCACAACAATTACATAGATGTCACTTTTATCCAGAGAGGTGGAGGGACCGGCCCAATGAAACCTCGGCAACCCGGTGTAGGATGGACATTTTCCCTATCGCGCCTGGGTGCCAATTCCGGCAGAGTAATTCTGGAAGATGAGAGAAGACACATTCCTCTCCTGCTCATACCTACGCCCCGTTTAGTGGTATTAGGAAACAATCCAGATTTATTCCCCCGGCTCTCTGTCTAGTTAGACAGAGATTTTGTTTTGTATTCACAAAAAGGAGAATTTATCATGACCAATCTCAACGATAATGATCACCATCTCGGCTTCACAACCCGCCAACTTCACGCCGGACAGCAGCCAGATCCAACCACAGGAAGCCGGGCTGTTCCGATCTATCAAACAACCAGCTACCAGTTCCAGAACACGGAACACGCGGCGAACCTCTTTGCCCTGAAGGAGTTCGGGAATATCTACACGCGCATCATGAATCCCACCTCCGACGTCTTAGAACAGCGCATCGCGAATTTAGAAGGAGGCGTTGGTGCACTTGCTGCCTCGAGTGGTCATGGAGCTCAAACCATAGCCATCTTAACTTTATGCGGCGCCGGCGATCATATTGTAAGCAGCAGCCGGCTTTACGGGGGGACGTATAATCAGTTCAATTACACCTTCCCTCGCCTTGGTATTGAAGTCACATTTGTAGATCCCACACAGCCAGAATCATTCGTCGCTGCCATCCGGCCCAACACAAAAATCATCTATGGAGAAACTTTGGGTAATCCCGACATCACGGTATTCCCCTTTGAAGAAGTAGCGGCCATAGCCCAGGCGCATGATA
>JAACFF010000283.1 GCA_009937635.1 Chloroflexota bacterium
GTTGCAAATAATCTGGGGAAAATTTATGTGAACAGGGTCAAGCGAATCGGGTAATTCTGGCTTAGGAGCCTAAACTAAACGGGCTGGCGACGAACTGCCCTGGCGGCGTCGATCAGGCGCTTGTGCCCGAGGTCGTCGACATATTTCGACGACTCCTGGCCGCGTCCCATCAGGGCATGCGCCGTTGCAAAGACGCGATCCACACCGTCGCAGGCGCGGCGCAGCGACGCCTCATCACGTAAATCTCCAACCACTACCTCGGCGCCCAACTCCTGCAGGTCCTGCGCCTTGGCCGCTGTGCGCGTCATGGCCCGTACTGCTTCGCCGGCAACCAGCAAGCGCCTTGCCGTCGCATTTCCGAGATATCCAGTTGCTCCAACAATAAGTATCATGTCTTTGACCCCCTTACGCATGATAGCTGTGACCATACGCGAAAAAAGAGTTTGGCTCTGCTCCTCAGTATACCACAAGTCGTCCGAGTCTTTAATTTTCGTGATAGTTAATGGATAGGCATGAGGGGCAGACCCGGGGTCCGCCCCTGCAATTCCGTTCTTACTGGCGGGCCATGATGGCGCGCATTTCGGCTTCGGTGTCGACGATCAGGTCACCGCTGACGTCGATGGTGACGGTGTGGATCTTGCCGGTGAAGGGGAATGGGCCTTGATAGGAGTCCATGGTCACGGGCGATCCGGCGTCGCGTCCGACGGAGACGCCGCTGGCCAGGCCGAGCATGATGGGATTGGTGACGGACATTTCCACCTGGCCGGCTAACTGGCCATCTATGTAGAGCTGGCCGTGGCCCGGCGCTCCTTTGCCTTGCAAGACCTGGGGTTCGCCGGTGACTTCGAACTCGTAGCGTAGTTGGTGACGACCCTCAGGAATTGCATCCTGTGATTCTACGTGGAAATAGGTGCGGGCGACGTAGTTGTAGAGGTGATGCAGACGGCCGTCTTTGACATACAGGGCGTAGCCGCCGTCGATACCGCCCTGGGAGATGAGAACGCCTTCGTCACCTTCCTGGAACTCGACGTCGGCGGTGATGCTGTAAGGGCGGTTCATGATGTTGGCGGCGGCGTTGACGGGCACTTCCTGGGTGCCGGGGTAGAAGGTGTAACTGCTGCGACCGGCGGCGATTTGCGGCCGTTCTTCGGCGAAGCGCTGCTGGCCACGGCCGTCGATGGGCAGGACGTTGTATTTGCCTGCTTCGACATACCATTGGGCGATCATCTCAATCAGCTTGGCCCTGACTTCGGCGCGCACATCACGGCCGTCGGCGAGCCAGGTCTTTAGCGCGCCGACCATGGCATCCAGGTTCTCGTCGGCCAGATTGTGATTCTCAGCAAAGTCTTCGTCGACGTTGTATAGTTCCCAGGCGTGGGCGTCTAGATCGGTCAAAACATCGGCGGGAATGGGCATGCCAAATGGCTTGCCTGCTTCTTTGAAAGAGGCGCCGGGCCAGGGGCAAACGGCGCGCCAGCCATTGTGATAAATGGCGCGATGACCCAGCATTTCAAAGTACTGGACGTGGTGCTCGTTTGGCGCAGCGGCGTCTTCAAATGTGGGTGCTAAACTGACGCCTTCTATGGGCGATTGGGCGACGCCCTTGATGAATTCTGGGGGTTCGATGTCCAGAAGTTCGAGCACGGTAGGCACCATGTCGATGGCGTGGCCGTACTGGGTGCGAACGCCGCCTTGCGCTTCGATGCCATTGGGCCAATGGACGATGAAGGGATCGCTGGTACCGCCGCGATAGGTTTCTCGTTTCCAGCGGCGGAAGGGGGTGTTGCCGGCCCAGGTCCAGCCCCAGGGGTAATGGTTGAAATGTTTTGGTCCGCCCAGTTCGTCGAGAGCGGCCAGGTTTTCTTCTAGAGACTCGGGGACGAAGTTGAAGAAGAGGTTTTCGTTGACGGAGCCTTCGGGACCGCCTTCTGAGCTGGCTCCATTATCGGATAGCACCATGATCAGGGTGTTGTCAAACTGGCCGATTTCTTTGAGGAAGTCGAGCACACGGCCGATGTGGTAATCGGTGTGGGTTAGGAAGCCGGCGAAGACTTCCATCATACGTGCATATAGTTTGCGCTCTTCAGGCGAACAGTCGTCCCAGGGCTTGACGTCGGGATCGTGGCGGGAGAGCTGGGCATCGGCGGGAATCACGCCCAGTTCTTTCTGGCGGGCAAAGACTTTCTCACGGTACGCTTCCCAGCCGTCGTCAAAGGCGCCCTGGTACTTGTCAGCCCATTCTTTGGGAACGTGGTGCGGGGCGTGCATGGCGCCGGTGCAATAGTACATGAAGAAGGGTTTGTTGGGCGCGACTTGCTTGGCGTCGGCGATGAAGCTGATGGCGGTGCCGGCGAGGTCTTCGTTGAGATGATACCCTTCTTCCGGCGTCTTTGGCGGTTCGACGCGGTGATTGTCGTAGGTTAGATCGGGGTAATACTGATGGGTGTCACCGCCGAGAAAACCATAGAAGCGCTCAAAGCCGCGCCCTAAGGGCCAGCGATCGTAGGGGCCGGCGGCGGAGATCTGGTCGGCAGGGGTCAAATGCCACTTGCCGACGGCAAAGGTGTTGTAGCCATGCTGTAAGAGCATCTCGGAAAGGAATCCGTTTTCGTGTGGTATGTAGCCATCGTAGCCGGGAAAACCGGTGGATATTTCGGTGATGCCGGCCATATGGTTGGAATGGTGATTGCGCCCGGTGAGGACACAGGTACGGGTTGGCGAACAGAGGGCCGTGGTGTGCATGTTTTGGTACAACAGGCCGTTGGCGGCTAAGGCGTCGAGGTTGGGGGTCTCGATAGGGCTGCCGTAACAGCCCAATTGACCATAGCCGGTGTCGTCGAGAATGATGAAGAGGACGTTGGGGGCGTCTTCTTTGGCCCGTTTCGGTTCGGGCCAGGCGGGGGAGGATTGATCGAAGGTACGGCCGACAATGCCGGGAAAGGATGTGCCTGATTTGTATTCTTTGAGTGCCATTGTTTTTCTCCTTGAATATGGCTTTCAGCTGTCAGCTTTCAGCTTTCAGCTGTCAGCTTTCGTTGTTATAACTGTCTATGCTTTGCTTTCGTTTTCGTTGCTGGTATTACTCCTATGTAAGGCTTTAGCCAACGGTCTCGCATAATTGGTGTTGGGAAACGGGCGAGACGGTTGGGTGGAAATAGTTTGTTGCCCTTGTAAGGCTTTAGCCAACCGTCTCGCCCCTACCATAGTGTTGGGAAACGGGCGAGACGGTTGGGTGGAAATAGTTTGTTGCCCTTGTAAGGCTTTAGCCAACCGTCTCGCATAATTGGTGTTGGGAAACGGGCGAAACGGTTGGGTGGAAATAGTTTGTTGCCCTTGCAAGGCTTTAGCCAACCGTCTCGCCCCTACCATATTAGATGGATGATTATGTTGTTTCGGTTATTTTGCGCAGGCCGCGGGGGCGGTCGATGTCGTAGTCGCGCACGTGGGCCAGGTGCATGGCGAATAGTTGGCCGGGTATGATGCTGATTAGGGGCGAAACCCATTCGGGCACGGTGACTGGCAGCCTGAAGGCTGTTCGCGCCAGAGAGAGGGCTTGATCGTCGTCGCTGATGGCGATGACTTCCGCCCCTCTTTCTTTAAGGTCGCCGATCATGTTTGTCATTTCAGGCAGCATGACGCCGGAGGGCGCAACGACGATGGTGGGAAAGGCTTCTTCGACGACGGCGACGGGGCCGTGCATAAAATCGGCGCTGCTATAGGGCTCGGCCATAACGTAGTTGAGTTCTTTGACTTTCAGGGCCAGCTCGAAGGCGGTGGCGTAGTTGTAGCCACGGCCGATGACGACGCAGACTCTCATGTAGCGGTAGCGCTCGGCCGATTGGGCGATGTGCGGTGAAAGCGCTAGGGTTTGGCGGATTTGTCCTGGAATCTGCTGTAAATCGGCCAGCATCTGCTGGTCGCCGGCGGCGGTGGCGCTGAGCAGGGCGATGGCGGCCAGGGAGGTGCTGTAGGTTTTGGTGGCGGCTACGGATTGTTCCAGTCCGGCATGTAGATTGATGACGTGATCGGCTGCTTGCCCCATGTCGGAATGGGGTGTGTTGGTGATGGCCACGGTGATGGCCCCTTGTCGTTTGCCTTCGGCGACGACGGAGACGATGTCAGGACTTTTGCCGCTCTGGCTGATGCCGATGACGAGGGCGTTGCCAAAACGAGGCGGCCGTTTGTAGATGCTGAACAAACTGGGTGTGGCCAGGGCTACTTGCAGGCGGTTGACGGAGCCGAAGAGGTACTGAGCGTAGCGAGCGGCGTTGTCGCTGGTGCCGCGGGCGGCGATGACGGCGTGGGTGATGCCCTGGCGGCGGATGTGGTCGACGATTTCGGCGACGTGTTCTCTTTCCTCAGTTAGCAAGGATGCCAGGACGTCGGGCTGATGGTGGATTTCTTGGTAAAGTAGGGATTCTTGGGGCATGGGGGTCTCCTGGTTGTTGGATATCCGGGTTCAGTTGTCAGGTTTGTTCGTAGACGATTTCTCCGGCGGCTATGGTGGTGGCGACTTGTAAATCGGGCGTGAGTAGGAGCAGGTCAGCGATGAGACCAGGGGCGATTTGGCCGCGCTGGTCGTCGATGTTTAGCAGTTTTGCAGGGGTTGTCGTTATGGTGGCCAGCGCTTCGGGCAGGGAACAGCCGGTGTAGCTGATGAGTTTGCGTAACGCCTGGTCAATGGGCAGCACGCTGCCGGCAAGGGTGCCGTCGGCAAGACGGCTGTCTTTGTCAGTGACGGTTACTTCAAAATCTTTGAGGATGTATTTGCCAGGCGGCATGCCTAAGGCGCCCATGGCGTCGCTGACCAGGTTCAGGCCGGCGCTGCCTTTGGCAGACCAGATGAGCTTGATCAGGGCGGGATGGACGTGAATGCCGTCGGGGATCAGGCCGGTAACACAATCGGGGCTGCTGAGCAGGGCGCCAGGCAGGCCGGGTTGGCGATGGCCGATAGATGACATGGCGTTGAAGAGGTGGGTTCCGTAGCGCACGCCGGCGGCGATTCCGGCCATTGCTTCATCGTAGGTGGCCATGGAATGGCCGGCGCTGACGACGACGCCGCTCGCGGCGAGTGTTTCGATCACAGGGATAGCCCCAGGCAGTTCAGGGGCCAAGGTTACCAGGCGCACGCCGCCAGCCGGCGACCAGCCGGCAAGGTGTGCTGTGTCGGGCGCCTGCAGATAGGCGGGATTATGCGCCCCTTTTTTGCGGGGATTGAGGAAGGGGCCTTCGATATGCAGCCCTAAGGGTTCGGCGCCACGGTAGGCAGACGGCCGTTGCTCCAGTAATACCTGGCGCGCGCGTTTGATGTTCTCCAGGGGTGAAGTGATGATCGTGGGCAGATAGGCGGTGACACCATAACGGGGCAGTTTGGCGGATACGGGCCAGATGGTTTGCGGATCGGCAGTGAAATCGTGGCCGAAGGCGCCGTTGAGCTGCAGGTCAATGTAGCCGGGGACGAGCAGGTGGCCGGCGGCGTCAATGAGTTGGGCGTTGGTGGGGATGGCGAGATCGGCCGTGGGACAGAGTTTGGTGATGCGGCCGTTTTGGATGAGGACGGCCGTGTCGGCATGGCTATCTGATGGGGTGTAGATGGTGGCGTTGGTGATGGCTAACACGGCTAATTCTTAATGGTGAATTGTGAGGTTCCTATTTGTTAATGTGAATTGTTAATTGCCTCGGGTGTCTTTGGCGGTGAGGGCATTGGTGCATTGGCCGCTGCTTTCGAATTCGGCGAAGTTGGCCAGGGTTGTGTGGGCGATGCCGTCAAGCGCGCGATCGGTGAGGAAGGCCTGGTGTCCAGTTACCAGGACGTTGGGTAGGGTGAGCAAGCGCGAAAAGACATCATCGCGGATGACTTTGCTGGAAAGGTCTTGAAAGAATAGGTCTCCCTCTTCTTCATAAACGTCCATGGCCAAAAAACCGATTTTACCGGACTTCAAGCCTTCGACAACGGCCGCGGTATCAAGCAGCGCGCCCCGGCTGGTGTTGACGATGAAGACCCCATCTTTGAGGAATGGTATGGTTTCGGCGTTAATGATGTGAAAAGTTTCTGGGGTGAGCGGAATGTGCAGGGTGATGATGTCCGCTTCGCGGGCGAGCACGTTTATATCGGCGACGTATTCGACGAGGTGCTTGATTTCAGGATTGTGATAGCTGTCAAAAGCGAGCAGGCGCGGACCAAAGCCACTCAGGTTTTTGACTACAGCCGCGCCGATACGGCCGGTGCCGATGACGCCAATGGTTTTGTCGCGGATTTCGAAGCCCTGCAGACCATCCAGCTCGAAATTATTTTCGCGCACGCGGTTGAAAGCGCGGTGGATTTTACGGCCGAGGGTTAAGATGAGGCCCACAGTGAACTCTGAAACAGCATTGGGCGAGTAGGCAGGGACGCGAGCGACGACGATGCCGCACGCTTCAGCCGCTTCCAGGTCTATCTGGTTGAAGCCGGCGCTGCGCGTACAAATGATTTTTGTACCGCCTTCCGCCAATTGGCAAATGGCATCACGACAGACTTCATCGTTAACGAAGACGCACACGCCTTCGTAACCGTTGGCCAAGGCGGCCGTGTTTTTGGTCAAGCGCGGTTCATAAAACATTAGTTCATGACCATATTGGATATTGGCCGCGGATAAGGATTCCCGGTCGTATCCTTTGCTGGCGAAGATGGCGATTTTCAAGATTAGGCCTCCATAGATAATATCATAGATTATATAGATTGCGCAGATTTACTAGAAGTCAGGGATCAGGCCTGACTCCTGACTCCTCCAAAGCTTTTTTTAAGTGGCCTTGGTGGTGGGCCAGGGTGATGTGTACCTGGTCGCCTTCCTGGCCGCTGAGTAGGGCGAAGATGGCGGCTTTTGCGGAGCCGTAATGGTCAAGCGCCTGGCGGGCCACTTGCGGATCAGAACCTGTAAGCTCGACGATGATGTTGGTGGCGCGCTGCACCAGTTTTTGGTTGCTGGGCTGAACGTCGACCATCAGATTGCCGTATACTTTGCCCAGCTTGATCATGGCGGTGGTGCTGAGCATGTTCAAGACCATCTTCTGAGCTGTGCCGCTTTTCATGCGCGTGGAGCCGGTGATGACCTCTGGCCCGACGGGGATGACGACAGGGTAATCGGCCGTTTTTGCCAGCACAGATCCAGGGGAATTGACCACGCAGCCAAGGGCGGCGCCTGTCTCTTTGGCATAGCGCAAGGCGGCTATTGTATAGGGTGTACGGCCGCTGGCGGCGATGCCCACAACAATATCGCGGTGGTTTACTTTTTGAGCGATCATGTCGCTGCGTCCGCGCTTTTCGTCATCTTCAGCATCTTCGGTGGAATCTCGCAGAGCGCGATCCCCGCCAGCCATCACGCCGACTACCTGGGAAGGATCGGTACCGAACGTGGGCGGGCACTCGGAAGCATCAAGGACCCCGATACGGCCGCTGGTGCCCGCACCGACATAGATAAGACGTCCGCCCTTGCGCAGGGCAAGCACGATAGCGTCTGCCAGGGCGGCTATGTCGGCAAGATTTTCTGCTATGGCGAGATGAATTTGGGCGTCCTCGGCATTGATCCTGGTGATGATTTCCAGGGTTGATAGCTGGTCGATATCGGCCGTGTCCGGGTTTCTGTGCTCGGTTTGAAGGTTGTCGATTCGAATAAGCTTGTGGGTCATGGGTCAATGTAGAGGCGCCAATTTTTCAGTAGGCTGCAGCGCTAGTCGAAGCGTAAGATGACCTTATGGTTTTTTTCGTCGATGATTTCGACGGCAACAACCCCACCATCGACATCATGGATGACCCAGACCAGGTTAGGCGCTGAAATAGTTGTCGTTTCGCCGCCTGATTTGATGGTCAATTTGCCTTTACGTTTTGACCTATACTCGATGTCGAGCAGGGGGGCAGTGTCTGCGGGAGGTTCATGCAAGATAAGGTCTGCCCCCTCCAGGACGCTGACCGGCTGGTTTTTTTGGGCATCAAGTAGATCGGCGAAAAACGATGACCAATGATACTTGGGTAAGTTTTCACTTTGGTATTTGGGTATGTGGTCACTCAAACGTAATCTCCTTGGCCGTTGTCGCTTAATTGATTTAAGCTACTTATG
>JAACFF010000037.1 GCA_009937635.1 Chloroflexota bacterium
GCATTTGGTGTCCTGAAGACCGGCTTGCCTTTTGACCCTAATTATCTTGTTAATGTGCGAGAAACCGCTTGACTTTTAACACGGTATCTCAGATGCCGAGCGCGAGCCACGATCCGCATCCGAGGATGCTCACTTATCAAGTTGCAACTTAAATGAAGCACACCCTTTGACAATAAGTATAAAAATTAATTCTATTCACCGCCGCCGGGCAGCACCCACTGCGGCTGGAGCGCATCCAGACAGCTCGTATCCAGCTCATCTTGTGGATCTTGGATGTAGGCGGCGGCGATCTGCCCGACGCAGTTGTCACCGCTTGTCCAAGTTACATGCACACCATACGGTACGACGACGTAGGTGCCGTTTTCCAGCTCGCGGTCAGCGCGCCGGCCCATGGTAATGGGCGTGATATTGTCGTATGCGCCCTGCAAAATCAACGCCGGTATATCGCTGGTTACCGGGTCTTTGACCTCGATGGGCGTCGCGGCAAACGGCCAATTTTCACATTGGTTTGCCATCGCCTGCGAGCGGACCAAATCCACCAGCTGCGGAAACAGCAGATCGTTGTAGTTGTTAACGGCATCCTCATATCGTTCGAACTGGATGTCTTCGTTGCAGTGAATTGCATTGTAAAGGAAATGAGCAGATCTACTAGGAAGTAAATTGCGCTGCTTTTCCAGCTGCTCTTGCGGATCGCCCTCACTTTCAGCAGGAATCTCGACCTTGGGCAGCTGCGCGACATAAGGAGAATTGGTGATATCCTCGGCGGTCAGCGCTCCCAGCATCTCCAGCATCTGGTCGCCAGTTTCGCCGGCGTCGCTTTCGGCGATGGCGGCCTGTATCATCGACAGCGGATCTTCCTGTACCAGGGCAACGTCTATATAAAACTTAAATTCGAATGCCTCTTCATCGCCGACAAGGGCCAAGGAATCGGCGATAAACGCCTGCACCGGGTCACTCGGATCCAGCTCTATGGCTGATACGTCAATCGGAGCACCTCCGACTTCCCCGTCACGCAGGGCGAGATAGGTATCCAACACACCCATCTCCAATTCAGCGATCATTTTCGGCATGTAAGCGGCGCGAAGCCTCGTTGGATCCGTCAGCTGTTCAACGACATCATCAACTGTGACCATCTCCCCGCTCACCGAGAGCGGTTCCTCCTCCAGCCTATTTAGCAGCGCGGCGAGCCGCCCCGTTAGATTGGGATAAGCTTCATTGCAGGCGGTATCCGCCTGGCACTCATCCAGCAGCTGCAGGATCCAGTCATGTCTAGAGCGCACGTCCGTCCTAACCAGATAGACGGATGGTGGAAATGTGGAGTCCAGGACGACGGAGCGTAGTTCTGGCGCATCATCGTATCCGGGCATATTGTTCATTATCGTCATCGCCAGGCGCGTTCCATAGGAGACGCCGTGGATATTGAAACTCTCATACTCCAGCGCCTTGACAAATTCCACAACATCGCGAGCGCTGGCCGCCGTACTGAACTGGTCCAGGTCGAGACCCTGCGCGGTGAACTGCTCCGAGCAGGTCGCGTTTACCACGGGATGATCTTGCTCTTCAAGGGGCGGGTTGATTGAACCCTGCTCAAAGGGGTTGACGGCGCTTTCCCGCAGGGCCGCAATCTGGTCTGCGGGAGCGCCATTCTGCAGGGCCAACACCAGGCACTCCTCAAAACTCAGGCGCTGGCTGGATCCGGTACCCCGCTGGTCTAGTCGGAGGATATCGTGATCAGTTCGCAGCTGGCCGTAAGCGTCCAATGGTTGATGGACTGCTGATTGGCCGGGACCTCCGGTGAGAAAAATCAGCGGATCTGGTACGGGGTTCTCACCCGTTGCTTTGGCCACGACGAAGGCCAGGTCCAGGTTGCGGCCGTCCGGCTCTTCCCAATTCTGGGGCACGGTAAAGACGCCACAATAATAATCTTCACCTTCGACTTCGTCTGCGCCAGGCGATCTTGCTGGGTCACAGGGGAGGATATGGATGCCCAGCTCCCGTTCCGACAGCTGCGGTGGCGGGCTAAAAATGGCCAGCTGCGCGATTTCTTCATCCAGGCTGTTGTCCATTGTGTCTCCGGCCTCCGCGGCTTCTGCCGTTGGCTCTTCAGCGGCGGGTTCTTCAGCAATGGGTTCTGCAGTTGGCTCTGCAGCAGGTTCTTCTGTAGGTACTTCCGTTGGCGCATCAGTTGCTTCACTCACCTCGGTTTCTTCCGTTGGCTCAGGTGACGCTTCTTCTACGGATGTGTTCACTGCTGCCGCGGTTGGTTCAGGATCCGCGGAGTCTTCCGGCCCCTCTGTGGTTTCAGAGGCCTCATCCTGGCAGGCCACAAGCAATAAAATCAATAATAGCAATAGAATAGATGCTGTTTTTTTCATCGGAATATTAAAACCTCTAATTATATTAGGATTACTGCACAGGATCCAGGATCCTGACCACTAAGGTGTTCAGAAAGTAGATGGCCAGCGAATTGAGGGCACCCATGAAACCGACAATGGCAAACCAGATGGCGTAATCGACGGGCTGCGGCGTCATGGATGAGTCGCCAATTCCGATGAGGACGAAAGGGATAGCGACGACGATACCGGCGGCGATTCCTTCGAGGAGGACGTGCCATTGGCGGCGAGGGCGTTGGCTGCGATGCCAGTCGATATAGGTGGGGACACGCCAATAGACAACATAGGCACAAGCCGCTGCCACAATGACGAGCCAGAGAAAACCAACTGGCGGGGGAAAATCAGCGCCGGCGAGCAGGATGAAAAGCCAAAAGAAGAAAAAGAGGATGGCGTTGATGGCGGCGATTCGGCGCGGACGCATTTAATTGTTTCTTGCTCAGCTGTCAAGCAGCGGTTCCTGGATGGCCGAGGGCAGTAGGGCGACGTTGCAATCCGCGCTGTTGGTCAGGTAAACAATGTTGGTATCTTTCTCGGGAATGGTCATGATCAGCGTTGTGAAACCGGTGGTCCCGCCTGTATGCCCCCAGGCCTCAGCAGCCTCAAGGGGCAAAACCCCGACCCCTAAGCCGTAACCGGTCATGAACCCAAATTTGATAGGATCCACTTCCTGGAACGCCGTCATCTGGGCCAATGAATCCGGATCGCTGAACAGCTCGCCGGAGGCCAGGGCTTCCGTGTAGATGGCCATATCTTCGGCATTGCTGGCTATGGCACCCGCTGTCCATCCTTGGGTCGCATTCCAATCGGTGGCATTAACCCATCCAGCTTCTTCCTCATTTTCGCTTTCAGCCGTGAAATAGCCATCTACAATCTGTCCTTCCTGCGGGACACCCTCAAGAAGAAATGTATTGTTCAAACCCAATGGGGTAAAAATGCGCGTTTGGTAGAGTTCGGCCATCGATTGACCCGCCGCCGCTTCCAAGGCCATGCCCAGCAGGATATAATTCGTGTTGCTGTAGGCCTGATCCTCTCCGGGGTCGAATTCTGGCTCTCCGTTTTCCAGGGCATAGGCCATAATTTCCTCTGGTGTGAAGCTTTTCTGGCGCAAACTCGTGTCACGCTTCCCAGCTTCCAAAATTGGATCACCATAATCCCAGATGCCGGTGGTATGGTTCGCCAGCTGGCGCAAGGTCAGCTGCTCACCATTGGGCACCTGAGCGGCCATTTCCGGCAGCCATTGGGAGAGCGGGTCGTCCAGGGACAAGACCCCTTCTTCCTGCAACTGCAGGGCCACGGCGACGGTAAATGATTTGGTGATGCTGCCGATTTCGAGGACATCGGTCACCTGCATGGGCGTTTCTTCTTCGCCGCTGGAAACGCCGGTGGCCTCCAGGAAACGACCTTGGGGGGAATCAACCAGGAGGACAGCCCCAGGCGCACCGCAGGCGAATGCATTGTTGGTGAAGTTTAGCAACAGCTCATCCCAGGTATCGGCCTCGATGGCGCCGGCGGCCGCTTCCATGCCCGCTACTTCGGCCTTCTCAAGGGCGCCGCAAGCTGCAAGGAAAAAGGTGACTAACATTATGGCGCTTAACATCAAGCCACTTTTGCCGAAATGAGATTTAATCATCATGCAAGACCTTTTTAGTTCGTTATTTTAAGGGTTAACCTTTGTACTTCGTGATGGAGAAGGCCAACCATTGTCGAAAACTCATCTATCATTCAGCAACAGTTACGGTTCTCTGAGGTGATTATAATGCAAGTATGGCTCGGAAACAGGTATCCGAGCCATACTCGACATTTTTACTTCTGCTGGATGGGCGTTATGCCAACGCCCCACTGGTGAAGTGAACCTGCTGGCTATCTGCCAGGCTCAGTCACACGCGGCAAATCGCCGCATCACCCGCACAGATCCGGCATGATGGTTATTCCATACAATACCCCGGACCGGTGACGCCCATGTTGTACTGATCGAGCGCATAGGCAAGATCAATGAACTGCGCCCGCAGCGGATCATAGCCCGGCAGCCCGGCGATGTCAGCCGGCGTGTACTCCTCGAAAAGCGCCTTCGCCGCGTCGAACTCCGACTGCACGTCTGCCGGATCCGCCCCGCGCAGGAAGTTCAGCTCAGCGGCGATGTACTGCTGGGCCAGGATATAGTAGGCATTGTCCTCCGGGTCCGCATTGATCACCTCATAGTAGCTTTGACCGCTGAGGAAGAAGGGCGTGTCGGCGCCATTTGACAACTGGGCCCAGGTGGCGTCGTAGAGCGACGGGCCGTACTCGGAGTGGGTGCTCCAGTATCCGGACGACAGCGTGCAGTTCTCCTCGCCGGGCTGCTGCGGCTCGACGGGCTTGACCGGCGTGGCCGTGGCCAAGCCTTCCGGGCCGACGTTGTCTCCCGCATAGGCCTTCACCGCAAACTCGTACGTCGTACCGTTTTTCAGCCCGGTGACGGTGGCGGTGGTGGCGCCGTAACTGGACGTGGCCTGGGAGCCGGTGATTTCGTCCGTGCCCTCTACGCGCCACGAGATTAGATAGGCGTTGAACTCACGCCCGCCCAGAGGCGGCTGTGTCCATGACAGCGCGACCTCTCCGTCTCCCGGCGTCGCCGTTACCACCGGCGCGCCGATGGGGCCGTAAGGCGTGGCCGTGACGATATTGCTCGGAATACCGGCCGGGGATCCGTCGGGAGACTGTCGACCTGGAACTCGTATTCCGTGCCGTTCGTCAGGCCGGTGACCAGACGCGTAAGCGTGTCGCCTCCAGGAACGTTGATACTGGTCCACGTCGTTGTGCCCTTTTCACGATACTGCAGGTTATACCCCGTGATAGTTCCGGCAGGGTTCCGGGGCTTGGTCCAACTCAGGCGAACCGTCCCGTCGCCTGTACGGTTCACCACCAGGTGAGGGGCCAAGTCCACCTGCACGGCGCCGATGTTGCGCTTGTCGTTGCCATCCACCCGGGGGTTGCCCAGGGCATCCACGGTAATGCAGGAACCGTCGATGGGGTTGAGCAGCTGGTTGGTCTGCCCGCAGGCTGCATTCTCTATGCGGTCGATGAGCTCGCCAGGGACCAGCGGCGTCGCCCATACAGCATAACCAACAAGGATCGGCAAGCGAAAAGCGGGCTGTGCGGTGAGCAGGTCCGGCTGGACGGTAACGGCCTTGAGTGCATCGGCGTCCTGGATCGCCGTGGGCCGTATCCAGGTGGCTCCATCGGCGCTGAAACCAGAGGCGGGAACCCTGGGGTTGTCCTCGAGCAGTCTGACAAATGTGTAGTCTGGATCGCCCTTGGTATCAGGGAACGCCACCTCGACCGCGGATTGGACGAAATTGATGTTTCCGTTAACGCGCATCAACCACCCTTGGTTTTTTGCACGTTTCTGGCAATCGAGATCACATTCAACATTCGAAAACAGAAACGTAGAGGCGATGATGTTCATGTCCTCGGAGGAAAGATTCGAAGTGCGGTCATCCGGGCCTGGGCGTAGTAGTTCAAGGCTTGCCCAGATGGAATTGACGATGTAGGACGTAGCAGCCCCGGCGACCGAGATGCCACCTGTGTTATTAAACCTGGAGCTGACGATCTTGACCTCGCTGCCTGCCTGCCCCTGCCAGAACATCAACCCGGTAGTCCCGTTGGCGCTGAAGTACGAGTCCTCTATGGTCAGGTTCCCCGCATCTTCGCGAAGATGATGCCGTTCAAGCCGTAGGCGCCAACGATTTTCCCGTGCACAGCGTTTCCCTCCCAGGTGTTGCCCCTCAGCGTAACATTCGCCCCCTCATAGGCTTTGATGAGATTCTGGTCACAGTTCTTGGTTGAGGGGACGAGTTTGCGGACAAGCGCTTCTTCCAGAACAAACGACGCATTCTTTTCAACGAGCGCCATTCCACTCAGGTTGTCGAACTCTAGATCGCGCGCCGTGACGGTGATGGCCGAGTTGTCCGCGTTCGCGACCCCGACCCTGATAAAGCCGGGGCTCTGCGACACTATCAGGTCTTTTGCTGACTCCTGATCCCAGCATTGTGTGGGCCAGGCTTGTTTCCCACCCTTGTCTATCCAGTTATTTGAGCCCGTCAGCTTGGCGTCATTGCCCTCAATGATCACCGACTCTGTCGCCTGCAGAAAATAGTAATCATCAGGATCCGGCGTTGCATCATCCGGTGGGCAATTACGGGCGTCGATCTGCAGACCGGGCGCGATGGAAATGGTGTCGGTGCCCAGGTTGGCGTTGGCCATGTCCATGGCCTCGATGATCGAACCGGGCCCCGTACAGCTGGTTGACGTGACGTCGTAGGTGTCTGCAGCCACGGGTTGGATAGATGCGCCGGGCAGCAGGAATCCCACGATGGTCAACAATAATAAGCTTAATACCAAGGTAACAATTGGTTTCTTTGATTTGAACATAATATATTCCTCCACTATTGAAAGATATTTGTCGTATCGACGTGAACCCGTCTGAATTTTCACAAAAAGTGATCTAGAACTATCATCAATCGTACTAAGCAAATATCCATTTGAATATCGCATGAAAAACCAAAATGATGTGATATACTATCCTTGCAAGGGTCGGTAATTGGGTTCAATGCTTCCAATATGTCACGGCGTACCCATCCATCAGGTACAAAGCAGAAAATGTCCTGAATGCCACAGCGTCGTGTTTACGTACCCGGCAAGCAGCTCCGCTGTCGAGCAGGACGTTAATATCGAATTTGTACCTTGCATATTCTCGCCAGTAAAGTGACCCATCCCGTGCCGCCGCCGCAGATCGTGGACCGGCCAAACCTCTATGCCCTCCTCGATCAATGGCATACAACCCCTGTCATCTTTGTCCATGCGCCGGCCGGCTACGGTAAATCCATCCTCGTCAGCCGCTAGATCGAGGTGCGTGAGCTGACCTCGCAGGCCGCCTGGCTCTCATTGGATCCCGGAGACGACGATCCACTGCAGTTCATCGGCTACCTGGCGGCCACCATGGAGCCGGTTGCGCCGGGAACGGCTGCCGCCGTCCAGCCGCTGCTCGACGATCCGCAGGTGGAGCCGGTACGCGTGCTGGAAGTGCTGCTGGGCATGCTGCAGCGCGATCTTCAAACAGCGGAAAATGAACAGCTGCTTCTGGTGCTTGACGATCTGCACTGCGTCGATTCCCCCACCCTGGCACCGCTGATGGCCCTGTTCCTGGAACGGCGCCCAGCGCGCTTGCACATCATGCTCCTCGGACGCCTGGCCACCTATGGGCCGCTGACCCGGCTCTACGCGACGGAACAGGTGTTGGAGATGAGCGAGGTCGAGCTGCGCTTTCAGCCGGAGGAAATGGCGATCTACCTGGTGCAGCGCGGCTTTTCGCCCCCTACGCCGGAGGCGCTGGCGCAGCTGGATGCGCACACCGAAGGCTGGATCATCGCTTTGCGGTTGATAACCGCGGCAGCAGGAGATAAACGCAAAATCGACGAACTCCTGGCCGCCGCCCAAAGCAAGCACGGCTGGCTGGCCGAATATCTGACCATACAGATCCTGGCCGATCTCCCGCGCGCGAAGCGCACCTTCGTGCTGCAGACCTCGATCCTGGACCGTTTTAACAGATTGCTCCTTGCAGCTGTCACGGACACGGCGGCTGTAGATGCGCTGCTGTCGT
The DNA here is from genome assembly GCA_009937635.1 of Chloroflexota bacterium. Lineage (GTDB taxonomy): Bacteria > Chloroflexota > Anaerolineae > Promineifilales > Promineifilaceae > JAACFF01. The sequence continues at coordinate 8,032 of JAACFF010000037.1, forward strand.
CGCTGGTTGAGACCGGCCTACCGCTGGTGCAGTTGGACAGCCGGCAGGAATGGTTTCGCTACCATCACCTCTTCCAAGACTTGCTGCAAAACCGGCTGCGGCAGGAGCTGAGCAGCACGGATATCGAGGAACTTCATCGCCGCGCTGCGGTTTGGCTGGCGCAGCACGACCAGGTCAGCGCTGCGGTGCAGCATGCTCTGAGCGCGGAGGATCTGTCCCTGGCGGCGGCTATTTTGGAAACGGCCGTGCGTCCGGAGATCCTTCGCGGCGGCACCCGTCAGGCACAGAGTTGGCTGGATCTATTCCCAAATGACGCCCTCGACCAGCACCCGCGCCTGCTGCTGGATTGGTGCCTGCTCAGCTTGATGCGTGTTCAGAAGAACCTGATAGATCTGGTTTCACGCACGGACGCCGCCCTGACATCTGCCCGGCTCGTGGAAAAAGAACGCCGGCGCGCCCAAGCCGAACTAACCATCTATAAAATATATGGCCAGGTCTATTTAGGTAACTTTGCAAGCGCTAGGGAATTAATCCGCAACGAAGACCAGCGCCTGGCTGATGCCGACCCCTTGACCCGGGCCTGGTTCTTGTATGTGCAAATGTATCTCGCTTGGTACGACGGGCAGGGGCAAGTCGCGTTGGTGAAGGGTAATCACGCCATTGCGGTGTTCCAAGACGCAGGTCTTGACCAAGCTGAGATAGCAGGTAGGCGGCTTCATGCGCAGATCTCAGCCCACGGTGGATTCCCACGAGAAGCAGTGGCCATGCTGCAAGAAATTGTGGCCAGCGCGCAAGCGAACCGTTCGTTTGCGATCAATGAGTTGGCTGAAACCCATGCGGGTGCTATCTCTCTTCACTACTGGTTGGATGATATCGAAGGGGCACAGCGCGAGCAGCAGTCGGCCTTGGCCCTGGCCCACCGTCTGGCTGATCCTGTTCTCATCCGTCAGATTGACTCATTGACCACGCTCTTCGCCATGGCGCGTGCCACAGGCAGATCAAGTGAGATTGAAGATTCTGAGCCCTCGGGCAAAATGGGTACCGTTCTGCTCGACAGACTGAACCTTCATATGTTGGTGCGGCTAGGCCGAGCCGAACGTGCCTGGCATTTTGCTTTAAGCTTTGGCGTGCAACTTGATGGCGAAATTCTCCCCGAAAACCTGCCTTATTTTATCTCGCTGTTAGAGGTGGCAATCGCAAGGGGGATTGATCTTGCTGCCGTCAGGCCACGGATTGATGCAGCCATCGCCCAGGCAGAGCGTTTAGATAGCCGGCTGTTTGCCGCCGAGTTGTATACCCTGTCGGCATGGTGCCAGCTGCAGCTGGGCCGGCGCGAGGAGGCTGAAGCTGCCCTGGCCCGGGCCCTCGATCTGGCGGTTGAAACCGGCTATGTACGCTTCATCCTCGACATTCCTGCGCTGGCGCCGCTGCTGGCCGTTATGGACCATCCAGCGGCGGCAGAGGTGTGGGTGGCCACAGTTCCGGAAGCGCGGCGCCGGCAGGCGGCACAACTGACTAACAAGGAACGTCTGGTGCTGGCGCACCTGGCGCGCCCATCTCGCTACCAGGATATTGCCGACAGTCTCGGCATCAGCATCAATACGGTGCGCACCCATATACGCCACATATACCGCAAGCTGGGTGTGAGCAGACGCGAAGAAGCCGTTGGTCGGGCGCGCGCCTTAGGATTGGCTGCACAGAATGACTTTTTTCCCCATGTCATTAGCAGTTGAAGTGAGAGAAGCGACGCTATGTAAAACGTTCGTCTTCTTCACCTCCCCTTCCATGAAAACATCATACCACACTCCAGCTCATACATCCTTCCTTAACTTCATTCCTTTAAGGCCCCAAGAAGAAATAGCCAGGATCTCAGAAGGTACAGAATCCGAGCCTAAGGTTAGGTCAAGCGGTTTGCCGGGCCTCATATAATGTCTCAGAATTGATTTCTCTATGAGTCTAAGGCATTAGGAGACATGATTCGTTAGGTGCAGCTATTGATTGTTGGTTGTAATAAGCCTACCATGCACCTGTGAGTTAGCGATATGGCAGTGAATCGATGCTCAGGAACCAAGGGCGATGGTAGTGGGATTGGGGAGCCCGTCAGTCGCTTGTTTCTGATGGGTCAAGATCGTCGCGCACCGGATTTCTCATGGGAATGCCAATACGATAAGCGGCCGAACTGATGGCGTGGGTAGACACAGGCCCGGAGATCATGAGCAATATGATCAAGAGGATAGCTTTACCCCAGCCTAAAGGCGTCCAAATCGCCGCGGCTACGAGCAATAGGACGACGCCAAAAACACCAACTTTGCCGGTAGCTTGTAAACGCGTATAAACATCGGGCAAGCGAATCAGACCCAGCACGCCGACGACAGAAAAAAACGTGCCAATGATTACGGCGAGAAGGGCAATGAGTTGTAGGAATGTGGTCATGAAGATCTCCTGTATGAGTGGCGGGTGGCGAGTGGCGGGTGGGGAGTGGCGAGTGGCGAGTGGGCATGGATTATTTCTTGTGTGTGCTTTGCTGCTTAATGATGGGGACGAGCATGGCGATGATCTCATTGAGCAGATCGAGGCGATGGCTGAGTACAGATTGAGGCAGAAGCTTATGGGCGCGCCAGTACCAGCCTTGCGATTCGCGTACTTCACCCATGGCAATGCGCAACCGGTAAGCATAATCAGCCCCAAAACCACGGCCGTATCCCTCTTCAATATTGGCGCTAATCGAGCCAACATTGCGAATTAACTGCCTTGTAATCATCTCGCCTCGTCTATCCTTCAACAATTTGTCACAATCCTCCCATGCCAGATCGTAAGCAAATAATGCCTTCTGATAAACATGAAAACTCCACAAAGGACCACTCCTAACAGTCGGATGAGCCGTCTCCAACCACTCCTCAAAACTTGCCACCATCTTCTAATCTCTCTTACTCACCACTCCTACTCGCCACCCGCCACCCTAACGCGCCACTTAGAATACCTGCTCATCCGCAACATACTTCGCCAACGCGATAGTGCCCACAAAGCCGAGGGCACCGAGGACTAGAGCGATATCAATATAGATGCTTTCGCGTAAGATAAGCGACACCAGGACGAGGATGGCCAGAAAAAGGGTGCTGACCAATTCAACGCCGATTAAACGATCGATGACGTTCTCGCCGCGCCACACGCGCCACACGGCGACGGCGACCATCAAGACGTGCAGGACCAGGGCGACTACAAGCGCGGTTGTGAGTAAGTTTTCCATTCAGTACCTCATCTCATAATCTTCCGTAACATCTGTTCCCGTTTTTGCTGCGCTCTAGCCACGCTTGCTTCAGCATGTTCCGCATCCAGAGCATGGGTGTACATGACGCCCTCTTCGGCCATTTCCACAACCATTTCGCCCGGCGTTAGCGTGATCGCATGCGCGCTCAGCGCTTGTGACGATTCTGATTGGCAATTGGTGGGAATGGCGATGTTGCCTTGTTGGATGGGCAGGGCGGGATCAAGAACAATACGCGCCACCTGGATGCCGCTGACGATCAGGTCATAGGCCAACACGACGGTATAGCGTAATATGGCCCAGGTGCTGGAAGGCAAAAATCGCCAATTCACAATTTGTATGGCGGGACGCAGCAGCAGCAAAATCAGAGAAGATAGCAGCAAGCCCACAAGGATATTACCCAGCTGCAAATTGGCGGTAAGCGCCAGGTAAGTCGCCGTTAACAAGAGCACAGCGCGTAGATTGTACATATTTAACCTCCTAAGACAGCCTGGACGTAGACGGCCGGATCGCCCAGCCAGGCGCTGGTCCGCTGTGCTGCCGCCACCAGCGGTTGGGCCCAGATGCCCAGGGCCATGATTAGCGTAACCAGGATTGCCGGAGCCAGCAGGCGGTCGCCAGATGCTTTGGTCCTGATGGTGGCAGCAGGCTTAAACCACCAAATACGTTGAAAAGCGCGCACGGTGTACATCAAAGTAAAAATGCTGGCCAGACCTACCAGCAGCAAGGCCCCGTAACCGGCAGCACGAATGCCGCTGTCAAAAAAGAACATCTTGCTCACGAAGCCATTGGTCGGCGGAATGCCTGCCAGGGCCAGGCTGCCCAAGAAGAACAGGAACCCGGCCGCGGGCAGCGGCTTGCCAACGCCGGTGATGGTGTCAAAAGCGGCCGATTTGATCGACGCGCGGCTGGCAACGTAACCGGCCAGCATCAATAGGGCTGCCTTGATTAAACTATGGTTGAAGGTGAAAATGATCGCCGCGGTTGTAGAGAGCGCGGTGCCCCAGCCGATGGCTACCAGAATAAAACCAATCTGGGTCAGCGACGAGTAGGCCAGCATGCGCTTCACATTGTGCGTGCCCAGGGCCGACAAGCCGCCAAAAATGACGCCCACAACGCCCAGGACGATCAAGATGGCCCTGATGGTAGGCGCTTGCGCGACGAAAAGCAGCGTCGTCATGCGCAAGAAACCGTATACGCCGAACTTGGAGACGACGGAGGAAAGCATGGCGCTGACGGGCACCGGCGCGGCCGTATAGAGATCCGGCTGCCAGAAATGGAAGGGGAACACGGCGCTCTTGATCATGAAAGCGGCTAATAAAAAGGCGATGGCCGGCCACAACAAGGGGCTTACCGCTTTCGCAGTGATATTCGCCGCCAGGCTGGCCATATTTAATGTGCCATAGGCGGCGTACAAACTGCCTATGGCCAGCAGCATGAAGAAGGAGGCCAGCAAGCTGATGTAAAAATACTTGTAGGCCGCTTCTGTCCCGAACCTATCATCCGCGATAGCGGTGAGGATCGTGCCCGATATGACCAGCAGCTCGGCAAAGACGTACATATTAAACAAGTCACCGGTGATCATCGCTCCCGTCAGGCCGGTAGCCAGCGTCAAAAAGAGCGGATAAAAGGTAGGATAGGTGACCACTTTGTCCTTGCTGCCCAGGGCATAGAGAATCCCTGTAACCATCACAAGCTGCGTCATGACCACAAAGACGGCCGACAACAAGTCCGCGACGAGCGAGATGCCAAACGGCGCCGGCCAACCACCTGACTGAAAGAGCAATGGTTCACCCCCTCGCCAGACCGCTGCCAACAGCAAGAAGCTGCAAACCATGGAGGCGATCATGGTGACCAGCGTCCAGCCAGCCTGCCAGGCGTGCTTCTTGCGCAGCAAAATCGCCACCGCTGCTCCTGTCAGCGGGATGAGTATAGGCAGAACCACCAGAATATTTACTGTGAACATTTCAACTTATGTGCTTCCTGCTCGCTGCTTACTAGTAATCAGTGGCCAGTAATCTGTAATCAGTAATCTGTTCACTCGCCACTCCAACTCGCTACCTTTTAAGTCCATCTACTTCATCCATGTCGAGCGTTTTATAGCGGGCGGAGATGATATAGAGCATGGCCAGGATAAATGCGGTTCCGCCCATGCTGATCACGATGGCGGTCAGGATCAAGGCCTGGGGCAACGGATCGCTGCTTACCTGGTCGGCCGTTGTATAAGCCGCATCAAGCCCATCATAGGCGCCCGTGCTCAACAAGAATAGATTCACGGCATTGGCCAGGATCATCAGGCCGATGACGGAACGAATGATATTGCGGCGCAGCATTTGGAAAATGCCGATGGCGAACAACAAACCTACGGTAATAGCCACTAATAGCGTCATCTTTCAACTTCTCCCGGGTGACCCAGCGAATTCAACATATGCGTCGCGCTGCCCAGAACGGTGAGGCAAATCGCGATTTCGATTAGAAACGAGGTGCTGATATGAAAGCCGCGCGGCAAGAACGTCCAGCTCTCGGTGAAATCCACGTTGCCCAGGATGCTGCCTGTTATGAAGGCGGCTGTGACCCCGGTGACGATAGCCAGCAAAATTCCGGCGCCGATGAAATTCGACGCCTTCAGCCAGGGTAGACGCGTTCGCGTTTCTTTATAGCCAAATACGACGTACCATAAGCCCACAGTAAGGCTGATAATCACGCCGGCCGTGAAGCCATCTCCAGGCTGATCGTGGCCGTACATGATGTGTGTTGTCGCCAGTATCATCGACAGGGGTAAAGCCACGTAGGCGGCGACGCGAATGAAAGGCGAGGCGTGCGGCCCGCCGATCCCTAACGTGAGAAAACTTGGCCTTCCCTGGGTGTCCTCCGCCGGGGTCTTGTCACCATGTTTTCGTGCCGCGTGATACAGTAACGTATATATCCCCAACCCGGCCAGGCTAAAGACGGTAATCTCAATCAGTGTATCCAGGGCGCGAAAATCGACGACGATAGCCCCTACGATATCCGTAGCCCCTGTTCCCCCTTTGGCCGTGGCCGCATAAAAAGGCGAGACGAGACTTTCTCGCGGGCGGTTGAGCAGAGCGAACAGCGTGATAGCCGTAACCAGCAGCCCCAACCCCCCGGCGATCACGGCATTCAAAATCAAAGAAGGACTTTCATTCCCCGTATCGCTGGTTAGGACCTGCGCTTTGTGTCTTTGCGAACGGGGCAGGCGAATCAAGGCCAGAACCAGGATCACGAGTGAAAGAATATCGACTACAATTTGCACCAGCGCCACATCCGGCGCCGGTTCCAACACATAAAGCAGCGCCACGGCCAAACCCAATGCGCCGAGAGCCAGGATTGCCGAGAAATCCCGTTTGAGCACCACCGTTGCCGCTGCTGCGCCCACGATGACTACCAAAGCGGACAGCCGCAGTAAGGGTAGGCTGCTGCTTAATCTGAAGTCAAGGATCGAGAACTGCTGCGCCAACGGTGGGGCTTGGGTGATAGCCAATCCGCCTACCAGCAGGATAGTAGCAGCGATCATGGCCATCAAATAAATGCGTAGTTTGCCTTGCTGCAAGCGCGTGGCCCAAGCGGCGCTGCGATCGATGTTACTTAACAGCCAGTGATAGACGGCGTTTAATGAAAGATTGGGCAGCATGCGACCCTGCCAGGCGCGTACCTGGTGGCGGAAAATAAAGAGTAGCGTGCCTAAAGATATGGCCACGACAGAGAGGAACAGTTCTACTGTCAGGCCGTGAAAGAGGATAAACGATACTTTTACTGTTTCGCCGTAAGCGGCCTGTGCCGCGCCGGAAAGCAGAGCCGCTTCTTCTTTCGGGCCGGGAATGATGGCTAGAATGATCGATAGTGTGGCCGGGATCGCGGGCGCCAACCACATGGGGATCGGCGCTTCATGGCCATGGACATCAGGGTCTTTGGGCTTGCCCAGGAAAGTTTCCCAGAGTAACAGACCCGCTTGGGCAAGCATCAGGGCTCCGGCCACAACGGCCGACCAACGAATCAACTCCGCTGCGATAGGGGGCAGGGTGGGGTGAACGGCTGTAGCCAGCAGCGTCTCTTTAGCCAGGAAGCCGAACATGGGGGGCACACCGGCCATAGATAGCGCTGCCAAAAAAGCGGCCGCAAAAGTGAAAGGCATCACCTTGGCCAATCCCCCGAGACGGCGCATATCCCGCGTTCCCGTTTCATGATCAACGATTCCAGCTACGAGGAACAGAGCGCTCTTGTATAGTGCGTGAGCCAGGATGCCTATGATTAAGGCCTTATAGGCGATGGCGATATCCTGGCCGATAAGCATCACCAGGACGCCCAATTGGCTGATCGTGGAGTAAGCCAGCAACGCTTTCAAATCATTCTGTTTGAGTCCCAGGTAGGCGCCGGCGAGCATGGTGATCCCCCCGGTGACTGTCAGCAGCCAGAACCAAGCCTCGGTAAAGCCCAGTGCCGGATTCAGGCGGGCCAGCAGGTAAATCCCCGCTTTGACCATGGTCGCCGAATGTAAGTAGGCGCTGGCGGGGGTTGGGGCGCTCATCGCTCCTGGCAGCCAGAAATGGAAGGGGAACTGGGCGCTCTTACTGAAAGCGCCCAAAGCCACCAGGGCCAGGATAACGCCGTAGAACTCACTGCTGCGCAGAACGTCGCCGCTGTTGAGGATGGTCACGAAATCCGTCCCCCCAGCGACATAGCTGAGGAACAGAACGCCAATCAGTAGGGCGATGCCGCCGCCACCGGTGATCAGGAGGGCGCGAAAAGCGCCATGCCGCGCTGTCTCTGATTCTGTTTTGTAAGCCACCAGGAGAAAAGAGAGGATGCTGGTGCCTTCCCAGAAGATGAACAAGGTGAGCACGTCTCCGGCCATAACGATGCCCAACATGGACACCATGAAAAGCAGCAAGTAAGTTAGAAAGCGCCAGGCCCCTTGATCCTCTTTGAAATATTGCCCCGAATAGACGATGATCAGGGTGCCGATGAAGGTGATAATCAAGCCGAAAAAGAGGCTGAGATCGTCGACATATAATCCAAGATTTAGGCCCAAGGAGGGCAGCCACGTCCACTGCCAGACGGTAACAACGCCGGAATTAGCCTGTGGCACGCGCGCGGCGAGTAAAATAAGGGCTGATAATGGCGCTAGAGCCAGTAACCAGCTCAAACGGGTGATGCCCAGCCGCCTGTTCAGCGCCGGGAGGCCAAAGAGAGCTGCACCTAAAGCCCCTATGAAAATGATGATCAGGGGAGCCAATAATGTTGGATCTGCCATCAGCCAATTATTTTATCAATGTCGCCGCGATTTCATAATCGCGCTGGTGGAACGTGAAAGTGATCTCGCGGCTACAGGTGACTATTATACTGTGTCCGGTATCCTCATTACCTCAATTCGGGGGCATTTACCAAAGAACGGCATCGGCCATAGGCTTGCTAAGATCGATAATTCCTACCTTGTTGGTGCTGCCGATCTGCCCTGTGCCCGATCCTTGCGTTAACAGGGCCATGTCCCCACTTATGCCATATTCCACCAACCAGTCGCGCGCGTATTGCTCCCAATCTGACGGCCGTTCCTTTTCATGAACGGCATAGACGCCATAAGAGAATTGCAGAGATTGGCAAGTAGCTTCGAAGGGGCTCACGGCCACGACCCACACGGGCAGGCGGAAGCGGCCAATCATGCGCGCTGTGCGCCCGGTTATCGTCGGCGCGATTACCGCGACGGGCTGGCAAACGGTGGTGCTGAAGTGGATGATAAGAGAGATGATCTTATCGGCGTCGAAGTGAGTGCTTTGCCGGTTATGCTCCAGGCTCTCTACGATCTCACTGCTCAGACAGTGTGGTTCGGAGGCCTGGGCGATACGGGCCATGACAGCGACTGATTCTACGGGATAGTTGCCCACGGCCGTTTCGCCGGACAACATCACGCAGTCAGTACCGTCAAGAATTGCATTGGCGACGTCGGTAGCCTCCGCCCGTGTGGGGCGCGGATATTCCACCATCGACTCCAACATATGTGTAGCCGTGATAACGGGTTTGCCACGCAAATTGGCCTGGCTGATGATCTCTTTTTGGGCAATGGCGATGGTTTCGATGGGGATCTCAACACCCAAATCACCCCGGGCTACCATCAGCCCGTCGCTGGCGTCCAGGATATTGCCCAGGTTGTCCCTGGCTCCTGCCCGTTCAATCTTGGCGATGAGGAAGGGGTAGAAGTCCATTTCTGCAGCCGCCTGACGTACGGCCGTCATGTCCTCTCCATTCTGCACAAAGGATTGGCTGACAGCATCCAGACCCTGTTCCGCGGCGAAGGCCAAACATTTCCGGTCATAATCGGTAAAGGCGCGGATGCCCAGATCGATGCCCGGAAAGTTGACCCCTTTGTGTGAGCGTAATTCACCGCCGACCAAAACCAGGCAGCGCACTTCTTGCCCGGCAACTTGCTGCACTTGCAGTTGAATGTAGCCGTCGTTGATGAATATCTTGTCACCCGTTTTCACCGCTTTGGCCAACCCGGCGAACCGCATAGAGGCGCGCTGTGCGTCCCCCACAAAATCCCCCGCTTGCAGTGTGAAGGTTTGCCCCCGTTCGAGCATCAACGGTTCAGGATCAACATGGCCGATACGCATTTTCGGCCCGGGCAGATCGCCCATAATGGCAACCCGCCGGCCGCGTTTTTTAGCCGCCGCGCGGATCTTCTTGATCACCTGCCGGTGGCTTTCAAAATCGCCGTGGGCGAAATTGAGGCGGGCGATGTTCATCCCGCTGTCGATCATCTGTTCCAGGATGTCCGGCGTTTCACAAGCCGGCCCGATCGTACAGACGATCTTCGTTTTTTTCACAGGTAAAGCTTTACTGTCCATAATGTCCTTCTATTACATGATCTACAATAAGTTTTTCAACTTCAACCTTAAGGGATGGTATAGGGGCGGGCGAAACGGTTGGATGGGAAATAGCTTGTTGCCCTGTGAAGCTCTGGCCAACCGTCTCGCCCCTACCACAGCAAAGAAATCGAGATTCTTCAAGATATTTTGTAGATCACCTGGCTCCATGATTATCGACCACAAGACTAACCTACTATCAGACTATCTGACTAACTCCACTGTCTGGATGGCGATCTCCAATTCTTCATTCGTGGCAATGATGAGCACTTTAACCGTACTATCTTGCGCTTGAATTTCAGTGACGGATCCGCTCGGACCGGCGCGATTTTTCTCTATGTCCAGGGAGATACCCAGATTTTGCAAGCCAGAACATGCAAGCGCACGCACGGCGTCGCTGTGTTGGCCCACGCCGGCGGTGAAGACGAGGGCGTCCACGCGCCCCAGTGCTGCTACATAGGCGCCAACGTATTTCTTTATGCGGTAGGCATACATTTCAAGCGCCAACTTGGCATCCGCATCCCCTTGGGAACGGCGTTCTTCGATATCGCGCAAGTCATTCTGGCCGGTGAGGCCGAGCAAGCCGCTCTGCTTATTCAGCAGCTTGTCAATCTCGCCGAAGGACATGCCCAGACTGTGGCCCAGGAAATAGGGCACGGCCGGATCCAAATCTCCGCTGCGCGTGCCCATGATCAGCCCGGCCAGGGGGCTGAAGCCCATCGACGTATCGACGGATTGCCCACCACGTACGGCCGTGATACTGCACCCATTTCCTAGATGAGCGGTGATCAGGTTCGTTTCCGCGGCTGGTTTGCCCAGATGGGCGACAGCTTGCTTGGTCACATAGAGGTGTGATGTGCCGTGAAAGCCATAGACACGGATGGCCTGTTCTTCATAAAGCTGCTTGGGGATGGCGTAGCGGTAGGCAGCCGGCGGCATCGTCTGGTGGAAAGCGGTGTCAAAGACGGCCACCTGCGTCGCCTGTGGGAAAAGATCTATTGCCACCTCAATACCGGTCAAATTGGCCGGATTGTGTAAAGGCGCTAGGGGAATCAGGGCTTTGATAGCTTTCATAACGCCGGCCGTTATGACCGTGGGCTGGCTGAAATGCTCTCCACCATGAACGACCCGGTGGCCGATGGCCATTATTTCTGACGGCGACTCGATGACGCCAATACGCGCATCCAATAGCAAGTCAACCATGAGCTGCAAGCCACGATGATGGTCCTCTACCACCAGATCGCGCACGACCTCCGTCGCCGGTTCGCTCGTGAAAACAGTGTGCCGGATGCGACTGCCGGCCTCGCCGATCTTTTCTACAAGTCCCGTTGCCAGGGCTTTGCGTTCACTTACGTCAAAAAAGCTATATTTGATCGATGAACTTCCAGAATTAATTACCAGTATTTTCATTGTTTAGCTTTCAGGTATCAGGTATCAGGTGTCAGACTGCCTGACCTCTGATACCTGATACCTGACTCCTATTTCATCCTTGTTGTGCTTGAATGGCTGTGATGGCTACGGTATTGATCACGTCATCCACGGTGCAACCGCGGCTGAGGTCATTGACCGGTTTTTTTAACCCTTGCAGCACGGGCCCAATAGCGATGGCCCCCGTTTCCCGTTGCACTGCTTTGTAGGTGTTATTGCCCGTATTCAGGTCGGGGAAGATGAAGACGGTCGCCTTGCCGGCTACCTCGGACCCCGGCATTTTAGTGTCCGCCACATCAGGCGAAACGGCCGCATCGTACTGTATGGGGCCTTCCAGAATCAAGTCTGGCCGGCGCGCTTTGGCCAGCTCCGTGGCCTCGCGCACGCGCACCACGTCCTCACCCTCGCCTGATGCGCCAGAGGAGTAGGAGAGCATGGCTATTCTCGGTTCAACGATGCCGAAAGCCCTGGCCGTGTCCGCCGAGGATATGGCGATTTCCGCCAACTGCTCGGCTGAAGGATTAGGGTTTACCGCGCAGTCACCATAGACGAGCACCCGGTCAGGCAGGGCCATGAAGAAGACGGAGGAAACAACGGAGAAACCTGGTTTTGTCTTCACGAATTGCAGAGCCGGCCGGATGGTGTGCTGCGTCGTATGCATCGCCCCCGAGACCATGCCGTCCGCGTCGTCCATGTAGACCATCATCGTGCCAAAGTAAGAGACGTCGGTCAACTGGTCCATGGCCATGTCCATGTTGAATCCCTTGTGCTTGCGCAGCTCCATCAGCACCTTGGCATATGCTTCTCGCTTGGGCGAATCGGCCGGGTCGACGATCGGTATCCCCTGTAATTCTCGTCGCAAGCCCAGGTTATAGATGGCCAATTCCACCTCTTCCCGCTTACCGAGAAAGGTCAAGTCCACGACATTGTTGCGCCGTAAGGAAGCGGAGGCTCGCAGAATGCGTTCGTCGGTCCCTTCGGGCAAGACGATATGTTTCTTGTCTGATTTGGCCTGCTGGATCAGGTTGTAAATAAACATTTTGGGCGTGATGCCCTGATCCGGCAGCGCGCTCAGTTGCCGTTCCAGGGCCACGGTATCCACATGTCTTTCGAAAAGGCGCAGGCTTAACTTTATCTTAGCCTGGTTATCGGCCGTGATATAAGAACGGACGTGACCGATGTTCATTGCCGTCTGGTACGTATCTTTCTGCACGGAGAGGATGGGGATGATGTCGGGCAAGCCGGAGAGCAGTAGATCCACCGAAGCGGGTGGTTGGAGTCCCCCTGTGAGCAGCAGGGCCGCGATCTTGGGGTAATTTTGTGATTGGTGTGCTTGCAAGGCGCTCAGAATGACTTCAGAACGGTCCCCTGGGGTAATAAGCAGGGCGTTGTTCTTCAGGTGCGTCAGGTAGTTGCGTATGCGCATGGCGATCACCAGGTAATGGTACGCCAGCCGGTCAAGCTGGTCCCCGCCATAAAGCACGCGGGCGTCCATGTGCTCTGCAATTTCTTTGATAGTGGGGCTGCTGAGCATTTCGCGAGCAGGAATGACGGACAGCAGCATCTTGCGATCCGGCAGTTCATCTTCCAGCGCTTCCAGCAGATCATACATGATCTCGCGATCGGCACGGTTAACGATCATGCCCAGTATCTGGCAGCCGTTTTCCTCGAAGGCTTCGCGGGCTATCTTGACGTCATTAACGACTTCTTCGATCGTCTGATCGACGGCGCTGGATACGATCAGCACCGGGCTGCCCAGGTTGCGCGCGATGTCGGCGTTATAGTTAAACTCCATTGCCGAGCTGCCCTCAAAATCTGAACCGATGCACAGCACAAAATCGCACTGAGCCTCCAGGATTTTGTACTTGGCAATAATAGTGTCCAGCACGTCGTCATAGCGCCCCTCGGCGATGAGATCGGACACATCTTTACGGTAGAAGGCATAGGTATCTTCGTAATCGATATCCAGATCGTAGTGCGTGAGCAGCAGATCGATGTTTTTGTCCCGCTGCTTGGCAGGGGGAGCCTCAATCACGGGGCGGAAGATGCCGATGTTGTGTGTTCGCCTGAGCAGGAGTTCGGTGATGCCCAAGGAAACCAGGGACTTGCCGCTGTACGGCTCAGTGGTAGTGATGTAAATTGAATTCGTCATTATGCCTCTGGCCCGTACCACAAACTGGAAAGTTTGTGGCTGCAAGCTGGAAAGCTTGCGTTACGGTGTTCGCCTTTGTGTCTACGCTCTCTCTTCAACTTCCCCGGCGAAGGATTCGGCCGTTTCCCAGGGCGCAGCTTCCTCGTCGACGGCTTCTTCTGTTCTGATCAGCCGTTGCAAGAACATGGCTGCAGCCAGGATCAGGAGCAGGAAGACGGCGATAATGATACGCTGCACGCCGCTGGGTAGTTCGGCAAATTTACCCATTAAGTTGGTTGATTCTTCTGTGGTCGGAATTTCGTTTGTTTCGTCCATGTCATTTTCACCTTTACTGGATAGATGTATTGTGAATTTTATTACGATTGGGCGGGAGAGGCGAGTGGTGAGAAGCGAGTGGTGAGTGGTGAGTGGCGGGTGAACAGTCAACAGAATACAGTATCGCAGAGCGACCGCTTGGCGTACAATGGAGAACAGCTAACGGGCAACATTTGCCAAATTGCTGTTTTACGGGATGTTCAGGGCTTGCACGGCGGGAATGATGTGTTGGGTGACGATGTCGTTGTTTGGCGATTGTTCTTCGTAGTTGCCGCCGGTCATGGCTACGAGCAGATCCAGGTCTGGGAATAGGTACAGATCCTGCCCGCCCCAGCCGGAGCGATGCAGTGTTTCGACAGGGCCGGCTTCGCTGGGGAAGGTCATGTGCCACCATTGGTAGCCGTATTCTTCCCCATTGCCTGGAGCAGGGGTGTCGATGTAGCTGGAAGTCGTCTTCTCGACCCAATCCGGGGACAAGATTTGCTCTTCCTGCCATTGGCCATCATTCAGCAGCACATAACCTAACTTGGCCATATCGCGTGGACGCAGCATTAAATCGCCTGAGGCGTGTACCGTGTCGGGATCGATAAAGTGCCATTCATATTCGGTGATGCCCAACGGCTCAAAAAACTGCTCGGCGGCGTATTGACTGATTAGCTGCCCCGTTGATTCCTGGATGATCTCGCCGAGGAGGATGACATCTCCGCCACTGTAATACCAGCTGCTCCCCGGCTGGTGGACCAGCGGTTTGTCCAGAATATAGTGCACCGGATCGTCGACTATCCACAGTTGGATCAGATCATTACGCGTGTCGCTCAAGGGGTATTCCCATTCATTCCATTGCAATCCGGAGGTCATGGTCAGCAAATGTTCGACGGTTAGCGCTTCCTTCTGCGGTGTGCGTAGCTGTTGGTATTCAGGGAAGTAATCAAAGACCGGGTCTTGCTCGCTGCCTATCGCCTCTTGCTCTACGGCGATGCCGACCACAGCGGAGGTGAAAGCCTTGGTGACGGACATGATCGTGTGCAGCGTATCGCGGTCAAACTCGGTGTAAGGACCTTGAAAATGCTCCGCGTCGTAGCGCCACGCATGGCCTGGGAAGTATTCTTCTACGACCAGAAGGCCATCCTTGACGATGAGCAGGCTGTGCACGTCTGCGTATCTCCCGCTGTCGATGCGCTGCAAAGCTTGAGCGATGGGCTTTTCGTCCAGGCCAACCTCGTCCAGTGTGCCCACCTGCCAACCATCGGCCGTGTTGGGGGGCACCTGGAATTCATTGGCTCTGCAAGCAGCGCTTAGCAGCAGTAGAGCTGCAAGTAAAATCGATCGTGCCCAAGTCCTTAGATTTAGATTTCTCATCGTTGGCAACTCCCCAATATCTGCTGCGCCAAGGCGCAGAATAATGGTCTGTAGGCTTGATCGCTGTCATGTTTCCGGGAATATCTTTGTAACCAGCTACTAGAATTATAACTACTGGTGTCAAGATGGGGGTTGAATTGGCTGCTTTGGGTGGGCTTTAAATGAGTTTGAGGAGGGCGGGTAATTGTTGAATAGTGAATTGTTAATGGATTTAGGCGATAGTAAAGGGCGGGGTGGCTGGTTGTTTGGCCAGATGTAAGCGCGTCGTCATAGGGGGCATTGTATAATAGAACTAATGTTCTGATCAAGTGCTATTCGCTTATATTTTTGGGGGTGTTATATTTCGGGCAAAATGCGCCTGCCACCTTCCGTGGATAGCTTGCGCCATATCCCGCGAATTTTTGCCGCTCCCCATGGTGTTGCGCCAGATTATTGCGGCGGTGCATCCCCCATAATCGCCGCAAAGAAAGCTTCCATTCCGCCGGATTCTCCGTGCGGTTCAAGTTTTGCGATTTTATCACCTTCAATCGTAATCCTTGTACTTTCTTCCGGCCATACGATCTGCTTGCCACTGGCCGGGATTACACCCATGCCCATTGCCGATAAGTCGAGATCGCCCGTGTGCCTGCCTTTGAAATGGCCGGTCATAATGACAGAGTTGCCCTCTTCGTGAATATCAGTACGCATATATTGATAGTCTGTGAAGGCAGCAGCAAGCATATGGCCCATGCCAACCCAGGCCTCTTTGTTCATCAAAACTTTGCCATCCTCGTCAACCCACTGAAAGTCATCAGAGATATAGTCTGCGCTCGCGTCTAGTTCACTCATCGGCAAATCGGTCCATGCTCTTACAAGATCTAATTTACTGGTCATGATTTATGCTCCTATTCTATATGTTGGACGCCTTTAAACAGTATAAAAACCTGCGAGTAAAAGATGTCAATATTGTAATATGTCCTTAATAATGACAAAGGAGCTGGCGCTGATCAAAATTTATGATTGATGGCCGCGCGAATGCGGCTGGTTTGCCGGTTGGGAAAGGGGGCAAGGCGGCTGCGCACATTGTGGCATAGATTTACCATATCGCTTGCTAGGCCACAAAAATAGGAATATCAATTCTTTTAGCAGCCGCTACCAATTTTTGGTCCAAAGTTGCAATTGGCAACCCTTCGGTCATGGCAAGATCCAGGTAGGAAGCGTCATAGCTCGATAAATCATTTGCTCTGCCCAGAGCCAGCAGATCGTTCATTGATCGTGTGGGCCACGCTTGTTCAACTTGTATTGGAAGCTGAGACAACAAGGAGAGGAATCGAACACTGTCTGATTCGTGCAATCTATTGCGCCGTTCTGCCACTAATAACACATTGACGACCTCAAGCGGCCAGATTGCTGGCACAATAGCAGTGGCTTCAGTTAAGCTGTCTAAAACTGCGTCAGCATACTGATGGGCAGTAGTCAACCCGTCATCTAGAAAGCGCCCATTGATCCAGTGAAATAAGATACAGATACGTGGTTCGGGGATGCCCTCCACGTTGATGACTGTGACGTGGTCCAAATGAAGCGAGGACACGGGTTCAGGTACAACCAGGTCTGTATCCCGCCGCAGCGCTGCCAGCCACATTATCTCTGACCGCACCGCCTCAACCGTTCTCAAAGCAGGACGGTGAATACGTAGCACATGCTTTTCCCCACCTGTCGAGTCTACGCAGAAGGTGGTATTGTCTTCGTGGCGGAGTGTTGTCAAGCGGGATGCATGAACGAGTTGTCAGTGAAATGAGGGACCTGGTTGCTGGCAAGTTATTTGTAGATCCTGGAAAGAGTGGCAATTATGGCACGAGAAGAAGGTATCCAAACTGTTCGCGTTGAATTGGAGGCCGGCATTGTTGCTCAATATGGAATAAAGGAACTAGTCGAAGAGGCTGGGCTGGTAGGCGGTGGCATCGGGATCGATCTTGCGCGGTACCCAACCCCCGCCGTCAAGCCCGCCCAGTTTGTTGATCTTCTCGGAAACGGTTGAGAGACAGTAAGTGGAAGCTTCTTCTCGTATTCTTTTGGAATTGAATCGCAGGACTGTCCAGCCGGCCACTTTCAAGGCATTATCGCGCCCCTCAACCCCATCACCAATCACGCGCTACAGCTAGTCAGCCGGCAAAATGGCCCCATCCGTCTTGAAGGTGGTGAAATTTGAGCGGGCTACTTTTTGCGTTGAGAATCAATTTTGCCTTAATCTGGCGACGAATTAAAGAAATAGTCAAGCATCTCTCCATCTTCGTCCATCGCCTTTAGGAAAATATAGAAGGCTTCCTGTTTGTCTCTAGACAGAGCGCCTAGACTTTCTTTGGTTTCTGAATCCATACTAGGAAGCAATTCGTTTGTATCGACGAAATTGGCCAGGCCATCTAAATCGATGCGCTGTGTTGCTTCAACTGATCGGCCCCAGACAATGCCGTACCTTCTGTGTATTTTAAGGAAGGCTTTCAGCAATATGGCTATCCCAT
>JAACFF010000284.1 GCA_009937635.1 Chloroflexota bacterium
ATGCCACCTTTTTATCCGGCTACACACTTTAACCGACCATACACCCTTCGCTCTATCTGCGCGCCTGGCCGTACGACAAAGCCGCCATGGCGGGCATTGCCACTAAGCCAGGATACTTGACGCTGCAAAATAAGCAGCATGCTCTATTACACTTCTAACTTGACGGCCGTTCCTCACAATTTATAATGGCGCTTAATGTCCATTCCCAACAATTCATTGACGCTTTTCAACCAACGCTTAAAAGAGAGCCCTTTTTTCGCACCACTGAGTCAAAAGAGTCTGGCGTTTTTGAGCAATCAAGCAAAGCGAACCCATTATCCAACTGGTGCGACAATATTTTGGCAAGGAGAACCCTCTCAGGGATTGTATTGGCTGCAATCTGGAAATCTAAAGGCGGTAAAATACGCCACCTCGGGTAGAGAGCAAACTCTACACTTAATCAAGCCAGGTCAAACATTCAATGAAGTTGGCGCCTTTACAACGTTGCCAAATCCCGCCTCTGTAGTCGCTTTGGAACCTGTCCAAGTTTGGTACATTCCTGGAGATGCGATCAGACAATTGCTTCGGCAAGACCCAGTTTTCGCGCAATCGGTAATAGATGTGTTATCTGAACGACTGCGCCAATCGGCCGCTCTGGTTGAAGATTTATCACTGCGCCCCGTGATAAGCCGCTTGTCGCGGCTGATACTTGATGAAGCGGAGGGTGACGCGCTCCTCCGGCCATCGTGGTATACACAAAATGAACTTGCGGCCAGGCTGGGTACTGTAGCTGACGTGATCCAACGCTCCTTGCGCAAGTTAGAAGCCAACAACCTAATCGAAGTCGGCCGTTATCAAATCCTCATCATTAACCGGGAAAAATTGCAAAAACTGGCTGAGTAGATCGTTTTTTGCCACAAGCGTTTCCGACAAAAGTCGGGGACAGCACTTCCCCCTTGTGCTAATCTCTAAATCATGCGGAGTGATTTACTCCCAGGAAGAAACCGGAGAATACAAACAATGGAAATAACAAAAGATACCAAAGTATCAGCAATATTGCAGGAGTATGGAGATATCGCCGATGTCATGGAGCTGTTTGGCATCAAACGTGTCGGCCGTTACTCCTTTCGACGCCTGATCACCAAAGCCATAACCGTTGAAACAGCAGCTCGCATACATCGCGTGCCTCTAGATGAATTTCTTGAGACCTTGAACAAGGCGGTCCTTGTTCAGCAGGAACAAAACCGCAGCATTGATGCCGAACAGTGATTTCGTTGGTAAAAAGATAACTTTACAACAAGTTCGTTATTCGGCGATGCATCCTAACATGAGTTTTACCCTATCTACACATCACTCATTATCAAGATGGCTGCTTGGCAAGCTCGGCGCGATGACCTGCAAGCTGTGATCGATTGGCGATTTACTGCTACCGATACGCAAGTCAAATTGAAAAGACCTCGTCCAATTGTAAAGTTTCAATAATCAAGCTAACAAAGCAGTAGAGTTAATCGGCCGTTGCAGTAGAACCATTGCCTAAGGATATGGCGTTGATATTTAGGTCCCGCTGTGGCGTGGCCGGATTGATGCCATACTTGCTGAACTCATCAAATATCTTGTAATAGAGATCACTGTGTAGAGGCACCGTCTTTAATGGATCCTCGTACCAAACGGCCAGTTCGTATTTGCGGCTAGTATCGCCGGTAGAAATGTAGAACACCTCAGGTTTTGGTTCGGTGACGACCAGAGGATGCTCTTGGGCAACGGATAACATAGCTTCTCTTACCTCATGCGGGGTGTGTGCGTCTGAGGTTTCAACCGGGATTAGCATTCGTACCGGCTGGTCCCCTTTGGAATACGTCGTTACCGCAGAAGTTAGGAACGTCTGGTTGGGTACAACCACATCCACATTATTAAGCGTGTTGACGATAGTGGCGCGGATACCGACATGTCGTACGGTGCCGATTTTGCCTTCAACGCTGACAACATCTCCGGGCCGTAGAGATTGGTCGACGAGTAAAAGCACGCCGCTGATGAGATTTCCAATGACTTCTTTTAAGCCAAAGCCGATGCCTACGGATAGGCCGGCCGTGAGGAAAGCGAGAGTCGTCGAGTCAAATCCCAAAACAGCAAAAACAATGTAGATGCCTACTGCGATTAATATATAACGACCGATGATCAACCCGGCTTCCAAGGCGCCTGGGTGCACTTTTGTGAAGGGTTTGATGGCGAAACGGGCAATATCTTGCGCAACGCCTGAACCATCAAACCAGAAGTAAAAGCCCACTGTGGCGATGAATACAGCCCCCAACGTAACTGGCTTTGAAAAGCCATTCCATACCTCTACTGATGCCAGACGCCTGATCGGGATGAGATGGTTAAACATCCAGCCAAGGACAAGTATGATCATAAGGGGAGCTAAAAAACGATAATGGTAACGACGCGCAGCTTGCTTATCCAGCCGGCCATAGAGTAATCCTAGCAGCAGCCGGTAAGCAAGCACGGCCCAGAAGAGGGATATGGAGCCTGACAATAGGCCTATATGCCAGCCGCGGCTTACAAACGCTTGCATCGTGTAACTCAGGGCAAAAAGCACCAGTACAGGAAACAGGGTATTCTTGACAATGGACATGGTATAACGTGCCAGAACCCGCTTCCGTCCATGTAAGCGGCTGCCCGCCCATCCTACAACGCGCCGTCCTATCAAAAACCAAAACGCGCCCGTCAAGAACCAGGCCAATAAGATGATAAGTAAAATTACCATCAATTGGCGTTGCACGGTTATGCGTTCACCAAAGTGCTGAATAGCACCAATAAGATCGGAAAGGATACCTAATATACTGTTTTCCGGCATGGGAGTACCTCTCTCAGCGGACTAATCCCTTCCTGCGAATCTTGTCAACTCGACAACGGCCAGTTCCGGTTTCAGGCCATCGCGGAGCACTAGTGTGTACACTCTTTCGCCAGCTTCTAGCACATCGGCGGGAATATCGGGCGGTAATAGAACGGCCGTATCCGCAGCCTGTCTGGCAAAGATGCTTATTGCGGGATCTTCAATCGAATCCGCCGCCGAGCGATTGGTGGGGATCAAATTGGCCTCTTGAGCCAGCAGCAGCTGGTTCGCTTCCGATGCCGCGAATTGGGCGAACTTTAGGGCCAGATCTGTCTGTTCTTCGCTGGCCGTGGCACTGAACAAGAAAGAACCAACCGATAATAGAGGGCTTGGTTGCCCTATTAGTCCTGCCGGCAACCGTATCACCCGAACTTGTTCACCAAGGCTTTCTCGTAATGGTGTCAGAGCATCGGGACCAGCCACCAAATAGGCTAACTCGCCATCAGCAAAGCGTTGCTGCAGATCGTCCTGATCGCTGTCGAGCACCATTCCAGGCCGCTCTTGAGCATCTTGGAGCCACGCTAGCCAATCCACGAAACCGCTTTGATCGCTCAGGGGTTTTCCTTCCGCATCAAATAAGCTCCCACGAAAAGCGCCAATCCCCCAGTGAGCGTTGTGAAAGCTGGTATCAATTGCAATCTGAACATCGGGGTTCGCAGTTTCAACGAGTTGATCCAATGTGCTCACCGTGGAACTCACCACTCCGGTATTGTAATAAAGAGCAGCAACATCAAGCGTCTGCGGCACACCATATAAATCCCCTCCATATTGGAGTGCTTCAACCGACTTGTCCAAGTATTGATCTAAAAATGTCTGGTCCACCAAAGATGTAATGGGCTTGATCGACTCCGAGTTGGCTAACGGCGCAATTAGCTCGTGAGGGGCCAGAAACAGGTCGGGGGCGACCCCTTCGGTCGCAGCTATTACCAAACGGTCCGGCAAAGCTTCAACGGGGACGAGTTCCGTATCCACAGCAACATCCGGGCAAAATTCATTGAACTCAAAGATAATGCGTTCGAGTGCATTTGTGGGGCTGGTCTGCTGCTCATCATCAGTCCCCTTGGACTCGACCGTTTCAGCCGCAAATGGCCAACTGTGCCAAAGCAGCAGTCGTCCATCCCCTTCACATACCAGCACCCTCTCGCCGGCATAGGCAACGATCACCGGTTGCGGGGTCTCGCTCAAGAAAGTGTGGAATTCAGCCATTGCTTGGCTAGGCGACCGTTCATCTTCCAAGACACTTCGAAAAAGGATTTCACCCCCTTCTTTCAAAACCAGGTTTTCTGGTCGGGAAGGCATCAAGACGCTCGTTCTGGCTTGTTCTACAATGGCATTTAGAGCCGAATCATCGACAAGAGTTAAGGCCAGAACATTGGCTGGCGCGCGGCTGGCACTCTGCATAAGGAGTCCCTGTCCTTCGCCTGAAGTGGCGACTCTGGCGAATTCCAAAGCCATCTGTGTCTGTTCTTCATCAGCTGCGGCGCTGAATAAGTATCCTGTTGCCGTCAGGAGAGGGCTGACTTGCCCTGCTCGACCAGTCGGCAATCGGGCCACCCCGATTTTTGTTGGAATTCCCTCATCACTGTCAAGCTCCGCACGTAATTGGGGCAACGCATCAGATCCGGTGATGAGATAGGCAGCATTGCCAACCGAAAACATCTCTATGAGCTTCTCAGGATCGTGATTCATTACAACACCGGCCCGATCTTTATTCGATTTCAGCCACCCAAGCCAATTAACCAGACTGGTTCGGCGAATATCTAATGTCTCCTTTTGCGCTCCTTCGCCAAGCGAAAACAATTCTCCACCAAAGACGACCGCTCCCCAGAAAGCGTCATCAAAACTGGTATCTAGGGCTAAAGGTGCCGAAATTGTGGTCGAAGCGACGAGATCGAAGAGTTGTTGTTCAGGCTCGCTCACTAAATCGGTATTGTAGTAGAGAACTGTTGTATCCAATGATTGTGGCAGTCCGTAAAGCACACCAGAATGTCTCATGGCATCTGTAGCTTCTTTCAAATAGGGGATCAAGGTTGATTCCGTAACCCAGGGCGTGATTGGTTTGATCAATCTTTCTGCGCTTAATGGTTCAATCAGGTCATGGGGAGCCAGGAAGAGATCGGGCGGAGCGCCGGCGCTTGAGGCAACGGCAAGTTGGCCGGGCAGGTCTTCGGCTGGTACAAACAGTGCTTCTACCTGAACCTTGGGACAGTGGCGTCCGAAGTTGGCAATGTTCTGATCCAGGACAGACGCTTCAACCCCTTCGACGCTATGCCACAGTATTAATTGGCCCTCCCAGTCACAGCTTTGGAGCGCACCCTCCTCGCCAGCACCGTGCACTTGTTCGAAGAAGGTAGTGAAACCCTCCAACACTGCTGCCGGGTCAGCGCCATCCTCCAGCACACTTTCATAGATGATATCCCCTAATCCAAAGATGGTATCCGTCTCAGCGCGATTGGCTATGACCACAGCCGTTTTCGCCTGATCCAAGAACCCTGAAATGGCCGGGAAAGCCGCAAGCCCGGCCACATTAACATGGGCCGGAGCAAGATTACCTTCACGCATCAAAAGCGCCTGGCTCTCTGCACTTGCTGCATATTTGGCAAATTCAATCGCTGCCATTGCCTCAGAGGAATTCGGATTGACCATAAATCCTTGCACATCGAGAATCGGTCCTGATGACCCTTCCGGTCCTGCGGGTAATGGTGCAACGCGCACGAGATTCTCGCCAAGCTGCTCCTGCAGTTCATTCAACTGCCTACGTTCGCCAACAAAATAGGCGGCTTGTCCTTGACTGAACAGTTCCTGGGCTTCTTCCTGGTTTCTAGTCAACATCAACCCAGGCTGATTCCTGGCCTTTTGCAACCAGTTTAGCCATTCGCCAAAACCGCCACTAGTAACATCTAGGCTGCCATCAATATCAAACAGACGGCCCCCGAAAGCAGTCAGACCCCAATGTGCGTCACGAAAGGGTGTGTAAGGCAACGCAAACTGTTGGTCAGGGCTGATTTGTGTCATCAGATCGCCTAAATCGACGGGAGGGTCCTTGACCAGCAGATCGTTATAGTAAAGGGCCATCGTATCCACTGAAACCGGCAGACCGTATAACCCTCCTTCAAAGCGCATCGCCTCTGGTACGTTGGGAATGTAGCGCTGCAGGAAATCCGGCTCTATCTGGTCACTAATATTACCAACCAACTCAGCCGAGGCCAGCCGCGTGCTATATTCGCTGGATATGAGCAGCAGATCCGGGCCCTGGCCATCCTGAACTGCTTGACGGTAGCGTCTAAAGAGATCAGTCCGTTTTACAGCCGTGAAAGTTATGAATACCCTGGGACAATACTCAGAGAATTGACGCCCAATCTGTTCGAGAGCAATAGCCTCCGGCTCAGACCAGGCGTGCCACACCTCGATTTCGCCAATGGAATTGCATAAAGCAGCAGGAGTAACCTCAACTGTTTCCAGGCCATAAGTATCGTTCACCGCTTTGGTGAGTTCACTTGCAGCATCAGATGATGTTACCAGGCCTTCGAGAGCTTGCAGATATATTTCCTCTCCAAGCTCAATCACATCAAATATCTGCGGAAGCAGGAATAGGGGATTAGCCGTCTTACTTTGCTCAACGAATCCGGCAACAGCAGGGGAAATACGCCGGTTGATCCTGGCCTGGGGGTTGACCGGGACCCGCCCCGTTTGTAAGGCTAGCCTTCGTTGTTGCTCCACATTGCCGAGAAACTCAATCAAGAGCATAGCCCGTTCCGTTTGCGCCGGAGATGAATCCATACTGAAAAAGATGGGCTCTGTGGTTAAGAAAGGTCCAGCAGAGTTATTAGGGCCAACCGGCAGCGGTGACACCCCAACCACTTCTGCACCCAGAATATCTTGCAATCCCAGCAATTCTGAGGACTGACCCACATAATAGGTCACTTCTCCCTGGGCAAAAAGATCGTTTAGTATTTCTTCATCCTTGCTCAGGATGATATTGGGGACGTTGCCAGCCTCAATAAGCCAATCGAGCCAGTTGGCGAACCCCCCTTGATTAAGCACGACCCGCCCTTCCTCGTCCAGCAATCTGCCGCCAAATGCCTGGATACCCCAGAAGGCGGTGTCAAAATTGGTGTTTATGGCCACCTTTTTTCCCTCCACGGCATGTTCCAAGAGCTCGGTCAGCGTCTCCGGTGGTACATCAGTTAATGCTTTGTTGTAGTAGAGGGCCGAAGTCTCCATTGAGAGCGGCAGCCCGTACAACTCATCCCGGTAGCGTAAAGTATTTAACGCCGGGGCAAGGTAAGACTCTGGATTGATGTTATCTTCGTCCACTGCGCGAATCAATTGTGCATCGGCCAACTCCGGGGTCCACAATTGGGATCCGATGATAACATCAGGTCCCAGACCTCTAGTAGCCGCATCGACGAAACTTTCTTTCAAGCTATCTGACGGGTGGGAGATGCCGATCACAGTTATCTCGGGATTAACCTCGGTAAACATATCCAGGAGTTCATTCAGCGTTTCTTCGTCTGCTCCACTCCATTGATGCCACAACAAAATCCGTCCCTCTTGTTCGCTATTAACAGGCGCATTGCGACCACATGCAACCAATAGAAAGACAGCAATCGAGGGAATAGCTTTGATCAAAAGTCTGATCATTCGGTCTTCCCCCCTGCATCATTTGGCGCAAAGAGCGGTGATGTGGTTAATTGTTCCAATACCAACAGTGGAGGGATCATTCAAATAGTTGAATAGCTTGATAGGATAAAAGTCAGTTGCGTTTTATTCTTCTCTGATCGATTGATACGCCTCCATGGAAGCCGGGCCAATCTCTCTTACACACCGCTAGAATCAATGTCTAATGGATATTCGACTACTCTTTCGTTTATTCTTAAGAGGCGACATTCTTAGTGGACTATTAACTCATCAGCGATTTCCCAACTCGGACGAAGCCAGACCAGGCAGCGGCAGAGATAGGGAAAATGGGTTAAAGATGCATCTACAGCTAGTAGTCAGACAAACATCTTTTGTGTAGTTCGCATCCTCAGATGTGAACAGTGGCCATCTGAAGATATCCTACTCTTCATCCATCAAACTAACTTTGTCAGTCTACTAAGTACAGGCTTACTTGTTTTGATGGTTGATGCTATGGTCGGTCTCCTGACCGCGCCACAATTCACCCCGCAGAACATTATTGACTGCA
>JAACFF010000285.1 GCA_009937635.1 Chloroflexota bacterium
ATCTGGTTTTGACTAAAGTGCCACATATATTTAATTACAGAAATAGTGTAAACTACTTTACACTGTGGCCGACATCGGCCGTTTCGACGACCACCATAATAGGAAAGGGGGTGCTTCATGACCGTTTGCAACCTCACATCACCGGCAAATTTGAAACACCCCCATTAGAAACATGGCGTAAGTCACCTAATTTAAGTGTCAATTGGCCTTCTGAATCCGGTCAAGCCATGTTATGCTTTATCTTGGAACTGTAGATATGCCTGTGTATGTCATTTGTTCTCCATAGCTGAATAATTCAAGACACACCCTGGCCTGATTCCTTATAATTTCAATCTGCAACGGAGGAAACCGAAAAACAGATGAGCATCCAAGAAAGTAAACAGCGTTGGCAAAAAGAAACCCTTGATCCTGTCCTGCAGCGATTTCCCGAACGGCACGAGCAGTTCGAAACCTCATCGGGCATTCCCATAGATCGCATCTACACTCCCTTCAATTCTGACCCCGATTACGAATCAAATCTCGGATTTCCAGGCGAATATCCCTTCACACGCGGTGTACAGCCAACCATGTACCGCGGCCGTTTTTGGACTATGCGCCAGTACGCCGGCTTCGGCACCGCTTCCGAATCTAATCAACGATACAAATTCCTGCTTAACCAGGGACAAACCGGCTTATCCGTAGCTTTCGATTTGCCCACGCAAATCGGCTACGATGCCGATGATCCCTTAGCAATGGGTGAAGTCGGCAAGGTTGGCGTGAGCATCTCCAGCTTGGCGGATATGAGCATGTTACTTGACGGCATTCCCCTGGACAAGGTAAGTGTCAGCATGACCATCAATGCCCCTGCTGCCATCTTATTAGCCATGGTAATCGCTGTGGCCAAGAAACAAGGCGTCCCAGCAAGCAAATTGCGTGGCACCATCCAAAACGATATTCTCAAGGAATACGTCGCCCGTGGTACATATATATTTCCTCCTCAGCCTTCGATGCGTCTGATCACGAATGTCTTTGAGTATTGCAGCCGGGAAGTGCCAAACTGGAACACGATTTCCATATCCGGTTATCACATCCGTGAAGCTGGCAGCACGGCCGCTCAGGAGATTGCTTTTACGCTGGCTGACGGAATCACCTATGTCCAGGCTGCCATTGATGCCGGTCTAAATGTTGACAAATTCGCCAGACAACTCTCCTTTTTTTTCAACGCACACAATAATTTCCTTGAGGAAGTCGCCAAGTTTCGGGCTGCACGCCGGCTTTGGGCTAAGATCATGCGCCACCGTTTCGGAGCAAAAGATTCAAGAAGTTGGCGGCTGCGTTTTCATACCCAGACAGCTGGAAGCACACTAACAGCGCAGCAGCCAGAGAACAATGTCATACGTGTTACCCTCCAGGCCCTGGCGGCCGTTCTAGGCGGAACCCAAAGTCTCCATACCAACAGCCGCGATGAAGCCTTGGCCCTACCCACGGCCGAAGCCGTCCAAATCGCCTTACGTACCCAACAAATCATCGCTAACGAAAGTGGTGTCGGTGACACCGTAGACCCGCTGGCCGGCTCCTACTATATAGAGCACCTGACAGACGAATTAGAGAAGCAGGCGCTGGAATACATCAAGACCATTGACGAAATGGGGGGCATGCTTGCAGCCATAGAAACCGGTTATGTACAGCGTGAAATACAGGAAGCGGCATACCGCTTTCAGCGCGATCTAGAAGATAACAGAGCTATCATCGTGGGTGTCAACCGCTTCACGCAGAAAAATGAGGGCTTACGTATGGAAATGATGAAACTTGATCCCGCTCTCGAAGTTGAACAACGTGAGCGCTTGGCCGAGTTGCGATCGCAGCGTGACAATGAGAGAGTTGCAGAATTGAGATCTCATCTAGAGGCGACCGCATTATCTGGAGAGAATCTATTACCGTTGTTCGTTATTTGCGTAGAAAATGAGGTTACACTTGGCGAGATATGCCATTCACTACGCCAAGTCTGGGGTGAATATAGACCCGGATTCGATTTCTAAGCCAAAGCCTATTATGTTTTCCTTCCCACTATCACATTCCGGTTTGCCAGCTAATCACGAGGAATAAGAATCATGATAACCAGAATAGACCATGTGGCCATTGTGCTTCCTGAACTAACCGAAGGCACCAGTTTTTGGGTCGATGCCTTGGGACTCCCACTAGAGAAAATCGAGGAAGTACCTGAACAGCAAGTACACATCGCAATGCTTCCTGTTGGTGGCGCTTATATTGAGTTGCTTGCGCCCTCTGAAGAGACCAGCGGCGTGGCTCGTTATCTTCAAAAAAAGGGGCCAGGTTTACACCATATTTGCCTCGAAGTAGATGACATCGAGGCCTTGCTGGCGCGCCTCAAGCAAGCTAATATCCCCTTGATCGACGAAGTGCCCAGGATTGGCAGCGATGGCAAAAAGCTGGCATTTATTCACCCAAAAGGTTCAGGCGGGGTTCTAGTAGAGTTGTATCAATACCCAAAATCGGAATATAAAAAGGACCCGGAATTCGCTCCTGATAAATAGTGCAGCCGCTTTCTCAGCCGTGCTGGAGATCAATTCCCCACCATACCCTAAACACAAAAACCGCCCCACAAGAGGGCGGTTTTAGCGACCCAAACACCAGGAGGGCAGTGCGTGGGCCATTTAGCCGACTAAAGCCCGGGTCGAGGGAGGAATGGGCGATAATCTAGGCCTAGCCAGGGTTGTTCCAGTCGCGTTTCTCTCGTGCCAGTTTGGGGGGGAGGAGTTCCTCTTAACCTGACTAAGCTTGCCAGTATATTACACCATATTTTCAAAGTTGTCTACTGATCCTTACAATCCGCCTTAAGATCGTGAGAATCAGCTTAGTGCAGTTTGCAAAATAGTCTCTAAAATGATCTTCGTCCTATTTCGATTGTGACATTTGTCACTATCAATTCGGGCAACAATTGATTATGCTATTGTACGGAGTCAATAGGCTTTTTGCACTGGAGCCAATAGCCAAGACCCCATGACAATACAGCCGTAGATTTTGGAGAAGGGCTCGGAACAAATGAATGAAAAAATCCAAGACCGGGAACAGTTGCTGTCCATGCTTACCGAGGCTGTTTCCCTTGTCACAAACTTTTTCACCCAGACTGACGGCGCCCTTTTTGACGGCCATCAGACGGCACGCCAGGTTCTCTCACATCTTGTCTTCTGGCATCGTGAGTATGTTGCCATATCACATGCCCTTCTTATCGGCGCTAAGCCGGTGTTGCTCAGGGGATCATTAGCTGAATTGAATGACCAGGCCAGCATTGAATTTCAAGAGCAGGACATGGTCGAATTGGTCCATTACCTGACCGAACTACAAACAAACCTTGTTACTAATCTTCGCTGCCTGGAAGACTGGGATGTCAATTTCCCCTTTAAAAAGGGCTGTCGCGAAACAAGCGTGGGCGGACGGATCTGTGCCATTGATGCCCATATCCGTAACCATTTAGCTCGTCAAGAACGGGCTTCCCGACGAGGCGAGGCGTGGATTAAAGCTTACTATCCAGATTGAACAACGTCAAAATCTGGCAAGACAAATGGTGCTCCCATTACCCCCTCTCATTCTTCAGGATCAGAATCAAATATCTCCATCCACATATCAACTTCACCTGCGCTCATCTGGGGATCATCCGCCATATCGGCCGTTCTTGTTTTCGCTCCTTGCTCTCCTTCCTGCTCCAATCTAGCGACAAAATCCTCAGATCGCCAAACCTGCATACGGCGTGCTTCAGCCGCTTTTATCACGCGCAAATCACTGCTTACAAGAGCATATTCGGCCGGATTCTTCACCTTTTGGATGCGGTTGATAAGCAGAGAATCAGCCGATCGTCCCACTGGGGCAAAGATCACCTTCACCATGCCGCTGGAAAGTCCCTTGTCTTCACCGCCCGGCAATCCCCGATCAAAAATGACCGTCACCTTGCGCTTCCGGCCTCGTGCCGACCAGCTACGCAAGCGCAATACTAACTCAACCTCATCACCGGGATCATTCAAATTGATATCCGGCATCTTGCCCACAAGATTATGTCCGTCAATCAAATATTCCATGGTCAATCAGATCGGTACCAAATACCATTGCATCACTCAATGATTTCCAGCCCTGCAAAACTGGCAGCCAGACGTTTAATGCCGCTGCTGGGAAAGGCCACCGTGACCTCCTCATCATTCCCGGTGAGTTTGCTCTCAATGACAGTTCCCTCCCCAAATCGAGAGTGTCGCACTTGAAGTCCGCTGCGGAACTGGGGCTTTCCTGGAGGACGTCGCACAGTTTCATCAAGCGTGTCCCCATCAAGATCGCGAGATTTCGCTGATGGTTTCCCACTCGATCTTTCGCTTGAAGGTCGAGACCATTCACTATACTGATTAGCAGATGTCGACCTTCGCGATGACTCTTGCCTGCCACTAGAACTTCCTGGCCAGCTCGAAATTCTTTTTTTGCTCTGGCGCCGCCGAATTGAAGGGCTGCCGCCTTCCGTTAACTCCTGTGGGATATCGTTCAGAAAACGAGAAGGAACACTGACTGAAGAATCTCCATAAAACGTACGCCTGAAAGCATGCGAAAGATAAACACGATCTTTTGCCCTGGTTATGCCGACATATAGCAGACGGCGCTCCTCGGCTAATTCTTCGCCATCGTCCAACGAACGGCTATGTGGCAGCAAACCATCCTCGAGGCCGGTCAGGAATACGATTGGGAACTCCAAACCCTTGGCCGCGTGCAAAGTGAGTAGCGTAGTCGCGTTGGGAGTTTCTTCTAGGTTGTCCGCTTCAGAAACGAGCGCCACCTGTTCCAAGAAAGCACTGAGACTAATATCCGCCTCTTCTCCCGCGGCACCGCGAAATTCCATCACATTTTCCCAACGATCCTCACCTTCAGTCGTACCATCGTCAAGATAATCTCGATAAGACGTTTGCTCCAGAATCACATCCAACAAGTCAGACACAGCCACTTTGTCACGCAGGTTAATCCAGGCGGATAGCATGTTGCCGAAACGACTGAGGGCATTCAGCGCTCGGCCAGAAAACGGATGCTGCACCTCAGGATCAGTGGCCATCCTGATCAAAGCCCCTGCAGGTTGCCAATATTGATTTCCCGCCCAATCGAGCAATCCCTGCCTGGTTTTCGCGCCAATTCCCCGTGGAGGGACATTGAGTATTCTATTGAAACTGACAGCATCTGCCGGATTATGAACCAGCCGCAAGTAGGCAATGATATCTTTTACCTCGCGCCGTCGATAGAACGCTGTCGCACCAACAAGCCGGTAAGGCATTCCTGCTCGTAGAAAGGTCTCTTCCAACACCCGCGACTGTGCATTGGTACGATACATAATAGCCACGTCGCCACCCGAATACCCCTCTACCATTAAGCTTTCGACGCTGTCAAGTATCGTCTCTGCCTCTTCGTGTTCATTATAAGCTTCGCGTACGACAATTGGAACTCCACCCTGG
Organism: Chloroflexota bacterium; assembly: GCA_009937635.1. Lineage (GTDB taxonomy): Bacteria > Chloroflexota > Anaerolineae > Promineifilales > Promineifilaceae > JAACFF01. The sequence goes on from JAACFF010000285.1 coordinate 5,475, forward strand.
CGCACAGTAAATAACTCTTTATGTACTCGGTTTAGATTGGGCCTAATTACCGCTTTAGCCGCATCCAAGATAATCTGCGTGGATCGGTAATTTTGCTCTAGTAGAATCAACTGCGCTTCCGGGTACTGCTCGCGAAATCGTTGGATGTTGCGAAAATCAGCACCGCGCCACTTGTAAATAGATTGATCCGAATCACCAACCACAAAGAGATTCTCATGTCGCGCGGCCAACATCTTGATCAACGTATATTGTGTGGTATTGGTGTCTTGAAATTCGTCGACGAGGATATGCTCGTACCGCTTCTGGTATTTCCCCAAGATATCTGGTCGCTCCTCAAATAACAGAACTGCGTTCATTAACAAGTCGTCGAAGTCCATGGCATTATTGGACTGCAACAAGAGTTGGTATTCGCTGTAAACGCGGCGTGTTATTTCCGAAATATAGTTACTTGCCGCATACATCGCGGGAGTGATCAGTTCATTTTTGGCGTTGCTGATCCCATTCAACATTTTGTTGGGCGGGAACTTCTTGTCATCTAGATTGAGAACCTTAAGCGCTTGTTTTACCACCTGCAGTTGGTCAGAACTGTCAAAGATGACAAAATCCCGGTCATAATATTGCAGATTATCCGTTTCACGCCGCAGTATACGCACACAAGTCGCATGAAACGTGCCCATCGTCAGACCTCGCGGTTGGTCGCCAAGCAAACTCTCAACCCGATGGCGCATTTCTTTAGCTGCTTTGTTGGTGAATGTGACAGCCAAGATATGCCAGGGATCGACGTTCATTTCCTGCATAAGATAGGCAACACGGGTCGTGAGAACACGTGTCTTACCGCTTCCAGGACCAGCGAGAATCAAAACCGGGCCCAATGGAGCCATTACGGCCGTACGTTGGGCTTCATTTAGCCCGTCAAGAAGAGTTTTCATAAGGAAATCGCTTTATCAGGAAGTGCAAGACACTTGACCAGACCGTGCTCAGTAAACACACCAATCGCCAATTACCCTGCACCCCATTTGATATGAGCGAGGAATTATAGCACTATCTTGGGCGTCCATGAAGCTATGCTGGCCCACGCTGCTGCCATAAGTCGTTTATGGTACGCAATTCCAAAGAACCTGTACGGCTTTTTTGACAGGGTATAAGCCGTAGGCTAGAATCTCGTTTGCCTAGCCCCATTCGTCTAGCGGCCTAGGACGCGGCCCTCTCAAGGCCGAAACAGGGGTTCGAGTCCCCTATGGGGCATACGGAGAGGCTTCATCCATCTGTAGGATGAAGCCTCTTTTACTGAACCATCTTTTGCGCCATGGATATAAGGTCACCAGATTCAACACTGGCAATAATCGAGAACAGTCGCTTTCGGCGCATCATCACCTTCTTTGGTGGTATGATCCTACATGTTATCTGGTGGGATCTACTGATGAGCCAAGTCCCCATTATCGGCTTTCGCGCTCGCCAAACGCGTACCGTTCGTCACCGCAAATGGGCAGCGAAATTCCGCTTACTGGCCGTGGAAATGGGCGGCGTTATGATCAAACTAGGTCAATTTCTTAGCGCGCGTGTCGATGTCCTGCCTAGAGAAATCACAGACGAATTAAAAGGCCTCCAGGATGAAGTTCCCGCCGTGCCTTGGAACCAAATTATAGCCATCATTCGCGCCGATCTTGGGGATCCTGCAGATCACTTCGCCTATATCGAAGAAGAACCCATCGCTGCCGCTTCACTTGGTCAAGCGCACCGCGCTTGGCTGTTGCCCTTAACCGAGACGCGGAAATACGGGAAGCCAGTTGTCGTGAAAGTACAACGGCCGAATATCGAGAACATGGTTCGCACAGATCTCGCCGCCCTTCAAGTGGTAGCTCGCTGGCTAATGCGATACCCGCCAATTAAACGCAGGGCCGATGTGCCGGCGCTGCTCGATGAATTCTCCCGTACATTGTGGGAGGAACTGGACTATCACTCAGAGGCAGACAATGCCCAGCGCTTTGCCCAGATGCACGCAGACGACAGGCGCATCTACATTCCGGCCGTCTACCGCGAACATTCCACGCGGCGTGTCTTGGTTCTCGAAAACGTAGAAACGCTTAAAGTAGCCGATGTGGCAGCGTTGATCAACGTTGGAATTGATCCCAAAGAAGTAGCAAACGTCCTCCTGGAAGCCTATTTTAAGCAAGTATTTCAAGAAGGATTTTTCCACGCCGATCCCCATCCTGGCAATTTGTTTGTGCGTCCGATATCTGGGTGGGATGGTGAACCAGGAAAACGGCCGTTTCTCCTTGTATTCGTCGACTTTGGCATGGTCGGTCATGTGCCTAGTTTAATGGGAGACAACCTGCGCAAGGTGATGATTGGCGTCATGCAGCGCGATGCGCGCCAATTGACCGAGGCCTATCAGGATTTGGGCTTCTTTCTACCAGGAGCCGATCTAGAGCGCATTATTGAAGCGCAGTCGGTGATGCTAGATCATATTTGGGGGCGAAAGCTGTTGGACCTAGCTCGCCCTGATCCCAAGGAAGTACAAGAACTTTCCAGAGAATTCCGCGATATTCTGTTCGATTTCCCATTTCAAAT
>JAACFF010000286.1 GCA_009937635.1 Chloroflexota bacterium
GTGGTACTCGATCAAGACGCCAATGTTGGTCTGTGGACGTCCTTGGGGGAATACGAGCTCCTGACCAGTGAGGAAAACGTCATTCACCTGACAGATCTGACGACAACGGATGATGGGCGTGGGGTTTGGTTTGATGCCATGCGCCTGCTTGCGCTGGAAGAGCTGCCGACGAGCCGGCCGCTGGCGCCTGCGGACAACGAATGGCTAGATCAACGAGAAGTGTTGTTTGAGTGGCTTATCGAAAATCCGGAGGAAGTTTCACAAACTTCACTACAGGTAGCGACGGATGATCAGTTCCAAGATGTGATCGTAACCAAGGAATGGCCATCAGCCGTCGAAGGCGTCCCGCATACCTTCGACCGGGATTACGCAACTCTCTATTGGCGCGTAGTACTCACATCGAAAGCCGGCAACAACGTTCCGTCAGCTGCCGCGCGCTTCGGTATTGACAGCGAGCCACCTGTTTCGTCAGTGAAATCACTAACCTGGTTGGAGTTTAGCAAAGTGTATTGGGTATCCTGGAATGGCAATGATGCTTTGAACGCGATTGAAAGATACTCGATAGAGTACCGCCTGGCAAATGGAGAAGCAGGTGATTGGCAACCGTGGCTCAGCGACGTCTCCGCACAGACAGCGTTTTTCACGCCGCCTGATACACAAGCGGTGTATGAATTCCGCAGCCAGGCTGTAGATACATTGGGCAATGTCGAAGCAGCGCACGAAACGGCTGATATCGACACGGGACAGGCAATCTCACTTTCCTATGCTATAATCCTACCCGTCATTCGACAATAAATATGTGCTAATGGCACACGGCACGGGCACAGAGCCCGTCGCTACGAAATCGCGGACACTGGCATGTGTCATCAATTTAATTGAGGATCGTCGTGATATGGAAAAGATAGAAACGGTTGATGTTCTGATTGTTGGCTCCGGTCCGTCGGGCACGTCGACAGCCTTGCACCTGGTTAAGAGCGAGCCAACTTGGGCAAAAAGAATCGTCATCGTGGACAAAGCGGTCCATCCGCGCGAGAAGCTGTGCGGTGGTGGTGTTACACACATGGGCTCGAATATTCTGGCCCGCCTTGGCTTGCCGTTTGAGGTCGACCATTTCACGGTAAAGGAAGTCCGCCTTTGCTATCAGGATAAGAGCTACTCGCTCTATGGCGACCCGATTCTGCGTATTGTGCGGCGCGATCAATTTGATCATTGGCTGGTGCAAACGGCCGAAAAGCTTGGCGTGCGCGTGCGCCAAGGCGAAGCGGTCAAAGATATTATTGCCCATGACGATTATGTAGAGGTTAAGACGGAAAAGGCGACGTTCCACGCGCGCGTGGTGGTTGGGGCTGATGGTTCGCGCAGTTTCTTGCGACGACGCCTAAAGTGGGATGATGATTCGCGCGTGGCGCGTCTGGTAGAAGTGTTGACGCCGGAAGATCCAAGAATCCAGCCTGAATTCCGCGATGGCGTGGCCGTGTTTGATTTCACGTACATGACCGAGGGTCTACAGGGATATTACTGGGATTTTCCCAGCTACGTCGAGGGTGAACCGTTCATGAACCGTGGTTTATTTGACAGCCGCGCCCGCCCGGAACGGCCGAAAGCGGATCTTAAACAGACGTTACGCCAATCGCTGGCGGTGAGGGATCGCAATCTAGATGATTACAAATTGAAGGGGCACCCCATACGGTGGTGGAGTAAGGACGGCCGTTTCGCAATGCCGCACATTCTGCTGGTTGGCGATGCCGCGGGTGCGGACCCGCTTTTTGGCGAAGGTATCTCTTTCGCTTTAGGGTATGGGGATGTGGCCGCAGAAACGATCGGCGACGCTTTTGCCCGGCAGGATTTCAGCTTTGCGACTTATCGCGAGCGCCTGCTCGCCGATCCCTTGTTCAGACAACTGGACCTACGCACGCGGATGGCAAGATTTACCTACTTGTTGAAATACCCATGGCTAGTACGTCTTGGCTGGCGTGTCGCACCGACCATCGCGCGATTTACCCGCTGGGGCGATCCTAATTTCAATCCCACTGAAACACCACGCTTCAAGCTGGTTGACGCAACTCAGTCAACCTAAATTAAAAGCCACAATGTCGCTGAGCGACCGCTTCGCGTACAACAAAAAACGTTCGACCGCTTGTCTGATCCTGAAAATGCGTGGCGCGTCTCAGACCGGCACGAAAAAGGCGGCTATGGCTACGATTAGATAAAGGCTGAGCAGCATGACGCCTTCTAACCAGTTGCTCTCTCCATCTTGGGATATAAAAGCAGCAATCAACGAAACCGCAACGAGGGTAACGACTTCAAAGGTGGTGAAGGTTAGCGTCATGGGGTTGCCCAAGGCCAGGCTTATGAAAACCAACAGCGGTGTCACGAAGAGGGCAATTTGCAGGCTCGATCCCCAGGAAATGGCCAGACTGAGTTCCATATCGTTGCGCATCCCCGCTTGTACAGCCACTAGATGCTCGGCGACGTTACCGACAATGGGAATCAGGATAATGCCCAGGAAGAACTCGCTAATGCCAAATTGTGTGACCACCGGCTCAACAGAACCGACCAGCGTTTCGCTCAAGAGTGCAATGGCGGCCGTGGCTACAATGAGGATAATGATCGCCTGACGCTTCGACCAGGCGGGGGCGTGCCCACTGTCGTGCGAAACTTCAGTTACATGTCCCAAACGCTGCGTGAAAACGATGCTTAAAGCATAAACCACGATCATGACCGCGGCAATGCCCAGGGTCAGATACTCAACTCCCGGATGGTTCACCTCGTCGATGGCCTGACTGAAAATCGAAGGGAAGGAAATAGCGATGACGGCCAAAAGCAGCATGGACATATTGATGCCCGATTGCGAGCGATCGAAGCGTTGAATACCGTGCTTCAAACCCCCCAAGAATATGCTGGCTCCCAGAATTAGCAGCACATTGCCCATGATCGATCCAGTGATGGATGCCTTGACCAAGAGCAGGCTGCTTTCACGTACTGCCGGATTTACTGCCCCTTGCCACAGGGCAAGAGTGGTGATGATCAGTTCGACCGCATTGCCCAGGGTGGCGTTTAACAATCCGCCCAGGCGCGGCCCGGTGTACTTGGCTATAACTTCCGTACCATCACCGAGGATACCGGCCAACGGAATCAGTCCCAGTCCCGCTCCAATGAAGATCAGGAGGGGTGAAGCGTGAAAGAATTCAGCAACTACTGCAAGCGCACCAACGGCGAGTAGGATATACATCACATATTTCATCATAATGTTCAAATCATCCGGGCTTATATCACTGTGTCAAGGCCATGTTTACACCTTGCAACCGTTCCTGATTTTAGATTACAGATTAGGGTAAAATCAGGATGGGACAGCATTCAATACAAGTAGAAAAGCAAAACAGCCGCTGGTTGCGGCTGTTTCCGTGTGGGCGGTACAAGACTCGAACTTGTGACCTCTACGATGTCAACGTAGCGCTCTAACCAACTGAGCCAACCGCCCTGTAATGAAGACAAATTATAACAACGTTCTAGCGGTCGTCAATTTTGAGAGGGGTCCGACAGAACCTGGTTCCTCGAGACGGCCGTATTTCCCATGCCTGCGCTAGTTATGGTATAGTAGCAACCAATTGACATAGTGTAGGAAACAGTGCAGGTAGGTTCTGTGGCTAAGCCCAGGAAAAAATCTCGGCAACAATCTAAGAGCGCAATCCCGCTGCTAATTATCTTAATGATCGCGTCGGCAATTGTTGCGGGGCTCTTTCTTAAAGATTACCGGCAAGTGCCATATAGCTGGTTCATCACCGTCATATGGCTGGCCGCCGGTTTCCTCTCAATCGCATTTGGTATCTTTTATTTCGCCCAATTCGTGCTGCCGCATCATGAAGGAGAAAGCTGGCTGGAAGGTGTGGCTATGGTTCTAGAAGGTGCCGCCTGGTTTAGGCCACCTTCTAGTCCGACAAAAGTAGGTCCAAAATTCCCCGGAGAGGAAAACCTTCCTCCTAGTTTTAATTCATTAGGGGCTGGGATACTCAGCAGTCACCAGGTCTTGGTCACCAGAAAAGGTACGCGGTTTGTGCGCGTAGCGGGACCTGGATTCGTGCGCTTGAAATCCGGGGAAAGCATCGCCCAGGTGGTGGACCTGCGTAAACACGTACGCAGCCAGGATGTGAACGCGATTACGCGAGATGGTATAACTATCGGCACGAATGTCAGGATTGTATTTCAGATCAAACAGTTAGAGCAGAATCAAACACAAGATCGCCTGGAGTACCCCTGCGACACGACGGCCGTTTTCAAGGTAAGTAAGGCGAGCAGTGTTGATGCGCAGCACGAGATCTTGCCCTGGCCAGAACAGATCGCTCCACAGGCAGCATCCTATTTGATAAGCGAAGTGGCGCAGTATACATTAGACCAACTTTCGCAAGACGCAACACAGTTCAAAGATATCCGGCAGAGCATACGGCGCCAACTAACAGGCAAATTTTATGGAATGGGGATAGAGATCGTCGACGTAGCCGTTTCGATACGCGAGCTCCCGGAAGAGATTGTGCAGCAGCGCCTGGCAAATTGGCGCGCTCCCTGGCAGAGTCAGGTCCGGGCACAGATTGCAGCCAGCGACGCCAACGCCTTGCGCCGTATGAAGCTTGCCCGTGCGCAAGCTCAAGTTGAAATTATCCAGAAGATCGTGCAGAACATCGAAGAGATGCGTCACAGTGAGGAGGCAGAGTTACCACAAATCGTAAACCTACGTATGGTTGAAGCCCTTGGTGAAGCAGCGTCCGACTATTCTTTAAAAACAACCATTCCGGGACAGGTTCTGGCGGATATGGCAATTGAGACATCTAGCCTGCTGGATTCACTCGTCACGCCGCCTGCGGAGGAAGAAGCGAGTGACAACTAGCCAGCCTTCCTCAACACAACAACGATCGCAAGGAACATCGTCACGGAAGCCCTCCAGGCGGACTCTGTTTTCCCTTTTTCTGATTTTCTTGTTGATCTGCTATTGGCTCTTCGTCTGGCGGCTGGAGCGTATTGATCCAGCTGATTATCAATTGCCTATCGCCCTACCTTTACCTCTATCCCAATTAGTGGTCGCTATTCGGATGCTCTTCTTGCCCAGAGTGTTGCTTCATTTCTTACCACTGCTATTGGGCTTTTTACTGGCCTTTGAAATGGCAAGCAACTTATTATTCTATCTGTATGATCTGCCGGACCGCATGGAGGCACGTAGATTCCTCGTCCGCTTGCGCAGCCCAGGCCGTTTCTTAGGCAAGGATGTCACCATAAAACCTCAGAACCTGGAAAAGCTGCGACGTGAATCGGCACGTTTACGCGCCGGTGGCCCCGGACGTGTAAATATCCCAGTAGGGCATGTGGCCATAACGGAAAAGAATGGCCGCTATTTTCGCGCGATTGATGCCGGAAACCATATATTAAGTGGCTTCGAGTATGTCAAAGCCATCCTCGATTTACGCCCACAACAACGTAACTGTTTCAAAGTCCGCTTGCGATCCAAGGAAGGGCTGGAGGTCACAACTGATGCGAGCGTCACTTTTCGCATTGGTAGCAGGGAGAATCAAGCCGCTCCGCGCCAACCTTATCCGTTTGACGCCGACAACGTGCGCAAACTGGTTTATGCTGTAAAGAATTTGCCAGAGGACCATGTATCTAGCTGGGAAGGTTCGGCGTTGAGCACGGTCGTGGGGGCATTGCGCAAACTTGTGGCCACTTTTTCACTCGACGACTTGCTGCCAGATTCACAAACGGGGGCCCATAAGACCATAAGCCGCCAAGCAGAACTAAGAGCAGCCAGTAAGTTGAACGATGAAGGGATTGAATTACAGCGTGTGCGCATCGGCAGTTTTCGTTTCCCCGAAGATGTATCAACCCAACGCCTCGAGGTTTGGAGCACTTTCTGGAACTCTCGGGCTGAACTGGCCAGGGCAGATGGCGAAGGCGTAGCCATAGTAGAGACGGAAATTGCGCAAGCCGCAGCGCGGATGGAGATGATCCAGGCCATTGTCGCAGCCGTACAACAGGCACAACAGCAAGGCTCTGGTGGTATCGAGAGTGTGATTGTAGCTCTGAGATTGGTCGAAGCATTGCAAAACCTGGCCCGGCAGTCGGGGACAGATGTATCATTACCCGCCGAGATGCTGCCACAGTTGCAGTCGTTGCAGCAGCAACTTCTGCTCTCAAGCAGCTTGTCTGATGATAACGGAAACTCGGCTCCGGATACAGTTGATCCAATTGACGGGACGTTGGCTTAGATAAGGCACAAAGCCGCCAGGCTCTCAATGGGAGCCTCCTTGTGCAAGGAAGAAGAGGAGTTGTCAAATGGGAGAGCATGTTCTTGTCATTGGCGGTACGCTGCTTGATACAAAGGGCAAACCTGACGCGGGTTTGGAGCCAGGAACGTCCAATCCAGGCCAAATAAGTCGCGCTCGTGGGGGAACCGCCCGTAATGTCGCGGAAAACCTGGCTCGCTTGGGTACTAACGTTTTACTGATCACGGCCGTCGGCAATGATACAATCGGGCGACAACTTCTAGCGCAAACGGCCGAAGCGGGTGTTAATGTCGATTATTCTCTAACTATTGACGGCGCCAACACAGGCTCCTACCTAGCTCTGCTTGACGAATTTGGCGCTCTGGCGGTCGCGCTAGATGACAGCGGTGTCATGGAAAATATCACACCGGCCCACCTCCATCGTCACCGCCGCCTGTTTCGTGATGCGGAAATGATCATGATGGACGGCAGTCTAACACCACCAGCCATGAATACTATCGTCAGGTTAGCCACGCAATATGATGTGCCTCTTTGCGCCGACCCTTCCTCCGCTCGTTTGGCGCACAAATTGCTACCCTATCTATCCCGGCTGCATCTCGTCGTGCCTAACGAAGTTGAGGTGGCGGAACTACTGGAAGTAGATTTCCACGGATTTGATCCCAATGCCACGCTTGCATTGGCCCGGGGCCTTGTTAATCTCGGGGTTGGGCACGCCGTTATTACGCTGTCCGACTTTGGTCTAGATTACGCCACGAGCGATGAAGTAGGTTATATTCCCCCATCATACAGAAAGATGGTCGATACCACGGGCACTGGAGACGCTGTTACTGCCGCCATACTATTTGGCATGATAAATGGTCTGCCGACTATCGAATGTATACGTCTTGGAGCGGGCGCCGCCAGTTTGACGTTGCATAGCTCGGATACTGTCGTGCCTGATCTGAGCCTGGACATGCTATACGATCATCTGATTGTGTGAGGGATGGCGTCAACTGTGTAAGTAGTGCAATGCACTTGAAGCGGTTATGAATGATTGGATGGGTTTGCTCATCTCGGTTGTATACATCTTTGGGCTGATCGGACTGGCTGAAGGGCTGCGCCGATGGCGTGGGTTCAGCAGCGACTTCACGAGGAAAGCTATTCACATCGGCGTCGGCATGTTGGCCTGGGCGCTACCATTTCTGTTTAGTGAGCCATGGCTTTTTATCCTGGCCTGCCTGGGCTTCATGGTCCTCAACTTGTTGGATTGGCGCTTTGGTTTCTTTGCCGCCATGTCCAGCAGCAGTCGCAGTAATCTGGGCACTGTATATTTCCCCCTGGCTGCGGCCGTTGTAGCTTATGTCTTCTGGGATAGCCCACCGATCATGGTCGCGGCATTGATGCCTCTGACATGGGGAGATGGATTGGCACCTGTTATCGGTAAATTATACGGCCGTCACCGTTACCACATCCATACGAGCGTCCGTACGGTGGAAGGATCTATTGGGTTTTTTCTTGCGGCGTTCCTCGCGACCTGGCTGGCCTTGTGGGTCATGCCCGGTCTTCCCGATCTCACACCGGTGGCGGCGCTGCTCCCGGCGCTAACGGTCAGCCTCGTTACGACCCTTGTCGAAGCGGTTTCAATCTGGGGTCTGGATAATCTGACGATCACGGCGGCTGCCATGATCATCCTTCAGTTCTGGTTTTTCTAAACTCACCACCCTTCTTCGCCGATAAGCGGCACAAAGGCCACTGCTCCCAAATTAACCTGG
>JAACFF010000287.1 GCA_009937635.1 Chloroflexota bacterium
AAGCTGCAATATCGGGTACTGACCCGCCCTCGCTGTTGCCTGCCACTTAATCATTTCTGACCAATCATGCTTGCATACCACCTGAACGGTTACACATCTGTAAGCTATTTAGGAGAAAAATCATGGAATTATTACAAGGCATCGAGATAGATTTGGTATCAATCGCCATGCGGCTGCTGCTTGTCGTCGTCGTTTTCATTGTCGGCCGTTTCCTGGCAGGGTTACTACGCCGGTGGGTGGAAAGATCGCTGCGCAAAACCGATCTGACCGACTCCCTCATTGTTCTCATTACGACCGTCACCTATTACACTATCCTGCTCATCACTGTGTTAATCGTGCTGGCCCTTCTCGGAGTGCCGGCTGCGGCCCTGGCGGGTACGGTGAGTGTCATCGTTATCGTCTTGGCCATCACTTTACAATCATCTCTGGGCAACCTGGCGGCGACCATTAACTTCCTGTTGTTTAAACCGTTCGAAGTTGGCGACCTTATGGAAACGGCCGGTGTGATGGGTTTTGTACAAGAAATTCAGGTATTCAGCACGGTGATCATCTCCCCCAACCGCAAGACACACGTATTGCCCAATTCCAAAATCCAAAATGCAGGCCTGGCTAATTACAGCAAGACAGGCACAATGCGTGTCGATCTCTCATTTGGCATCAGCTATGACAGCGATGTGGACAAGGCCAAGCAAATCATCCAAGATATTTTAACTGAGCACGATAGCGTTTTGGCCGAGCCCCCGCCACAAGTTTTCTTGCAAAAATTATCCGACAGCACACTGGACATAGCTGCCTGGCCCTTTGTACGGCTGGCTGACTTCTTGCCCTTTCAAAGTGACATTGTGCAAAGGGTTAAGAATAGCTTTGACGAAGCCGGCATTGTCATCCCCTATCCGCAGCAAGACGTGCACCTGGTAAAAGAGAACTAACGCCTGGTAAGCAAAAAGTTGCCAACTTTCCGTGTTTGATCAGAGCGTTCAACACGCGCTATCGGGAACAGTTGGCAACTTTCAATCGTGCCGTTATGTATCTTTAACGTAAGGCTGCCCCAGCGCTTCAGGTTTCGCGGCGCCCCACCTGCTCCTAAACCACTTGGTTGACATGAGCAGCAGTACGCCCAGGGTTATGGCAAAAGGCACCATGCGCCAGACGTACCTGGACATAATGCCGGGGAGCACGAGTTGCGGGTTCAACGAAAGCTGCCACAAAGTGCCAAAAAGCAAGGAACCGGCCATCAAGATCAAAGGATTCCACATGGAGAAGAAGACCAATGCCAGGGCAATGAAACCCCAACCCAGCAGGAAGTTATAACTCCAGACCGGGTTGAAATCCAAGGCATAAATCGCGCCCGCGAATCCCATGAGCATCCCCCCGCTGATCACGCAAAAATAACGGGTTTTGGCCACGCTGATGCCCGACACTTCGGCCACTGATGGGTTCTCGCCTACAGATCGGATCCTCAATCCCAAACTTGTCCGCGCGAGAATAAACCAGATCAATACGGCCAGGATAATCCCCACGTAGAAAAATGGAGAGAGGCCCAGAATCGTGGGTATTCTCTCCATTCCCAATGGACCTGTAAAAGGAGAACCCATGTAAGTGGTGAGGCCGAAACCCAGGATCCAAATGCCCATACCACTCACAACCTGATCGCCGCCCAAGGTAATGGAAAAGAAGCCGTGTAGGAGACCGAGCAGCCCGCCGATGGCGATAGCAATGAGGAAGCCGAGCAAGTAGCTGCCAGTGGTTTGCGCTGTGATGAAGCCTAGCGTCGCGCCAAAGAGCATAACGCCTTCAATGCCGACATTGATGATGCCTGAGCGTTGTCCAAAAAGTTCGCCTAGCCCTGCAATCAGGAAAATTGTAGAAGCGTCGAGGCTTCTAACTGAGAACTCCCACATCTATGCTCTCCTTCCTGGCTTTTGCCCATACGAATTTGTAACGGTAAAAGAATTGAAATGCGACGAGCGTGATCATCAATACCCCGAGTAGAGCATAATCTACACCAAAGCTCATTCCAAGCTTTCCTTGCACGAACCTGCCGCCGACCGACAGTCCCCCAAATAGAAAGGCAACCGGGATGGCGGCTAGCGGATTGCCCTGAGAAATCAATCCGCAGATGATGCCGTAAAAGGCGAGATCGCCAAAAAAGCCATAGTTCCTGGCGATCTTATAGACGCCCGGAACTGCGGCGAAATAATGATATCCCGCCCAACCAGCCAGAGCGCCGCCCATCATAAACACCAATACAGGGATTCGGAATCTGCTAATGCCGGCATATTCAGCCGCCCCCGGATTATGGCCATATGCTCGAATCTCATAGCCGATCCGGCTCCTGGCGAACATATAGGTCAGCAACACGCCGACGCCGAGGACGAGGAAGATTGTAATGGGTATGTCCATGATCAAAGGCGCGTGCAGCGCATCGGGCAGTTCAAAACTTTCGCCCCTTCCCCCGGGATTCATGAAAAGCCCCCCTTCTTTGATCATGAAAGAAACCAGCCAAAACATCATGAAGTTTAACATCATGGTTACGACGATCTCATTAATGTTGTATTTCCCTTTCAGATAACCGGCGATAGCGCCCAACGCCGCGCCCCCAACGGCCGCACCAATCAGCATGATAGGGATGAGAACCCACGCAGATGGGTATGTGCTATTGAACTTGTTTACGCCAAAGGCAAACAATATGGCATATACGGTCAACGCGCCCGCGTAAAGCTGCCCTGTCATGCCGATGTTCCAAAGCCCAGCTCGATAGGGGATGATGAAGGCGTAAGTACACAGCAGCAGGAAGATGAATCTATTGACTGTAGAGGGCAGGCCAAAAGGGTTGGCGAATGAGAAGGAAAAAATCTCCTTATAAGCCTCCAGGGGGCTGATACCGGCCAGGGCGAAGATCAAGCTAAAGAGAATCAAAGCGACCACGATAGCCATGACTGAAATGGACACAGCCTGCCAGGTCGTCAGCGACACTCTTTTTTCTAGTTTGAGTTGATAACTGCCCAGCCTCATGCCGCTTCACCTTCCAAACTTATGCCCGCCATCATTGCCCCCACGCGCTCCCTCTTCGCTTTCTCGACGGGGATGATGTCCATAAATTTGCCCTCGTATATCGGAGCAATCCAATCACTTAAGGCAAAAACCTCGTCTAGATCTTCGGAAATAAGCAGAACGGCCGCTTTGTTCACCTTGGCCTCCGTCAATTTATTGCGCACGAACTCAATCGCTCCAATATCTAACCCTTGCGTAGGCAGAGAGGCGATAACGAGTTGTGGTTTGCGCGACAGCACGCGGGCCAAAATGAGTTTCTGCAGATTTCCACCGGACAGGTTCTTGGCCTTAACGTCGGCGTTGGGTGTTTTAACGTCATACTCGGCGATGATTGCTTCCGTGAGACTGCGTATCTTGCTGTAATCCAACGTGCCACGGCTGTAGTAATCGTGGTCAAAGTAATAATTCATGGTCGTGTTTAAGACCAGGGAGAAATCCCCGATCGAACCGGTTCCATTGCGATCGGCCGGAATGTAACCAATGCCTAGTTCCCAACGTTTGGCGCTGGACAGCCGGGTGATATCCTTGCCGTTCAGCTCGACTGTCCCCGTCTCACTCTCACGCAATCCCGCGAGCGCCTCGACCAATTCCCGCTGTCCATTGCCGGAGACGCCAGCAACACCGAAAATTTCACCTTCACTGATAGAAAATGAACAACCATCCAGAGCCAGCGTGCCCTTATCACTGAGTGCGCATAGATTGTCGACTTTTAGAACCGTCTCCCCCTTTTCTACCTTCACGCGCTCTGTCCTAAAGATAATCTCTCTACCAACCAATTCCTCGGCCAGGGTTTTCTCCGTAGCCTGTTCCGTTTCAATGCAGCTTATGACTTTGCCCCGTCGTAAAACGGTTACTCTATCGCTTATCCTGAGTACAATCGGCAGCTTGTGGGTGATGAAGGGCACGATGGCCAGATCATCATTGGACATCGCTTCAATGGAAGTCAGCAGTTTTTCAGTTTCCAGCGGCGTCAACGCAGCCGTCGGTTCGTCCATGATCAGCAGCTCAGCACCGCGATAAAGAGCCTTCAGAATTTCCACGACTTGTTTTTCACCTTCTGATAGCTGCCACACTTTGGCTTTTAGGTCAATGCTAAATCCAAATTTATCGCACAGATCGTTTATCTCGCGTGTTGCTCTCTTGAGATCTAGTATTTTGCCTGCTCCGGGATGCCCGAGAATGATATTGTCGATAACCGTGTGCGCCGGCACCAATTTGCGGTGTTGGTGTACCATGCCAATACCCAGATCGATGGCATCCAGCGGTGATTTGAACTTGACCTGCTTTCCGCCTACGTAAATCTCACCTTCGTCAGGTTGGTATTGGCCGAAGAGGATTTTCATTAAAGTGGATTTACCCGCGCCGTTTTCCCCCAAAACAGCGTGGATCTCTCCCGCCTTGATCTCAAAATCTATTTGGTCATTGGCAATGACACCGGGAAAACGCTTTGTGATTCCCTTTGCCGCTAAGACAATATCGCCCCGTTTTATTTGTTCCAGTAGCACAATTCGCTCCTAATTCTGCGTTGAAAGGCGAATCAGACATATAAAAATGAGGCTCCCACTTTTGGGAGTTAATCTCTCAAGATAGGGAGCCTCAAGCCTATGTGATTTTAGATAGTGGACGAGTAACCACTGGAATAATTCTTTACTCCAGGATTTCTACACCTTCTACGTCGAAATTGAACTGGGATAACAACCATTCGTCAGTCGGAGCTTCACCGGCAGCCTTGACCTCTTCCCCTGCAGCAGGAATTGGCGTGCCTTCTAACTCCAATCCAGTCCCATTGCTGACGAAAGCGTGTTCAGTAAAGGGATCCCATTCGCCATTAATCATCTGATCCCGTCTTTGCTCGACCAGCTGCACAATCTCATCAGGAATCATAGGCAGAGCAGCGGGGCTTATGGCCTCAATGCCCACCTTATTATCGTTCATGATGTCCACGGTTGGCATGTCGGTGCCATCGGCCAGCACCATGGAGTCATTCATGCCCAAATAGAGCACGGTTTCAGGATTCTGTTCGCCGGCCAGCCACTCATTGAGCATATGTTCGTAGAGCACTTCCCAGCGTGTATCGAAAGAGACAGCTACTGTATCCGTATCCGACCAGCCGTAATGCCCCACGATGTCCATATCTTTGCCTACAAACCAGACACCCTGTTCTACCGCAACATCCAATGGGGACCCGGAATCCGTTTGCTGCGTTAAGATATCGACGTCATATTGCGATACCAGGGTCTCGGCGATACCCCGTTCTTCCGGAGGTAAGAACCAATCGCCGGCGTATTTCACGTATATATTGACGTCTTTGCCAAGCATTTCGGCTGCATCTTGCACGCCTAAGATAAAACCGTTCTGTCGTCTTATCACTTGAACTGAAGGGAACGCGGAGACGATACCGATATTGCCCGTCTCAGTTAACGCTCCGGCAATAAGGCCCTCTAGATACAGTGCCTGGTATTGTCTAGGGAACAACCTTATGAAGTTTCTCTTGGTCGTTAGATCGCTGGCGATAATGGAGCCAAAATAAACATCCTCGTACTTATCGGCGATGTCTTGCAAGGGCAGCCCCATGAACTCGGCGTTGCCGATGACGATGGTTGCCCCATCAGCGATCAACTCTTCGGCATAAGGCACAGTGAGATCGGGCCCCACCTCTTCTCTGAAAACGTAATCTACATTGTCATATTTTTCGGCAATTCTCTGCCCCGCCCGATCGTGGGCTCCAGACCATGTCGTCCCTTCAATAACACTGAAGTGCTCAATGGCCAGGGTTCCACCCTCAGCCACTTCTGCTGGCGCCTCCCGGGCTGGTTGTGCACACGCTGACATCACTAGAGGTAGGATGACTATCAATCCTAAAATAATAACCAAACGCAACCCGTTACTTTTCTTCTCAGGAAAGTGCTTTCCGATCATTTTCAACTTCCTCCTTGTTAGAACTTACTTATCGGACTCGACCAGAGCACAAAAAACGCCGCGCTCTGGGTCTCTATGCTATGGTGTCTACATGCTGAATTGCTGAAGCGGGTTCTATTCTAGAGGAGTGTCTATTGCGCGTCAACACAGATATATGACCGATATATAAAAGTGAGCGTAAGTGCATTCTATTATTTTGACAGTAGAATCATGTCTTATGACCCATGTTCTTCTAATCTCTACGTACGAATTGGGCCACCAGCCATTTGGCCTGGCATCGCCAGCAGCTTGGTTAAGGCAAGCTGGGGCTGAGGTCGCTTGCCTTGATTTGGCCGTTCAGCCTTTAAACGAAGGGCTGGTTGCCCAGGCCAGCCTGATTTTTTTATACCTTCCCATGCACACCGCCACCCGGCTGGCAATCGAACTAATCCCGCGCTTGAAATCCCTGAACGCTCGGGCTCACTACTGCTGTTACGGATTATACGCGCCGGCTAATGAGAGCTATCTGCGAGGTTTGGGTGTGGATACGGTACTAGGCGGGGAGTTCGAGTCAGGCATAGTTGCTCTTTGCGACTTTATTTCGTCGTCCAGTGGCCAGTTTGGCCACCACAGCCAACAACCTTCTATTTCCCTGGAACGGCAGCAATTTCTGGTTCCCGATCGCAGCTTGTTGCCACCACTAGACGCTTACGCGAAATTACACCTGCCGGATGGATCGGTCAAGCAAGTTGGATATACAGAAGCGAGCAGGGGATGCAAATACCGTTGCCGGCATTGCCCCATTGTGCCAGTTTATAACGGCCGTTTTCGTATCGTTCAACCGCAAATCGTCCTTGCAGATATCCGGCAGCAAGTAGCATCGGGCGCCCAACATATCACCTTTGGCGACCCTGATTTCCTAAACGGGCCAAGTCACGCCATTCGCATAGTAAAGGCTCTGCATACTGAGTTTCCCCATCTGACCTATGACGTCACCATCAAGATCGAACACCTGCTAAAATTCGACCATCTCCTGCCCACACTGAGAGACGCCGGCTGTCTGTTTATCACCAGTGCGGTAGAAGCTGTAGACGATCATATATTAGACATCATAGACAAAGGGCACACACGCGCTGATTTTCTGCAAGCGGCCACACGGTTGCGCCAGTTAGGCCTGGCCCTAAATCCAACCTTCGTCGCCTTTACGCCTTGGACGACAGCTTCAGGCTATCTGCAGATGCTATCCGTCCTCCGCGACCTGGATCTTGTAGGCAATATGGCCCCAATCCAGTACGCCATCCGCCTACTCATTCCTGCCGGCTCCCGATTGTTGGAGCTTGCTGAGGTACAGAATTTGGTCGCCGCATTCGACCATGCTGCGCTTTGTTACCCTTGGCAGCACCATGATCCTGCTATGGACCAACTTTACCAGCGTATCTTCCGCTTGGTGCAGCAAAACCAGAGCAACGGCGAGTCTAGAAATGTGCTCTTTAGCAAGGTCTGGCAAGCTGTCTCAGAATTAGTGCCTAATTCCAAATTTTCTTCATTGGATTGGCCATTGCCAACCCGACCTGTTCCCCGGCTAAGCGAGTCCTGGTACTGATGAGCGGAGCCATCACAGAAGCAGTTTGCTTCTGATCAGGTCTAGCAAACGACCAGCAAATAGAATAACCTCATACATCCTTGATTTACTGATCTGGTTTCGCTTGCAATAGATTTATCAGAAAGTACTGCCTTTAGGAGGCGTTTTACGATGACAATAGAAGCTGGTCAATTAGAAAAACTATTAACATCGCCCCGTTTACCTTTTTATGCACAGCAGATCCAAGAGGTGCTGAAAAGCGAGGAGCAAAGACGGCGTGATTTCTACAACCAAATTTCCGAAGGCGACAAAGCCGAATTTATCAACGGTGAAATCATCATTCATTCGCCAGTCAAATTTTGTCACAATAACGCCTCGCTCAATCTACTGGTTTTGCTCAGAACCTATGTTTTGCGCCATGAATTAGGTCTTGTTGGTCATGAAAAAATCATGATCTCACTTTCCCGTAACGATTACGAACCAGAC
>JAACFF010000002.1 GCA_009937635.1 Chloroflexota bacterium
ATATTCTTCCGTTGTCTTAGCCAGTTCAAATTCCTCCATGATCATCCATGGCGGCAAATCAAGTGGGGAAGGCTCCGGGGTAGGCGGGGGGGCAACGTGACCAAATACAGCCATGTCGACTACGATCCAAATATCAGCCAGGGGATCAAGCTCGAATTCTTTAGCGATGAGCCGATTTCGCCGCGCCGTGCTTGGCCAGTGGATGCGGCTGAAACTATCGCCTGGAGCATAATCACGCACGCCAGACGCATTTGTCGTAACATAATGGGTGCGGCGTCGTAGCGCATCACCGCCTGGTAAAATCCCTATCGGTAGGGCAAAGCGGTGGATGTCAACCGTCAGTGGGTAAACAACGACATTCGTTGTTGGCGTCAAATCGCGCGACATTGGGAAAAAACCAAAGGGATCGCTTGTGTTAAGGCGCAATGGACCAAGCTGGTAACGTCCCCGCTGGCGACAAGTAGTAGTGACACGCCACGTATAATTGCTGCGCGGTCCCAGACTATTGATGACGCGGCTGGAGAAATGTCCCGGGAGGTTGGCGTAATCCCGCACTTCCAGCCACAGTTTAGGAATCACGCTGGTATTGCGCACAACAAATCGCTCTTCTAAGGGGCGTCCGACCTGCGTTCGGCGCGTGCGCGTCATTCGTGAGAGATGCAGCCAATTGATGTTTGTCCAGGACCAGGCGAAGGAAAGGATAAGCAACAAGCCAAGCAAATAGGTCAGGTTAAACCACAAATCGCGCCCTGTGATCAACCCGCCCAATAAAGAAACGAAAGCCATCAAGAAAACGGCCGTGCTTCGACGGTGTAACATCGCTTCTATTTAAAGGCTACTTGTGCACCCGGCACAGGAACTTTGGCCAGGATATCCTCAACAATCACTTCTGGTTCGATATCTTTTATTCTTGCCGCCGGTCCAACGATGATGCGATGTCCCAATGCCGCTCCGGCCAGCACCTTAATATCATCAGGTAGCACATAATCACGGCCAAACATGGCCGCCCGCGCTTGCCCCAAACGATAAAGGGCCAGGGCGCCTCGCGAACTTGAACCCAGGTAAACATCTGGATGAAGACGGGTTTCACGCACCAGTTCTACCATGTACGACTGAACCAATTCATCCACATAGATATCTTTGATCGCCTCTTGAGCCTCCAGCAATTCCTCAACCGAGACAACTTGCAATATTCCATCAATCGGATGCACATGCCGTTGCCGGTTAAGCACTTCCATCTCTTCTTCCTTGGATGGATACCCCAAGCGAATGCGCAGCATGAAACGGTCCAGTTGCGCCTCTGGCAAGGGGAAAGTACCTTCGTATTCAATCGGATTCTGCGTGGCCAGGACCATAAATGGAGGTCCTAAGGGGAACGTCTGGCCATCTACGGTCACTTGCCTCTCTTCCATCGCCTCCAACAATGCAGACTGGGTTTTGGGTGTAGCCCGATTAATCTCGTCAACCAGGACAATTTGAGCATGGATAGGGCCCGGGCGAAACTGAAATTCGAATGTCTTCTGGTTGAAGACGGAGACCCCGGTTACATCACTTGGCAGCATATCAGGCGTGAACTGAATACGCTGGAATCGACAACCGACCGATTTGGACAACGACTTGGCCAGGACCGTCTTTCCCACTCCGGGAACATCTTCAATCAGAATATGGCCCTGGCAAAGCAGACCAAGAACCGTCAACTGAACCGGCTGGCGTTTGCCAATAATGACACGTTCCACGTTCTCAACAATCTTGTTGGCGATTGCCTGTACATCAGTCATAGAAAACAATCTCCTGCAAAATAAGGGCACGGAAGTACACAGAAAAACGCATTTTTACTTTGTCCATGCCGTGATTATTAACTCGTTTGTGGCGAGCGTCAGTTCATGATCGCGTCACAAACTGTGGTGGTGTTCAGTACTTCATTACTACAACGTGCACAGTATACCAACTTTGCACCCAGAAGGTAATGTATGGTGGCAACTTGGTGTCATTCGTCATGAAGGCCTTAGTTTGTTGCGCTGCGCGAAGGCGTCTTGCAGTTTCCATAACATCCCATAAGCTTTGTTTGCATATGCCGGTTTTTGTTCGTTTTGACAGGGTAATTATGGTAAAATAGGTGGGTTCAAAATGATGCGCGAACAAGAAAGAACTACTGCTTTACCGGGCGTTTTAGCGACCATAGCTGCCGGATTTGATCTGACTGCCAGGCACCTCTGGTTGCTGTTGCTTCCAGTCATTCTGGACATCTTTTATTGGCTGGGTCCCCGCCTGCGTTTTCAAACATTGATTGAGCAGGTATTAGCCTTGTTGCCTGAGGAAGCAGAGGTGCTGGATCTTGCCGCACAACTAGGGGAAGTAGCTTCACAGACGAATCTGTTCACGACTATTACCGTTCAGTTGATAGGTGTCCCGGCATTGATGGTGGGATTTTCACCTGAAAAAACACCTGTGGCATCACAGGTGATTGACATAGATAACTGGTTGAGCTGGTTTGTGTTGTTCGCAACCTTCACTTTGATCGGCCTCTTTCTGACGGCCGTGTATTACACATTGATCGCTTCTACCGTCAACAAGCGATCGAGCACAACAGATCCTCTGAATCTCGGCCAATGGGGCAAACGCGCCTTTTCAAGCTGGCTGCGTCTGATAGGTTTATTGCTTTTATTCCTCTCGATTGTCATGATCCTTTACATACCCTTAATCATGATAGGAACCATTCTCTTTCTGATAAACGGCACGCTAGGATCTATTGCCTTGCTTCTGGGTCCATTTCTCGTTATCTGGATCGTCGTTTATTTGAGCCTGGCACCACAAGGGATCGTTTTAAATGGTCGTCCGCTATTACGTGCTGTCAGAGAGAGTGTGCGAATAGTACAAGCCAATTTACCATCTCTTTTATTATTACTGCTCACCGTTTTCTCCATTGGCGCAATCTTGGATTGGCTCTTATTTTCGGTTGAAAACGGATCCTGGTTAACCTTGGCGAATATCCTGGGCCACGCCTTCGTCAGCACGGCACTGGTTGCAGCCATGTTTATCTTCTATCGCGATCGATATGAAGTTTTCCGTCGCCCTGACGCCGCCTTTGAAAGCCAAGCGGCAGGCGATAGCGAGCAATAAGATAACCTGATCGGATTACTGAAACTGGACTAACAAATGGCAACAAGAACAAAAGAAAAGAAAACAAAATACGATGCCAGCAGCATACAGGTATTGAAGGGTTTAGAAGCGGTTCGTCGTCGCCCTGGCATGTATGTGGGCGGCACAGACCAGAAAGCGCTTCATCACCTGGTCTACGAAATCGTCGACAATTCAATTGACGAAGCGCTGGCAGGTCGATGTGACCGGATTGAAGTGACGATACATTCCGACTCCAGCGTCAGCGTCATAGACGATGGTATTGGCATACCCGTTGATATTCATCCCACAGAGAAAATATCTGCGCTCGAATTGATTCATACGAGCTTGCACTCTGGCGGCAAGTTTGACAATTCCGCTTATAAAGTCTCTGGTGGCCTGCACGGTGTTGGCGCTGCTGCGGTAAATGCGCTCTCCGAATGGATGGTAGTGACCGTAAAAAGAGACCGTTATGTCTGGCAGCAAAAGTACGAGCGCGGGCTCCCGGTGACGCCGGTGGAAAAGAAACGCAAAATGAAACGGGGTGAGAAGACGGGAACCATCACCACCTATAAGTTTGATGACACAATATTTGAAGAGGACGCCGAATATCGATTCGAACTGCTCATGAATCGCTTCCGGGAAATGGCTTTTGTCACCAGTGGCGTCCACCTCAAACTGGCAGACGAACGGATTTCGCCGCTGCGCGAGATGAACTTCTACTTTGACGGAGGCGTCAAATCCTTCGTGCGCTACTTGAATCGCAATCGCAAAGGGTTACACGAACCCGTATATGCCCACAAAGAAGTAGAAAATATCGATGTAGAGGTTGCCATCCAATACACGGATGGCATAGCGGTATCCGAGTATGCCTTTGCCAATACTATCCACACGCCAGACGGTGGAACCCATCTCACGGGCGTGCGTACAGCGCTAACGCGGGTCATTAACTCCTTTGCTCGCAAAAACAATTTCCTCAAGGAGAAAGACAAGAACTTCTCCAGCGACGATACTCGTGAAGGCGTAACGGCCGTTGTTAGTGTCAAACATCCCGATCCCCAGTTCGAGAGCCAAACTAAAGTGAAACTCATGAATGCCGAGGTCAGCGGGATCGTGGCATCAGTCACAGCAGAAGCGCTGTCTGCCTATCTGGAAGAAAACCCGCGTGATGCCAAGCGCATCATCGAGCGCTGCCTCACCTCATCGCGAGCGCGCGCTGCGGCTCGTAAGGCTCGCGAATTGGTCATGCGCAAAAGCGCCTTGGAAAGCATGACCTTGCCTGGCAAGCTGGCAGACTGCACCGAACGCGATCCCTCCCGATCTGAAATCTACATCGTCGAGGGAGACTCGGCCGGAGGTACGGCAAAGCAGGGTCGCGACCGTCATTTTCAGGCGATTTTACCGCTGCGCGGCAAGATATTAAACACAGAGCGGGCACGCCTGGATAAGATCCTGGCCAACAACGAAGTTAAAGCGATGATCTCCGCCTTGGGAACTGGCATCGGCGAATCGTTTGACATGAGCAATCTACGTTACGGCCGTGTGATTATCATGACCGACGCCGATGTGGATGGCAGCCACATTCGTACGCTGCTGTTAACCTTCTTCTTCCGCTACATGCCACAGCTAATTGAAGAAGGACATCTATTTATCGCCCAACCCCCTTTGTATGCGATCAAAGAAGGCAAAACCATACACTATACCTACACAGAGGTAGAAAACGCGGCCCTGCTGCAGAAACTGCAAAACAAAAAATACGGCTTGCAGCGTTACAAGGGTCTTGGCGAGATGAATGCCCAACAGTTGTGGGAGACTACCATGGATCCGTCCGACCGCACGCTGTTGCAAGTAACCATTGAAGATGCTGTTAGCGCTGATCGCACATTTGACATGCTTATGGGCAGCGAAGTACCACCTCGCCGCCGATTCATCACAACCCACGCAAGCGAAGTACGTAACCTGGATATCTAGACGGGTGAATGGCAATCCTGACCACTCATCATGAAGATCGTTGTTCTCTCAGACATCCATGGCAATTTGCCCGCTTTACGCGCTGTAACTGAGCACTTTCAATCATGGCAACCCGATCAAGTTATCGTCAATGGTGACATTGTCAACCGCGGGCCTTGCTCTCACGCGGCATTGCATTTTGTATTGCAAAAGCAAGAAGTCGAAGGCTGGCGTCTGCTCCGTGGCAACCATGAAGATTACTTACTGCGCATCGGGCGGTCGGATTTTATTACCAGCGGGCCATCCTTTGAATTGAATCGTTTCGCCTATTTTGCCTACCAGCAACTTAATGGGGATGTAAAGACGTTGGCGAAAATGCCAGGGCGCTTGAGCTGGTTTGCTTCTGATGGAAGCGAATTTCGTGTGGTTCACGCCTCGATGCGCAACAATCGGGACGGCATCCACAAGAAATTGACAGATGGTGAGCTACGCTTGCGGATCGCCCCGGCGCCCTCAGTATTCGTGACAGGGCACACGCACCAGCCGCTGATTCGCCAGGTAGACGAAACCTTGGTGGTCAACACTGGTGCAGTAGGGGCGCCTTTTGACCTGGATTGGCGGCCTGGCTATGGTAGATTTACCTGGGATGCGCGGCAAGGCTGGCAAGCGGAAATCGTGCGTGTCACCTATGATCGCTCCCTGGTCGAGCAAGACTACGTGCGATCAGGGTTTCTGCAAGATGGAGGTCCTTTGGCACAGCTATTGTTGGTTGAACTCCGTAGGGCTCGTGGCCTGATTTACCATTGGGCATACAAGTACCAGGCCGCCATAACTGGTGGTGAGATCAGCATTGAAGAGAGTGTCAAGCGTGTCTTGCAAGAAGAGAATATCCGGCCCTATCTCGGTCCCCCTGGCTGGACCCTCTGAAATTCCGTAACCTCAATTGCTGAATTATTGTAACTATGATAAAACCCAACCACATGATTGGCACGTCACCTTAAACAAAAGAAGCATCATATACGCATCATCAGAGTCACAAAAGCGAGAGGATCCGATGTCAGCAGATACTATCATTCACCGCTTACAGGAAAACGGCCGTATTCGCCCCAATGCCCCGGCTTATTTCGAAAAGCTTGGCACTGCTTGGGTACCTACACCTTGGCACGAATATGTTGGCCAGGTTCGCCAGGCGGCGCGAGCCCTCATAACGCTAGGTGTAGAACCTGGGGGCACGGTCAGCATTCTGGGTTTTAACCGCCCTGAATGGTCTATCATGCTCTTGGCAGCTATGGCCGCAGGGGGTGCCGGCTCTGGCATCTACACTACAAACTCACCGCAAGAAGTGCAATATATCGTAGAACATGCAGAAAGCAGCGTCGTTCTACTTGAAAATGAACACCAGTGGACCAAGATTGAACAGGTACGTGACCAGTTACCCAAACTGCGTCATGTGGTCATGATGCGCGGTACAAAGATCGATGATCCCCTTGTCCTCAGTTGGGAGGCGTTTCTGGCCAGAGGAGATGAAACGGAGGAATCAGTTCTAGATCAACGGATCGAAGCCATCAAACCCGAGCAACTGGCCAGTCTCATTTATACTTCAGGTACGACAGGTCCACCTAAAGGGGTCATGTTATCACATGATAACCTGGCCTTCACCGCTAAGACAGCTTTGGACATGTACGGTATGACAGCCAATGATCGCCTGCTTTCGTATCTCCCCCTTTCACATATAGCGGAGCAAATGTTCACCGTTCATGGAGGCGCTACTGCTGGTTACAGCGCCTACTACGCCGAGTCTCTTGAGAAACTGCCTGATAATCTGCGTGAAGTACAACCTTCAATCATCTTTGGCGTTCCCCGGATTTGGGAACGCTTCTACACGGCAGTTACTGATAATTTAGGGCAAACAACTGGCGCAAAGGCCAAAATCGCCGACTGGGCAATGGGAGTTGGCCGGCGCGTATCCGCGCTTAAAAATAAGGGGGAAGAACCAAGCGGCATGCTGGCGATACAGTACAGTCTGGCCGATCGCCTGGTTTATTCTAAGGTAAAACCGCTGCTCGGCTTAAGTAATATTCGTATGGCTGCTTCTGGCGCGGCACCCGTGAATCCCGAAATCCTGGAGTTCTTTAGCGGATTGGACATCATCATTTATGAAGTCTACGGGCAATCGGAAGGTTGTGGTCCTACTACTTGGAACAGGCCAGGTGCAACCGATTTTAATACCACGGGTCAGGCCTTTCCAGACACGCAGGTGAAACTAGGTTCGGATGGCGAAATCCTCGTCAAAGGCCGCAACGTCTTTAAGGGATACTATAAAGATCTAGCAGCCACTGGGGAAACATTGATTGACGGTTGGCTATATTCTGGTGACCTGGGCAAGTTCGACGAAGATGGCTTCTTAACTATCGTCGGTCGCAAGAAAGAGATCATCATCACCTCCGGCGGCAAGAATATCGCTCCTAAGAATATCGAAGCCGCACTCAAATCGCTAGATATAGTGGCCGAGGCCGTGGTTATCGGCGAGCGACGCAAGTTCCTATCCGCCTTGATCACGCTGGAACCGGAGACAGTCCAACAGTTTGCCGAAGCAAACAACCTGGAAGGTCAAGAATTACACAAAGATCCACTTGTCATCGCCGAAGTTCAGCGCGGGATCGATGAGGTAGTGAATCCGCAGTTTGCTCGTGTGGAGAACATCCGCAAGTTCACTATTTTACCTCGTAACTTTACCGTTGAGGATGGTGAATTAACGCCAACGCTGAAAATCAAACGGCGTATTGTTAACGAGCATTTCACAGAGGAAATTGAAGGAATGTACGCAGGCCTAGACTAAATCCACCAAGATACCAAGAACAGAAGCCACGCATGGGAATTGTGGCCACAATTCCCATGCGTGGCTTTATTGATATTATGTATAAACGTATTGTCGTCAAATTTGGTACCAGTGTGCTCACCGGTGGAACACCGCGACTGGATCAGCCACATATGGTTGAACTCGTTCGCCAATGCGCGGCCGTCCAGAATCAAGGCAAAGATCTCATCATCTGTACATCGGGAGCTATCGCAGTCGGCCACGAACGTCTCGGTTTTCCGCAGTTATCACCAACCCTTAGCAATAAGCAGATGATGGCCGCTGTTGGGCAAAGTCGTCTGATGCAGATGTGGGAACGTTTTTTCGACATTTATGGCACCCATGTAGGTCAGATCTTGCTCACGCGTGGTGACGTAGAACACCGTGGCCGCTTTCTCAACGCGAGAGATACGCTGAATGCATTGCTGGATCATAACATTGTGCCGGTAGTCAATGAGAACGATGCCGTAACGACCGCAGAGATTAAGGTGGGGGACAACGACAACCTCTCCGCCCTGGTTACCATCTTAGCCGAGGCGGATCTATTGTTGCTACTTACGGACCAGCCAGGCCTTTTCTCGGCCGATCCTCGCATGAATCCTGATGCACAACTCATTCCCGAGGTGAAAACCATCGACGAAACGCTGCGCAAGTTGGCCGGAGACAGCGTCAGCGGTCTAGGTGTTGGCGGCATGACCACCAAATTACAGGCGGCCGACGCCGCTCGTCGCGCTGGCGCAGATGTGATCATCGCTTCCGGCCACGCCACCAATGTGATCACACGTGCCGTTAGGGGCGAAACAATTGGCACGCGCTTCCCTGCATTAGAGATTCCATTGGTAAACCGCAAGCGCTGGATCTTCGCTGCGCCCAAAGTGGCCGGCAGCTTGAAGGTGGATGAGGGAGCGGCGCAAGCATTGTGCACAAACGGCCGATCCCTGCTGCCAGCAGGTATACTATCAGTCGCAGGGAATTTCAGTCGCGGGGATACGATATCCATCCAAGACCAAGCAGGCCAGGATCTGGCTCGTGGTATCGTCCGCTATGGCAGCGATGACTTGCGCAAGATCTCTGGTTGTCGCTCTGATGAAATTGAATCCCTTTTAGGCTATGTCTACGGTCCCGTAGCCGTACATCGCAATGACCTCATTCTATTATGAAACCTTGAGAAAGTGCTCTTTAGAGCGGACGTGAACAGTAAAGTAGGTTATATAGTGTGCCCGCTGGCTCAGGATGAATGATCAAAGATAAACTGGCCAAATAAGAAGCTAACGAAGCAAAAAGTTCATGATTGAAAGTGTATGCAGCATCCAGTTTCTGCTGTGAAATTTAATAAAACATCTACGGAGAGGAGTGAAGTATGACAGACTTAGCGGCAATGGGACAGGCGGCAAAAGCGGCAAGCTATCTCCTGGCGACGTTGACCACGGAGCAGAAAAATCTTGCATTGATGACAATTGCCGATGAATTAGAAGCACAAGCGGGTGTTGTGCTGGCACAAAATGCCCTTGACATAGCTGATGCCCGTGACCGTGGGTTGAGTGATGCCCTGGTAGATCGTCTACTTCTAACGCCGGAACGTGTAACCGCTCTAGCTACGGACACGCGGCGTATTCTCGACCTGCCAGATCCGATTGGTTCAGAATTGGAAAGTCGCATGCTTCCCAATGGCATGCGCCTGAGCCGGCGCAGGATTCCGATTGGCGTGCTAGGCGTCATTTATGAGGCACGTCCCAACGTAACCATTGATATCGCCACATTGAGCCTCAAAACCGGCAATGCTGCCATTCTGCGCGGTGGCAGCGAAACGCTGCGCAGCAACCTGGCCCTGGTCAAGGTTATCCAGGCCGCATTGGAAAAAGCGGGCTTGCCGGAGACGGCCGTCCAATATATCGACGATCCCGACCGTGATCTTGTCGCTCAAATGCTCAAGCTTGATGAATATATTGACATGATCATCCCTCGTGGCGGGCAAGGATTGCACCGCCTATGTAGAGAGCAGAGCACCATACCCGTGATTACAGGCGGCATTGGCATCTGTCACATTTATGTAGACGAAAGCGCAGATCTGGAAAGCGCGGTCGATATCGTCGAAAACGCCAAAGTACAGCGACCTAGCGTTTGCAACTCGCTGGACACGCTTTTAGTCCATCCTTCCATCGCCGCTGATTTTCTACCGGACGTAGCAAATCGTCTGGCCGAAAGCGGCGTCGAGCTTCGTGCCTGTGGCAGCGCACTGGCCATTCTCCAGCGTAACGGTCACAAGGCAGAAGTCGTTCCCACCGGTCCAGATGATTTTGATCAAGAGTGGCTTTCGCTCATATTGGGCATCAAAGTAGTCAGTGGCATTGAAGAGGCCATAGATCATATCCATGCACATAGCACAGAACATAGCGAAAGCATCTTGACTAACAACTGGCAAAATGCCACGCGCTTTGTTAACGCGATCAATTCATCGGCCGTATTCGTCAACGCCAGCACACGCTTTAACGATGGTGGCCAGTTTGGCTTGGGAGCAGAAGTAGCGGTCAGCACGCAGAAGCTGCATGCTCGCGGTCCTATGGGCCTAGAAGCACTGACTACCTACAAGTGGGTCTGCTACGGTGAAGGCCATATTAGGCCATAGAGAATCCACGCACCCAAAGGCATTTGTTTCATATTAAAGACGATGAACTTGCTGGAAACAGCCATGGCGATCGCACTTGAGGCACATGAAGGAGCCGTAACTTTATCGGGACGGCCATACATTCTGCACCCATTGCACATCATGCTGCAAATGGACAATGAGGAAGAAATGATTACGGCCGTTCTCCACGATGTCGTTGAGGACAGTTCAATTACTCTGGGCGAGCTTGCCGCACTAGGTTTTTCCGAATCGGTCCTTAATGCTCTCGAATTGCTCACCCATGACAAGACGACCGAAGGTTACGAGGATTACATACTTGCGCTCAAGCCAAATCCCTTGGCGCGTCGTGTCAAGTTGGCAGACCTGACCCACAACATGGACATCCGCCGCCTTCCCTTTCCATTAAGCAAGCGCGACCTGCAACGCCTGGAAGTTTATCGCCATGCCTGGGAGATTCTGAACGAGCAATAGAGCCTCTGCTGGAGACAGATCTTACCCTTCGTATAAGAACCGGTAAATATCGAATCCGGCATATATGCGCTGCACGTAGGTGCGTGTCTCGGCGAAATCTACCACATCAACGAATTGATCAAGGTCGCTACCGGCCAATTCATACCAGCGAGCGGCATTACCAGGCCCCGCATTATAGGCAGCCAGGGCAGCATGCACGTTTCCTTCAAAGGCGTCAAGCTGTTGGTCAAGATAGTAGGCGCCAAAAGCCAATCCCACGTACGGTTTGTATAGATCCTCATTCTCGTATTCGGGCCACTGCAAACGCTCCGCGATCCACGCCCCGGTGTCTGGAATGACCTGGCTCAACCCTTGAGCAGCCGCCCCAGATCGTGCAAAGCTCTCATAGAGGCTCTCCTGCCGCACTAGAGAGAACTGCAGACGGGGATCGTAGCCATACTCCTCAGCCAGAGGCAGGATTTGTTCTGCATAATAGGTAGGATACGCCAATCGGCCGATAAAGGGTGGAGTTTCAAGTACAGATTGTTCAGCCAGGTCCATGACCGTAGCCCCTGCGATAATCGATGAGCGGTAAAGGCCAAGATCACGAAAAAAGAGAGCAAGCTGGTAACTGGAAAGAAGGGACTCGGCCTGATCCTCTCGTAACGCTTCTAGCTCGCGTTTGGCGTCTTCATATAGGCGAAGGTCCCACAGCTTCTCCCCGACCAACAGCCGTTCATCCTCGCGCAGTTCAGGACTCAGTTCGCCAAGATTATCGTCGTTGGCTTCTGTTTCAAGTTCCAGTTGATCCAACAACCACGCTTCGGCTGTAGCTTTGTCTTGCAAGTCATTCTCGGCCAACGCAAAAGGCGTTACGGATTCGAAAGGCTCAATCCCCGCAGCCAGGTCTCTGGCCCGCAGAGCGGGATAACCGGCGCTGCGATTGTTTATGGCCAAATCCTGTAAGTCAGGCAGCAAATCGCTTTCTTCCTCTTGCTCTGCGCGCAGCAAACGCACTAGAGCCATGCTGCCAAAAGTACTTTCAGAGTAATCCTCGGCAGCTCGCTGCCAAAGAGAAAATGCAGTGTCAAGATCATCGTTATCATGCGCCAACAATCCGGCATAATAGAGCGCTTCAGGCACATCCTGGTATTCGGGAAAATCGTCGGCCAATCGGACATATTTTGCAATCGCAGATTCCGCGTCGCCCATCTGCTCAGTCAGTGCCGCTGCCCACCAGGCCGCGAACGGTGCCTCCTCATTGTCGGGAAAATCGTCGAGAAACTGCTGGTAGAGTTCAACGGCCGTTTCCGTCTCACCAGTTCTCGCTCGCATGTTAGCTTGTTCTAGGTGAGCCTCAGCCGGTTCAAATTCTGCGTAACGATCTAGTTGAGTGTAAGCAGCCTCCAAATCTTCAAGCGCTTCATATGACCAGGCCTGATACAGGTGTGTTTCCGGTTTGTAATCCTCAGGATTTGCGGTGATATAACTCTCAAATGCCTCAATTCCGGGAGCGTAGGCGGCTGCATGGAAATCAACCAAGCCCCGCTGGAACTCATCGACCGGCACCTCCGCTTTGACCAACTCGACCAGACCAAGATAACTCTCGTAAACCTCGGGATACTCGGACACGCCAACCAGAAAGCGCTCATAAGCGGCATCCGTATTGCCCGCCATCAGCTCTGCAGCGCCAGCCAGATAGATCATTTGACCTTGGGTTTGCCCGGTCACTGCAAAATCTTGGATGGCCTCATAGTGGGCAATGGCCGCTTCATAATCGCCGTCGGCTAGATAATAGCTGGCAAGAATCTGCCTCGTTTCGTATTCTTTTATGCGGTGTGAAGATCCTGATAGAGATGCCTCATACGCTTCTAGGGCTGACTCGCTGTCACCTATAGCCAAATAGGTTTCGGCAATCAGCGGATAAATATATGCAGCCATGTCCGGGTTAGCGTCGACGTAAGTCCGATAGGCGTCAACGGCTGTTTCATAGTCGCCAAGAGAAGCGCTGGCTTCCGCGAGATGAAAATAAGCGGCGGAAGGGGCTTCATCACCAGGCAGACTGAAGAGTTGGTTGAACATTGTTGCCGCCTCGGCGACCTGCCCGTCAGCAAGATAAGCTATGCCCAATTTAAAAAGCGTGTCAGCCTGCAGCTCCGGTTCCAAGTTTGGTTCTTGTTGCAGGGCTTTACTTAATTGCTCAATAGCAACCGAATAATCACCAATATCGAGCGAGTCAGCCCCTACTGCCAGCCGTTGAGTTATCTCCGGTGTGGCTGTTGGCGGACCTAGTTGAATAGTTGGCTCTGCTGCATCGTCCTCTGCACCCTGACTGCCGCTCGGCTCCACTGTTGGTGTTATTGGTGGTGTCGGCAGTGGGCGGGTTGGAACGCCCGGGGCCAATGTTGGCGTAGGTAAGAGCTCGTCGATCAGTGGTTCCAGGGGTGGCAGGCGATCCAGTTCGGCTGGTTCGGCCGTTTCAACCGCGCCCTCAGCACAGCCAGCCATGAGCAAGATCGCCAAAACCCCAAGTACAAAGCTCAGAAATCGTTGTTTATCAGTTACCAGGGCATACCTCATACACGTGGTTATCGCCTGGCTCTATTGCGCCGTTTGCGAGGCAATCACGTTACCTGGGCGAGTTCTTTCCGCTTTTTCCCATTTACGGGTAAAGATCACGCCTGCGCCTCACTAGACTCTTCATCTGGCAGCAGTGGAGACGCGTCGACAATTGTCTCCTGTGAAGCTTCTCCTGGCGCGTCGACAACAGTTTCCGATGGAGCCTCTACCTTATCTTCAATTACCGTCTCCCCAACAAGCTCTGGAGACTCCTTGACCACTGGAATTGGCTGCGCTGGCTCTTCTATCACTTTTTCTGGCGGAGACTGCGGGAGCCCTTCTACCACTTCCTTCTCTTCATCTTGTCCAGGTCGCTTTCCCGTAACCAGTTCCCAGCCGAGGTACAATGGGGCCAACTGCGTCAGCGACAGGAAAATGAACAGAACCGTGAGGGCAGTCTTGATTATCTCCAATTGAGCCAGTAGTTGCCCGCGGGCTTGCATCATGGAGTCATTAATCTGCCCAACAATGCGCAAGTAATCGTCCAGGATGGGGATAAACAGGGCAACTTGCTCGTTGATGGCCTCTATGTCACCAGATGCCGTCTCAATATTTTCAGTCAGCAGCTCGAGATCAGCCGAAAGCGTTTCCAGATCACCTTGCAATGAGCGCAGTTCTTCCGGCATTCCCTCCAAACTATCGCCCAACGCCGAAATTGTCTCGTCAAATGGCTCATCTGGATTGTAATCGATGCCTAGGTCGAATTCCAACGTAATTGGGTTAAAAGGAATGGGAATAGTCTGCTCTATGCCAAAGTTACTTAGTCTCGTCAGAGTCGTATCAATAACCCCGGCGACCTGTGTGATGTTGGGAATCGTCGCCTGAATCGCTTCGATATTATCAGGCACATCTTCTGCAACCACTTTCGTCATGCTTTCCATCAAGGGTTGCGTATCAGACACCGTCTTGGCCAGATTAACGGTAGCCTCCGTGGCCGTATCCAACGCGTTGTTCGCCTCAGCAATCGTATCTTGGGTCTGTTCCAGCGTCGCCGATACAGTATCTAATGTGTCCACGGTAAGCGCTATTACGTTATCAAGACCATCACCTACCGTATCCACAGCCTGCCCTACAAAAAACGCACCGGCTAGTAGAATGGCAACCATGATCAAACTTACCAGCAAAATGATTACACCAAGAATTCGTCGAAACATTGTCTATCCTCCTAAAATCAACCTGAAACGATATGACAAATCTCGTTCTACACCTCTTTTCTCGTCGCCTCCCCCTATTTGTACAGCAGTTGCAGCTTTTTGTGTAGCTCAGAATAGGATCGTAAATCTGTACTGTGACTGAATTGGTCAATACTGCCAATGTTCGTTCTGATTTCTCTCACCGTCTCGTCGGTTAGCGCCTTCCTAAGGGCGCTTACGAATCTATCTGCGCCAATAACGCGAAACAGCCGGCCGTGGAAGTAACGTACATCAGTCGCCAGAGGTTCTGTTATTTGCAAGCCATTATGCAATTTGGCCACTGTTTCATAGGCTTGGCATAGATGATCCTCGCGCGCGCGCCAATCCTGGGCATCCAGGATCTGTGATAGGGTTGGCATAAGGGTTGAGGCGCATGTTAACCTGGAAAAAGCGACGCCGAACCATTTCGGGTACGGTGCATAAGTCTTCTCCATCAGGAAACATAGCTGCATCAGATCGTGTACAAGCCGTGCTGCCAGGATTCTTGATCCCAACTCGTCGCCAATATCACCGGTACGGCCCACAAAAGCCTCTTCCTGGCCAATACGGCTCCATTGGGCAGCCAGCAAGTATAGCCACACGTCATGGGGATAGTACAATAGCTTGTGCCGGATCATTGCCAAGTCGCCAAGATCATCGGCGTACACTTGCCCGGCGGTGACTCCTAGAAGATGCTGTTGTGGCCAGGTTAACCAATCATAAATAGTTGGCTCCTGATATGGATCGCAAGCCATATACTCCTCGAAGAAACCGCGCACCGTCCACACTTCCACACGATGATTGCGCGGCCCGTCCGTTTGCGCCAGCAGACGCGTACCTTCATCATCTGGTTCGCCGAAATGGGTTGAGTAGCCGAGAAAATTATACGGTAATTCATGGCGCAGTTTTTCGGTCACTTCCGCTCCATACTTGTCGAAATCTTCCTGGCTGAAAAATAGTTGCAAGCGTAGTCCCCAATCATGGTCGGCAGACATCGGCGTATCGTATCCCAGAACTTCAGATCCAGTACCAAGGCGGGCGGCCGAATAGTGGAGATGCGTGAACTCCCTGGATAAGATCGGGTAGATCACTTCAAGGTAAAAACGTCGGTTCAGCTCAAGACCTGGGATGAATTGTGGCAATGTTTGCTCCTATTCTAAACTCATGAGCGCGGTCTGCACGGAGGAACGATCGATGACGCCGTATTCCTCTTGAGCGACAGCAAAGGCTTGAAAAAGCAGCTGGAAAGCATCATACGCAGGCGCCGCGTAAGGGCCAGGCATTTCATCGAAGGGAGTAACCGCAGCATAGGCATTGACAAATCCGGCCGGTAGATGCGCGGGATTAGTGGCAGCGAATGGTTCGCTGCCTCCCAGTAAGAACGGCAGGTTATTCTGTGCATAGATAGGCGCAGATACGCCTGAGGTTTCCGGCAACCAATGCCCAACCACAGCAACAACTGCAGGATCGATCACCATGGAGTTTGCTGTAGCCTGCGCAAACTCAGGGTTGCCATTGTCATCCAAAGCCACCAATGCAACGCGTGTCCCACCAATTCCGCCAGCTTCGTTTATTTCTCGAACCGCCAATCGGGCGCTGTAGATGACATCATAGCCTATATCGCGGTAACGGCCTTCAAAAGGCGCAACAAGACCTACTTTGACGACAGGCGCCACGCTCTGGCAGCCTGACAGGGCAAGCAAAGATCCCACCAGCAAAAAGGCACACAGGAGCAATGGCATAACCCGGCCACCGCATCCTTTATAGCACGTTTCACCTGCAATTCTGTACATGAACCAGGTGTTCCTCGTATGTTCGGCTGAAAACATGGCGACTTGCCGGGTTTGACAAGCAGTCTAGAACAAAAAATAAATAGTCACTCTGTGCCGGTTCGGCAATGGCCTGCAAAGATCCCAAGGCTGGGTTGGCAATAGGTCCTGGTGGCAAACCGGGGATAGTATAAGTGTTGAAAGGATGTTCAAATTCCAGATCGGCCAAGCTTAAAGGAACCTTCCACCAGCTGCTTTTGTCCTCTTGAAATCCGACCGCGTATTGCACGGTCGGATCTGCCTGGAGAGGCATGCCGGCCTGCACACGATTTAAGAATACGCTGGCGATTAATGGCCTTTCTTCCTCTGTCATCGTTTCTCTTTCGACAATCGAGGCCAGGATTACCGCCTCCGACAACGACAATCCTTGCGCTCCAAAGGCCTGACGCATGGCTGGGGTAACTTGCCGGTCGAAGTTCTGAAGCATTTGGTCCAGCAAATAAATGGCATTAGCGTTAGGAGGCACGATATATGTATCCGGATAAAGAAATCCTTCCAGGGATGCCTGGGCCGGCAAGGAATTGAGGAATGGGTACCGGTCCAGGTCAAACCGTCTCTGTCTTCGGGCGAGAGCCAGGAATTCTGCCGGATCAATGTCAGCAGGCCTGGTCACCGTGAGATATTGAGCGATTTCTTCCAAGCGCATTCCCGGCAAGAAATTGAGTACAATATCACGAGCCGATCCTTCTGTAATCATTGCCGCCAACTGTGGCACCGTTAGCCGCCCATTCAACGTAAATTGTCCCGTTTGCAATGCGGAATCCAGGCCATAGAAGCGGAGATAGTTGAGGAAAAGCTCAGGTTCATTCAATAGATCGGATTCAACCAGGTTATTGACGACCACATCGGCCGTTGCCCCTGCTGAAATCACGAAACTTATATCGTCCGCGTCACCAGCCGGTTGGCGCAACTCATCACCCCGGTTCGCCAGATAGTTTTGTAAATAGAGGCGCTGGGCAAAATTTAAGTCCGGATCAGCGCCTAGAGTACTGATGCCACTGTTACGCAGCGCAGCTTGCCAACGAACCGCCGATACAGCTAAAACCGTTGCCGTCAAGCAGGCTAAAACAAGCAACAGCAACAAGGAGGTGCGGCAACTTCTACGTCGCCGCCTTGTCACTTCAGGTCGTGCTTGTTCAAGATCATTGCCACTCATAATTGGCCAGGCACCGACGATTGATTAAATGTTGGTGCATGAGCATCTAGATAATCCTGCAAGATGAAGGCAGCAGCCACTGCGTCGACGCGCTCCTTCACTTGCTTCCCCCTCTTGCCTCGAGCGCGTAAACTGGCCTCAGCCTGTTTGGTAGAAAAACTTTCGTCCCAGAATTCAATGGGTGTGTCGATATGGTCGCCAAGATCGGCCGTATAGTTTCGCACCCAGGCAGCCCGCTGCCCTTCCACGCCACTGAGCGGAATGGGAAGGCCCATCACAAGCAGGGTGACATGCTGCTCGGCGATGATAGCCGCATAACGCCGGAAATCCTCTTGACGCGACTTACGAGTCAGAATGCCGTACGCCTTGGCAATCGTTCGCGTGGCATCGCTCACGGCCAGGCCAATACGTTTTTCGCCCAGGTCAATAGCCATGACCTTACCTTTTGTATCCATATCGACATAAGAATAGCAAAAAAGGGTCGATATGACCCTTCAATTGCCTGACGCCTTTCTTGTCTTTTAGCTGAAACTAACCTGGCTTCCAATTTTCCCGGTACACATGGTAAATATAGTGATGGACCGGGGTTGGTTATCCTCGTCGAGACTCTGGAACTTGGAATGTCGCTTCTCCCACACACACACCGCCGACCGCCTCCTGCATCTTGATCGATGCCTTATTCTCCACGTTAGGGGTCGCTTCAACGGCCGAACAATCTGTGTGTGTAAAAAGATAGTCTACCAAAGCCTGCTTAATTTCAACGCCATAGGCGCTCTGTTTCAAATACAAGATGCCGCCTCCCAGAATCGTATTCCCCTTGGCTCACGATTTGATCTTTTCGCTCAGCGCTTTTGCAACCAGTCCAGGAACCTCTTCCAAGGCCTGAGGTAATTTGCCTGCATCCCGTCCGCCAGCTTGAGCCATGGTCGGTCGCCCACCACCACCGCCGCCAACAATCTTGGCCACATCACGCACCAGATCCCCAGCCTTCAGACCGCGTCTAACCAAATCATCGGTGACTGTAGCAATAAGCACCGGCTTGCCATTGCTGATAGTAGCTAGAACCGCTGTACCGGAGCCCACATTGTCCCGGTACCAATCTGCCATCTCACGCAGATTGTCAACAGTGGCCACGTCGACTTGCGCCGCGAGCACATTCACCCCATCTACCTGTTGTACCTGGGCCAACAACCCGTCAAACTGGGACCGGGCAAGCTGCCGCTGCAAATGCGTCAATTCTTTTTGCACTATCTTGTGGTCCGCCAGCATGGTTTCCAGGCGCGTTTCGACGTCATGAACTGGCGTATTTAGTAACTGTGCCACACGATCCAATATGTCCAGACGATCTGCGATAAGACGCTGTGCAGCACGCCCGGTCACCGCCTCCACACGCCTCACTCCGGCCGCCACTGCTTCTTCACCGGTGAAGCGAAACAGTCCAATATCATTTGTTTCCGAAACGTGCAAGCCACCACACAGCTCAAAGCTGTATGCATCTGCGCCTGGCTCTGTGCCGATGCTTATGGTACGCACAATGTCACCATATTTTTCACCGAACAGGGCCATCGCCCCCTGGCCAATGGCCTCTTTTTGATCCATATAATTGACTCGGACCGGCCGGTTAGCCAGGATTGCCCTGTTGATATCGACCTCGATCTCCGCCAACGTATCTTTGTCTACAGCCTCACTGTGAGAAAAGTCAAAGCGCAAACGATCCGGCGCGACCAGCGAACCCGACTGCGTCACGTGTGCGCCTAAATGCGAACGCAATTCTTTATGCAAAATATGTGTAGCCGTATGATTACGGCGTATGTCACTGCGCCGCCGGTCATCAACTTGCAGTGAAACCTCTGCGCCTAGGGTCAATGCTCCTTGTATTACCCGGCCAACATGGATGACAAGCCCTGCTACCGGCTTCTGCATCTCCTCGACTAGAAACTCTGCTCCGGTCTCTGGCAGCAAGATACGTCCAGTGTCGCTTACTTCACCACCCGCCTCGACATAGAATGGGGTGGCTGCAGTGACGAGTTCCGCCTGTTCACCTGTGCTGACCTCACGTACGGACTGACCGTCGCGCAATATGGCTACAATCTCTGAGGTCATTTGAGCACCGTAATAAGGATCGTACTCCACGCCACTTTCTAGCTTTCCCGAATCCAACAAATCGGCCAGAAGATCACCGTAAACGCTATGATCCGTTTTGTACTCGCCAAACGCACCAGTACCACTGGCAAACACATGCGCCTGGCGTGCATGGTTATAACCAGCTTCATCGATAGTGAAGCCCCGTCCGATGACCAAATCTCGCGTTATTTCCAACGGCAGACCATACGTAGCATACAAGTTGAAGGCGGTCTCGCCGGAGATTTGCTGTTTTCCTTGATGACGCAGATCATCCATAATTTCCAATAGGCGAACCAGCGCTGTATCCAATGTGCGCGCGAATCGCTCTTCTTCTTGCGTCAATGTGTGCAAGATATGGTCGCGACGATGTTTTAGCTCAGGGTATGCTTCGCCCATCTCTGCCATATAAACCTTGGCTATTTCCGCCAAGAACGGTTCTTGGAAACCAATTTCTCTTCCAAATCGGGCTGCGCGACGAATTAGCATTCTCAATACATACCCGGCGCCACTGCTTCCTGGGCGAACACCATCGCCGATAAGGAAAGTCGCAGCACGGCCGTGATCGGCAATGACGCGATAACCGACATATTTCTCATCCCGCTGTGCGTCCGAATCTCCAAGTAGCTCTTGAACACGATCCATAGCTGGCGTGAACAGATCCGTATCATAATTGTTATCCGTCTTTTGCATGATGCGTGCCAACCGCTCTAGCCCTAGACCAGTGTCCACGGAAGGTTTGGGCAAAGGCGTCAGGCTGCCATCCTTTTCACGATTGAATTGCATGAAGACCAGATTCCAGAACTCCAAGAATTCTTCATCGTCGTCAGCATTGAGCTGCGTCGGATCGCAACTCTCCATATCGCCCACGTAATAGAAGACCTCGGAATTGGGGCCGCAAGGGCCAACGTCGCCCATTTCCCAGAAATTGTCTTTCTTGCCAAAACGTAAGATCTTCTCCGGCGGCAGGTATGCCTGCCACAGCTCAAAGGATTCATCGTCGTCTTTATATATGGTTGCCCAAAGCCGTTCCGGCTCCAATCCCATCACTGCCGTCACAAAATCCCAGGCAAAGCGGATGGCGTCCTTCTTGAAGTAATCTCCGAAGGAGAAGTTGCCTAGCATCTCGAAGAAGGTATGGTGGCGAGGGGAAGGTCCTACATTTTCCAGGTCATTATGCTTGCCGGTTACGCGCATACATTTCTGCGACGAAACGGCGCGATTGTACGGCCGTTTCTCTTGGCCCAGGAAAACCTCCGCAAACTGGTTCATACCCGCGTTGGTAAAAAGCAGCGTCGGATTATCATGCAAAGGCAACGGCGAACTAGGGACTACCTGGTGGTTAAATTCGGCAAAGAAGTCCAGATACGCCTGCCTGATTTCATTACTGGTTGTTGGTCTCATTTAATCCTCTAAACTGTTGTTGAACATGCAGCTAGCTTGTCCGTCCGCTGAATTTTATCTTAGCAACAAAAAACCGCCAGACCGGTCAATCCCAATCTGGCGGTTGTTGGAGCCGATTTAGCGGCGTGAATCAGGCAACACAACAATCCAGACCGGGGGTCTGGCCCGCAGCAGCGGCAGCGTCCTGCTCCACTGTGCTATTAAATAGGGTCCTGATACGCCTTTCGTACATCATGCTCCGCATGGTAGCAGACAGCATTTAACCTGTCAACTTTCCAGGGTTTTTCCGCTCGAATAAAGTGGTATAATTCTACGGCTTATCGACCAGTTTGAGGAATAATTCATCCTGAGCTCAAACAAACATACATGCCAAAAGCGATGATTCCTATTCTTATCTTTGAACAGAATGTGATAAACTTTGCTTTCGATCCGATCAATCCGTCAAACCACACCAACAGCATCATCTCCATCGTAAATTGCTACGGATTTGGTCACCAGATAATAAAGAGGTCACTACATGAGTGAGTGGTATCAGTTCGAAACCAGCGAGGTTATCGAAAACTTGCAGACAGATCCCCGGGATGGCTTATCCGATGAGGAAGCCCGGCTACGTTTAGAAAAATATGGCCCCAATGAACTGATTGAGAAAGGTTCAAAGAGCCCTTGGCTCATCATCTGGGATCAAATGAAGGAGTTAATGGTCGTTGTCCTGCTGGTAGCGGCTATCGTTTCCTTACTTCTGGGTGAATACAGTGATGCGGTCATCATTTTGGCCATCGTCGTCCTCAACGCCGCTATTGGATTTTCACAGGAATACCGCGCAGAACAAGCAATTGCCGCGTTGAAGAAGTTGTCAGTGCCTAACGTCCATGTACGGCGCAGCGGCCGAACGGAGGAGATCTCAGCACTGCAGCTTGTGCCCGGTGATGTGGTCAGATTGGAAACAGGCGGATATGTGCCTGCCGACGGCCGTATTCTTGAAGAAGTCAACCTGAAAGTGGAAGAAGCGGCGCTGACCGGCGAATCAGAAGCAGTAGAAAAAAACACGGCGGCCATT
Source organism: Chloroflexota bacterium (assembly GCA_009937635.1). Taxonomy (GTDB): domain Bacteria; phylum Chloroflexota; class Anaerolineae; order Promineifilales; family Promineifilaceae; genus JAACFF01. The sequence continues at coordinate 22,359 of JAACFF010000002.1, forward strand.
TCGGAGGATGACGTCGCCATTGGCGATCGTCACAACATGGTGTTCATGGGCACAGTCGTCACCTACGGTCGTGGCACGATTGCAATCACCGATACCGGTATGAACACCGAACTGGGCAATATCGCCGATTTGATCCAGGGCGTCGAAGAAGAGCAAACACCTTTACAGCGTCGTCTGGATTACCTGGGAAAAATCTTAGCCGCCGCTGCCTTGGTGATCATCGCTCTAGTCGTCGTGCTTGGCCTCCTGCGCGGCGAGGCGCTCGAAGACTTATTCCTGGTCGGTATTAGCATGGCCGTGGCTGCTGTGCCAGAAGGTCTCCCCGCTGTCGTGGCCATCACTTTGGCTCTAGGAGCCCAACGAATGCTCAAACGCAACGCGCTGATCCGCCGTCTGCCGGCAGTGGAAACGCTGGGTTCCGTCACTGTCATTTGTTCCGACAAAACAGGTACACTTACCCAGAATCGTATGACCGTCAAGCTTCTGGATGTCATCGGCCGATCACAAGACATCGAAACCCTGGTCAACAGTAAAGGGATTGTTTTCGACGCCGAATTAGATGCCGAACAGCCGCCTGAAGAACGCACTTTAAGTCTGCTGGTTAAAGCCGGGGCGCTGTGCAACGATGCCGTCTTGGAAACCGACGAAGATGGGACGGAGCGGGTCATTGGCGATCCTACTGAGGGCGCTCTTATCGTCGCCGCTGCGGAGTTAGGCTATACAAAAGAGCTGCTGGAAAATCAAATGCCACGGATCGGTGAAGTACCATTTACCTCTGAACGGAAACGAATGACAACCATCCACAAGGCAGACGTTGAACGGCCGTTTATAGAGGAAGCGTGGCGAGAAATACCATACATAGCCTTTTGCAAGGGAGCGACAGACAGCCTACTTGACGTCTGCGATCATATATGGACCGGACAAGAGATCCTTCCCATTAATGGAGAAATGTCCGAACGTGTTTTAGCCGCCAACGCCCGCCAGGCTCAATTAGGCCAGCGCGTACTGGGTGTAGCCTTCCGCACCATGGAAGATCTTCCGGCCAAACCCAGTAAAGAGCTTGTGGAAAAGGAGCTGATCTTCGTCGGCCTGATCAGTATGATTGATCCACCCCGCCCAGAAGTAAAAAATGCCGTTGGCACCGCACGCAAAGCAGGCGTCCGTCCGGTAATGATAACAGGCGATCATCCGCTCACTGCCCAGTATATCGCTCAGGATTTAACCATCGCCGATAATGAACATAATTTAACCGGACGTGATCTAACACAGATGACAGTCACCGATCTTGAGCGGGTCGTGGACGACGTTTCAGTCTATGCACGCGTCTCTCCAGAACACAAACTCAATATAGTCGAAGCGCTGCAGGACAAGGGCCAGGTCGTTGCCATGACTGGTGACGGTGTAAACGACGCCCCTGCACTTAAGAAAGCTGATATTGGCGTTGCCATGGGCATCACGGGCACAGATGTCTCCAAAGAAGCAGCCGACATGGTCCTACTCGACGATAACTTCGCTACCATCGTGTCTGCTATTGAAGAAGGGCGTACCATCTTCGATAACATCCGCAAATTCATTAAATACACGCTGTCCAGCAACACTGGCGAACTCTTTGTGATGTTGATAGCCCCTTTCCTCGGCATGCCATTGCCAATGACAGCCGCCCAGATCCTATGGATCAACCTCGTCACAGATGGCTTGCCTGGTCTTGCCTTGGCCGTAGAAGAGTCTGAAAAGGGCATCATGCAACGGCCGCCCTGGAATCCAAAAGAAAGCATCTTCAGTCGCGGCATGGGCTGGCGCGTCATCTGGATTGGAATGCTGATGGGCTTGATATCGCTTGGAATCGGCTACATTTACTGGCTCGAAGATCCGCAGGGTGTCTGGCAGACTATGATTTTCACTACCCTGGTGCTGGCTCAGATGGGAAACGCCATGGCCATTCGCTCCAACACAGAATCTGTGTTCAAGATTGGCCTATTTTCCAACAGGCTGATGAACATTGCCATCGCCGTGACTTTTTTGCTGCAACTAGTGCTTATCTACGTACCGTTCTTTCAGCGCTTCTTCAATACAAAGCCGTTGACGCTGCGCGATCTGGTGATCGCTTTGGTGATCAGTTTGGTCGTATTTATTGCCGTAGAAATCGAGAAATGGATCCGGCGCGTGCGCGTCCGTCGCCGGAGCAAACAGTCGCTTTGACGAATCAGCGTCCGGTGTTAATCAAGGCCAGACTCAACTTGTTTGAAGAGTGTGTGGTCAAATTCGCTGATTCGCTCCGGTCCTAATGCCGCCAGCGCTTCTTGTACGGCCGCGGCATCTTTGCGCAACTTTGCCACATTTACCCCGCGGCATACGCCAGGCAGGGGTTCCAACCACTGGCGTAAGCGCAGGAGCATCTTCATCGCCCCGCGATAGTTCCCTCGCTCAATCTGAAAGTAGGCGATGGCGACCTGCAATATTCCACGGTACAGATCGCGCCCGGCGCTGTCGTCTTGTCGCCACGCCTCTTCCAGGTCATCATGACATGCGTAATACGCTCCTGAGTTGAATTGTTCTATGCCGCTAATGACGAGAGGCGGCAGACGGCCCTGGCAAGCTGTAATGATCGCCTCATAATCTGGAATCCGCGCGTGATCTTGCAGCAGCTGCGGCATGCCGGCCACAAAACGAGAGCGTGCAAAAACAAAGTCAGCGCCAACTTGTTTCGCCGTTTGCATTGTATCGACATCCATATGAGAGCCAAAAGTCATGACTGGAATCTGCCGCGTAGCCGCCGAAGATTTAAGCATTGGAATCCATCGTCGCCAGGGAATGGCTTGATTGGAAAGATCAAACAGCAACAGGGCCGGCTGCCATGCTGTCACTTTCTCAAATAGTTGGCCCTCCCGGCCATGCAGCATTTCGCCCAACGGCTCCTGTTGGTCATCCTGGTATCCATCGCCAATATCGGCCGCACGTTCGATCCATTGCACCCGATAATCCAGATGGCGAATTACGTTTTCGATTTTGCTGGTGAACATCATGTCTGCCACAAAGGCGACGATTAGGGGTTTGGTAATAGTTGATTCCATACCCACATTTTATCAGACCTTACGCGGAGTTTCGAGACGCGCCATTTTTTTACACCTGGAGACCGCCCACTAATTGGAAATTGCTGAGTTTATGCGCATCGTAAGCGGGGTTTCTTTTGATATACTTGAGCGCAAGTGAACTACCTGATCTTGTCCTGGAAAGCAAATGAGCATATTGTCGAAAACCCATCTTGCCTTGGCTATGTTTGCGGTCACGATATTCCTTCTGGCCTATCTATCTCCAGTCTCCTATACGTCCAGCGATCCAACCTATACACTTCTTACCTCCCAAGCCCTGGTCGAATACGGCACGATCAAAATAGACGATTACAAGCCTGATCTTGGATCTGTATTGGACAGTGATGCTCGTCTTAAGACCGTAAACAACCACACCTATTACTTCTTTCCAATCGGAACCTCCCTTTTCGTCACACCGATCGTTTGGGTTGCCAATTGGTTTGGCCTCGACATGCGCAACGTCGAAGACGATGCCTGGTTGCAGAACCTGATATCCGCCCTCATATCCGTCGCCCTATTCTTCATAATTTATCGCATTTGCATCTATTACCTTTCTCCAGAGAATAGCGTCCTGCTGGCGGCGATCGTTGTGCTTGGCACTGCCTTGATCAGCACCATCGGCACAGCCCTCTGGAACCTGGGCTCGGAGACACTTTTTATTCTGCTAGGTCTCTGGCTTCTGATTCGCCTGGAACATAACGGCGCCAACCGAGCGGATCCTTACATCCTCGGCATCCTGCTTTTCGCGGCCTTTCTCAGCCGCCCTACGGCCGTAATATTTATTATCATGGCTCTCCTCTTCATCGCATTCCGGCAACGATCCTATTTCATCAAAACGGCCGTTACTGCCCTCATCTTATTGTCCCTGTTTGTCGTCTTCTCAAAGGGTGAATATGGAACCTGGTTACCGCCATACTACATACCAGGGCGTCTTGGCACCGGCGATACTCCCTTCATATTGACGCTTTACGGTCTGCTTTTCAGCCCATCCCGAGGGATTTTTGTATTCAGCCCCATGTTCCTGGTGGTTGCCACCCTCCTTATAATCCTCGCTTTCAAAATGCGCTTCAGATTGCCCTTGCTCCTCTGGTTTGGTGTCGTCTGGTTTTTTTGCGCTGTGCTGTCCGTCTCACGCTTCGGACATTGGTGGGGTGGGCACAGCTACGGTCCCCGCTTGCTCACCGATGTTGTACCGGCTCTGATTCTAATCACAATAGCATCCTGGCACCTAATGCGCACAAAGCTTTCAGAAAGGACCTCACATTGGTTGACAGCCTTGTTTCTGATCCTGGCGACAGTAAGCGTTGCCATTAATAGCTTCGCTGGCCTCTTCAATTCACAAACGATTCGCTGGAACGGCGATATGCTGTCCCCCAATATTGATCGCGCGCCACAATACCTCTTTAGCTGGCATTATCCACAGTTCTTAGCCAATGAAGAACTGATTTGCAGCCGCAACAAAGACTACTTTAAGACATCCCTCGCAGCACAGCGCATTGTGCTATCCCCTTACCAACTTGGCCAACCTGTCGCACCTCAAGAGGCACAGCTTGCCATGCATCTCGCCCCAGGTCCCAACTGGTTCCTCCCCACAAACTGGAAAACACAAGATCAAAACGAACGCAAGCATATAGCCTCTGGAAACAAGATCTATTTGCCTGCTATCTTCAGCAGATGGCCTATCTCCACTATCTTTGTCGGTTTTGCCTATCAAAAAGGAGAGTCAATAGATACCCTTTGCAATCCGGCCAACATCATCGTAGGCCCCGCGGCATTCGCAGGCAAAGATCGGGATCTTTTGCTTAAGTTAACAATGGGTACAAATACTCCCGAAAATATTTACGCAAGCCTAAATGGCACACCCCCGGAAGCACTGAGCGTAGACAAGCAGTCAATGGTCGCAGAATTGGCTATCAGCGCACTGGACTTGCTGCCAGATCAACCAAACTGGATCACCTTGACCTTCTCAGACCAAGAAATCTCAGGGCAGGAATTTAATGGAACCATCCTTCCCGCTATTAAAGCACTCTCTATCGAGGACCCAAACTGATTGAAAAAAGGTCGCTTTCTCAAGCACTGTGACGCAACCATAGCACCTCATAGGGACGCACGCGGAGATCGTCACTTCTATGCGTTTTGCCGCCTACTAGTTCCTTCAGGGCGCTGTTTCTCACCGGTAATCGGATATGCAGTGACTCTGCGGACACATTTTGCACACAGAATACCGTGGAAAGAGCGTCAGGCGAAGTTCTCTGTACTGCAAATATCGCTGGATTCAAATCTAGAACGATTTGATCGCCATTGGGATGAAATGCCGGATCGGCGGCCCTCGCTTTAAGCAGGCGACAATAGGAGGAGAACACACGCTGGCGCAAGGAACCGCTATTTGCCAACTCAGCCTCCAGCCTATTCCGCTGTAGTCTCTGGCGATTGATGCTTCGCTTTCGGCCCGTCTGCTTGACACCTTCGAGCCAATTATGGGACCCAAATAAGCTGTGGAAGTAAATACCTGGCACACCGCGTAAGGCCAACATTATCGCTTGTGATGCAATGAAGCGCATGGCCACTATTTCCGGATCTTGCCCTGTCTGATCTGCATCTCCCAAAGCATCCAGATAGTTGATATTCAATTCATAAGCACGCTTCGAACCGTCCAGGGCAGTCCGGTAAGAAACGTAACCACCTAAGGCCTCAACTCGCCGCGCCATGTTTGCGATCTCAATGTCGGATAGTAGATCCCGGGCCGGCGTTACACCTATGCCATCATGGGAAGCAAGGAAATTGAAAAAGGTCGTTGCCTCTGAGGGTTGTGATAGGGTAGCCGCCCAGCGGGAAAGGGTCTGCGCATTGCCCGTGTGGAACGCATGCAGTGTCAGAGGCGGGAGCGAAAAATTGTACACCATCTGCGCTTCGTTTATGCCATCGCCAAAATAAGAAATATTGTCCTTGTGGGGCACGTTCGTCTCTGTGATAAGCACAACATCCGGGGCGACCTCATCCAACACGGACCTTAGCAGTTGGATAATCCGGTGCGCCTGTGGTAGATGGATGCACGAAGTGTCAATTTCCTTCCATATGAAAGCTATGGCGTCGAGACGGATGAATCTGGCGCCATGGGAAACATAAAAAAGTAAAATCTCAACAACTTCTAGCAATAGCTCAGGATTGGCATAGTTTAAGTCAATTTGATCCGCGCTGAACGTCGTCCAGACTTGCCGCTGTCCGGTGACCGTTTCCACTTCAGTCAATAGCGGCAACTCCCGGGGGCGAAATACTTGCGACAGATCTGTCCCTGCTTGGACGACGGTGAAATAATCTTTGTAAGGCGATTCATCACGTAGGAAACCTTGAAACCAGTGACTCTCTGATGAGATATGATTCACAACAGCGTCAAACATCAGCTCGAAGGATCGGCCGAATCGCGCCACATTCTCCCAACTGCCTAAGTTCGGATCAACTTGTTTGTAATCTATTACCGAAAATCCATCATCCGACGAGTAGGGATAAAATGGTAACAAGTGGACTGTATTGATCACTCCTTTGACGGTCTGTTCCAGAAAGTTGGCCAAGGTGTCCAGGGGAGGAGTACCCGCTTCTTGTACCATGTCACCATAAGTGATCAACACACAATCTTGCTCGTCGAAGTAGGTGACTGGTTTCACTGGCGCGACTTTCAGCTTTTGACGGTATCTGGCCATCAACTCCACCAGGCGCGGATAGATCTTGGTTGCTAGCTCTTCACCATATAGAAAAAGAAGATGATCCGTGAGCTGTTGCGTCATGGTCTTGACCCTGTTTTTACGTTAGATACAGTTTCAATCTGCTTGAAGAACAAATCTTCATTGATCTTGCTCTCTTGTTCAACCCACCAACTGTTCCAAATACCCGCGCAGAGCTGTTAAGGGATAATACTTGCGAGCCGTTTGAAAATTGTGTTGCACCGTCTCGCGACGTATGCCGCCGTCGACGAGTAACTCCACTGCCTCCTCTGCAGCCGCCTCCATCACTTCAGGCGCCACTTGTACGAGACCTTGCTCATCCCGGCTATCGATTTTCACCCCCAACGAGACAGTGTGAAAACCCTTGTCTTTAATGTCAACTTTGTAGACAGGATATTCAAAGAGCATAAATGGCAGCCGTGCACGCAATGTTTCCATTAGTTGGTTGCCCCACCCTTCCCATAAGCTCGGATAGGTGACAAAGTCAGCGAACACATACGTGTCCCATAGCGAATAGACCTTCTGACTCGCTCTCAACTGCCTCCTCCGTTCTACAAACTCTTCAATAAAATGGGCATCAATGCAAGTCTGCTCTATTTTTTGCTTTAATTGACGCAGATATCGCCCGGTAGGTTCATCTTGTGCATACCCGGCCAGAACCAGGACAATGCAATCTTCGCTGCTGAAGGATCGGCCGTACCACAGGTCAGCGTTGCGCCATCGACGCGCTCCCAATAGAAGTCATGGTTATGTGCCACTGTTGGCAAACTAAGATCGCGCATCACCCGCGCCAGGGCGGGAGCCACGGCCGGATTGACAGCCACGGACCACACATTCTCCGCGATCAGGAAGTTAATATGCTTCTCGGCGACGAATTCACGCAGCTTAATCTCTATCGTTGCTGACAATTTCTCCAACTCCGCCGTATACGCCGTTTCATCATAATCCTCAAGAGCGATAAAACTGTTGCGATAAAGCCGCTGCGCATCAGGTCGGTGATGGTACATCTCTTCAACCAGACGCAATCGCCGAGCAAGTTTCTGCGACGTCCAACGCATGTCGTGGACCAACGTCACCAGATTATCCTCTTATTCTCTTCGCAACAAGTAGGGCAAAGCGACCCCAAAACGGGTTACAGCAGATTCCCAGCGTTAGATCGTCAACATCGAGCACATCCTATCCCTTCACTCCGCCCGCCGATAAGCCCTCTGCCAAATAACGTTCCATGGCTAGAAAAAGGAACATTACCGGCAACGTCATAATCGTCGAAGCAGCCATCACCACGTGGGGACGTGGGCTGGGATCATTAAAAATCGTATTGACCGCGATCGGCATAGTAAACATATTGCTATCGTTCAAAAATATGAACGCATACAAGAACTCATTCCAGGCGATCATAAAAGTGTAGATAGCCACGGAAATGACGGCAGGAATCGCCAACGGTAAGGTAATACGCCAAATGACTCCGGGTCTACTGCAGCCGTCTATCAACCCAGCCTGTTCAATTTCTGAAGGAATTGTACGGAAATAGTTAACCAGCATGTAGAGAGCAACGGGGAGCGTTTGCGCCAGATATGTGAATACCAATACAGATAAATTGTCTTGGACATCAAATCCTAACGCCGTACCCATCCGGGCTAACATGGCAAAGAGGGGTATGATGATCAGCACCCCGGGAAATAAATATATCATCAATATGCCATTCAACATTATGTTCTTGCCCCGGAAGGCTAGGCGAGCGATTGCATATGCACCTAATACAGATAGAACGACGGCAATTAACGAAGTAGGAATGGAAACAAGCAGACTGTTGATAATTGCCCGGCCGAACTCTTGGAAACTGGGGTGGCTGGGATCGAACAGTTCTCGATACGCATCCAGGTTTAAGGATTCAGGAACATAAACTGGTTCACGCGCACCGATTTCAGCCCTTGTTTTAAAAGAGGAGCTTATCATCCAGTAAAAAGGAAAAACGATCACTGCCAGAAACATGAACAGCGCAGTTAGGAAGATAAATCGCTTCCATGTCAGCGATCGGGCCATGCGGTCCAGCGGACTCATTCTTTCATCAGAAGCAACTGTATGGCTACTCATCACGAGTCCTCCACATTTCTCATCACAAATCTCGTATACAAGAGCAGAAAGATCACCAGCATAACCAGCAAGATCATCCCTGTTGCTGCACCCTTGCCAAAGTCTCGCAAGCGAAAACTGAACTCCACAGTCAGAATTGGTAACACTTTCGTGCCAAAACCACCGCCGGTTAGGAGGAAAATATCGTCGAACTTATTGAAGGTCCACATGAGCCGCAATAAGAATATGGCACCAAGTACATAGCGAAGTTCAGGTAATGTTACATACCAAAATTGCTGCCATGTACTCGCCCCATCCACCCGGGCTGCTTCATACATCGTCTTGTCGATAGCCTGCAGACGAGCCAGGATCATTAACATGGCAAAAGGAAAATAGCGCCAACCTGTGAAGAGAATAACCAACAACAGAGCAAGACCTCGCTGTGCCAAATAGGCTACCGGCAGATCAATTACACCCAGATTCAATAACACATCGTTTAGAACACCTGATGGTCGCGGATCAAGTATCCAGCGCCAAACAAAGGCCACCCCAACGATGGGGGCAATATAAGGAACTAGAAATATCGCTCTCGTTGCCCCGCGACCTCGAAACGGATGGTTCAACAAAAGAGACGCGCCCAAGCCCAACAATAACGTCCACGCCGTAGAAACAAAGGAGAAAACGATCGTTGTGATGGCTGCACCCCAATTCCATTTTGTTAATGCCAGCCAGATCTTTTGGAGGATGTTTGCCTCTGCCCATTCTTGAGGTAAGGGACCTGGCTTAAAGGCAAAGTCATTAATAACCGATCTGAAATTGTCCAAACCAACAAATGGCGTTTGAAACACATTGTTAAGATCGCCGAGACCCACCTTATGAAAACTTATCCATATGCTGAAAATTGCGGGGAATACAACCAATCCAAAAACAATAACGGCTGTGGGCAAGATAAGAACCCAGGCCAGGCGCGCCTCTTGCGCATTTTGCGATTTCCATCGTCTACGCCAACTTAGGGAGCGAGATGGCCTTGAAGCTTCTGTAGACTCAGTAAGCGAAGTCATGGCATACCCCTTCTGGATGTAAGGGACAGAGTTGCCTCTGCCCCTTACGACTCGTCTGATCCGGCTATTACTATTCGGCTTCAGCCTGACGCTCAGCCAACATTGCTTCAACTTCTGTTTGCAAGAACTCGGCCGCCGATTCCGGTGTCATTATGCCCTCAAGGGCAATATTGCTAACGACCTCGGGAATCAACAGGCGACCCTCGATGTCGCCGATGACCGCACGTTGTGCCGCATCGTAATCGGGACGGAATAGCCAACGTTGCATTGTCTCAAATCCGTTGGCAATTTGATCCAAAGTTTCGGGAGAGTAGTTGGCGAAATAGTCGCTGCTACCCTTCCACCCTTCTACAGCACTCTCAAGAACGGGGACCTTGCCAAATGGCGCCAGGGCCAAAACATCTTGGTAGCCTTCAGTCAGGAAATATTCAGCCACAGCTTGCGCTTCGGGGCTTGCACCCTGCATTAGGCCTAAAGTAACCAATTGGCCGTATGAAGCCGCACCATTAGGACCTACCATTTCCGACGCAAATCCGGTGTTTCCTGGCAAGTCTTCGATGGCGATCTCTACATTACCGCCGTCTTCCAGACCAGACCCATCCACCAGGTCATCCATGATATAGGTGCTGTAGAACAACATGCCCGACTGATCATACTGGTAGTTTTCACGGGCGCCTCGCCAATACTGCGGTCCTGGAGCCGCGCAAGTCTGCAGATCCGTGTAAAACTGTAGCGCTTCAATCATCTCTGGCGTGTTCATTGTCACATTGCCAGCTTCGTCAAAGGGCCAGGCGTTGTTAGACATCGCCACTTGTTCGAAAACCTGATGGCCGTAATTCTGACCAGGATCGGTCCCCAATGTCACAGCGTACAACAAGTTGCCGGTACCTGGCAAATTTTCACAGGCGGCTTGGATGGCCTCCCACGAAGTTGGAGAATCCAAACCTGCTTCATCAAACACATCTTGACGATACCAGATCGCCTGGATCCACCCATCATAAGGAATCGCTGCATAATTGCCGGTAGCCGGATTGGTTACCATGGCCAATGGACCGGTACGGAAATCATCCTCGCCGATGCTGGAAATAACAGCTTGAGCCGCTTCTTCATCCAAAATGCCATCGGCAGCAAAGGCAGCGACACGTTCGATACCCATGCGTACGATATCGGGTAAACGGTTGGCTGCTTGAGCCGTGGCGATTCGCTGGGTGATACCGCCCTCTTCAATAGGAACGATACGTACCTCAATCCCCGGGTTCTCAGCCATGAAGTTTGCCGCGACGGCCTCGTACGTATCCACGCGATCTTCTTCATTGTCCGTGGTCCAAAATTCAACGACTGTCATGTCAGTGGGTTCTGCTTCCATCTCGACAACCCGGGTAACTTCGACCTCTTCGGTGACCGTCTCCGTTTCCGTGACAGTCTCGGTCACAACCCGGGTAACTTCGACCTCTTCAGTCACCATCTCCGTTTCTGTAACAACACGCGTTACTTCTACAGTTTGGGGCTGGCATGCTACCAATACCAAAGCTAGACTCAAAACTACTAGACCAATTAAAACTATTTTCTTCATCTTCTTAGCACCTCCATTGTGCTTCAAGAAACTAAAAACCTAATAAGACTTCGACTTGACCTAATCCAACAGTTTCTACCTTCTCCTATCTGGTCACCTCCTTTCATAAAGCATTGGCCCGCTAGATTCGCGCACAACTAAGGATGGTGTGAGCAGAATGTGCTCATTCTGCGGGACTCGACCGTTCAAGATATTGATCAACATCGCGCAGGAGCGACGACCGATCTCGTAAATAGGTTGGTGCAAAGTTGTTAAGGGCGGGGTTACAAATGCGGCAAGCGGAATATCATCAAACCCCCCAAGGGCTATATCTTTACCAACCATCAAACCCTGCTGCTGAATCCGATTTGCGGCACCAATCGCCATCAGATCATTGCTGCAAATAACGGCCGTCGGCCGTGGATCGAGGGTGAGCAAATCTTTCACAACATGGGCGCCTCCATGCTGAGTCATATCCCCTTCCATCACCCATTCTGGAAGAACAGTCAAATTATTCTTAGCCATGGTTTGATAATAACCACGTAAACGATAACGACCAAACATCAACCCTTGCGGAGGAGCAATAAATCCAATGTGCCGGTGACCTAGGTCAATGAAATGTTGAACTAACATCTCCATACCTGCTTCACTATCTTCGTCTACGTAAGGAAAGTCCAATTCATCGTCTGTGCGGCCAAAGGCAACAAATGGGAAATTCTTTTCACACAACAGCCTTAAGCGTAAATCATCTTCTCTCGTCCGTACGACGATCAACCCGTCAGCCCAGCCACCTCTTGCCGCTCGTCGATAAGCATTGGCCTCTCCTTCACTGTCTGGAGCGTGCGTCGAAACCAACAAATCATATTCATGATCAGCAGCCTCAGTACCAATACCAGCAATAAATTCACTAAAGAAGGGATCTGAGAAACGCGCGCCAAAAGTGGGCATAATAAAGCCCAAAGTATCTGTACGTTGTTTGCGCAGTCTCTGCGCGGTAATGTTGGGGAAATAGCCTAATTCAGTGGCAGCAGCCTTGATACGCTCCCGTGTTGTTGGCGACACATCGCTATATCCGGCCAGGGCACGCGAAACAGTAGTCACCGAGACACCTACTTTATTTGCGATATCCTTTAGTGTGACGGCCATTTTCCCTCGCTTGCTTAACCCTGGTGGCCGTTAGGTCATTGTTAACGGTGTGGACCGGTTCATCCAAAACGTTTTGGATAATGTTTTCAGTATAATCCAAAACGTTTTGGAAGTCAATCCTCAGCCGGTTTGACAATTCCCCCCTCTTTTCTATAATCCAATCAGATTTAGACCAACTTCCGTGAGTTCGTTTTCAGACGCGATAAATGATCGATTAAGTACAAACTGTTGACGACTAGCTCGGCGAAACCATTAAGTAGGTGTTTTTTTACCTTTCATGTCAACCAGCAAACCAATAATGGCAGAAACATTGTCCGGACACTGGGGAGTGCGTACGTAGTGTCCGAACCAGCATCAGAACCTCCTGACTCGCGCCCCAAATCTCTTTTTATTACTGATAGGCTCCCATCCGCTGAGCGCCAATTAACGACGCCCCAGACTGGCATTACTCAACACCTCGTCCTTTACCTGACAAGTCAAATTAGCATGTTTGTCGCTAATCGCCCTAGAAAACAAATATGAATGTGATTATCATCATCGCCACCGTCGCCTTGATGGTTTTTTTTAATGGCTTCTACGTGGCTGCCGAGTTTGCGACCGTATCAGCCCGCCGAACGAAGATCAGCCAAATGGCCGGCCGAGGCAATCGTTTGGCGCAAGCCTTGCTGCCTTTCCTGGAAAACAACAAGGCCCTCGACCGTTACGTAGCCGGCTGCCAGATCGGCATCACGATTACCTCACTCGTGTTGGGTGCCTATGGACAAAATGTGATCTCCCGCAGCCTTGTTGAGCCAGTTGCTGCAATGCTAGAAAATTGGCCTTCCATCGTCGATCTACTAGGCGGAGACTCCGACACGGCAACACTGGTGCTGGCCAATACCATATCCGTGACCCTCGTATTGTTGAGCATTACAACCTTGCAGGTCATCATGGGCGAGCTGTTTCCCAAGTCCGTCGCTATCCAATATCCCGAAAGAATGGCCATGAGCGTCGTCTGGCCCATGAAGATCTCCTTGAAATTATTCGCGCCGCTTATTTGGCTGTTCAATGGCAGCGGGGTCCTCGTCCTGCGTCTGCTGGGGCATCGTCCATCGGAAAAACCTCCCAATGTGCATTCTGCGGAAGAGATCGAATTACTCGTTTCAGAAAGCCACGAAGGCGGCCTGCTAGACGATGTGGAACGGCAAATGCTGCGCAACGCTTTCCGCATGCGCGAGCTAACCGCCAAACAGGTCATGCTGCATCGTACAAAAATGATCGCCGCACCGACAAACAGCAGCGTTTTGGATGTGTTAGAACTAGCCATTGAGGAAGGCTTTTCGCGCATACCCATCTATGGCGAATCGCTTGATGACATCAATGGTTTTGTTCATGTCAAAGATCTATTCCGACTACATGTTCGCGATGAGCAAAATCTACAAAGCGTCCTTCGCGAAGTGGTTTACGTGCCTGATACCATGCCTGTCACTGACGTATGGCAAAAATTAAATACCCGTCGCAAATATCTAGCAGTCGTATTCGATGAGTTCGGTGGAACCGCAGGACTCATCACCTTTGAGGATCTGATCGAGGAGATCTTCGGTGAGTTGCAAGACGAATTTGATGATGAAATGGCGCTTATTGCTCGGGACAAAGAAGGGCGGGTCTACTTACGCGGCGATCTACTGGTGACGGATGTTAATGAGTACCTGGAATTGGATTTGCCCGTCGAATCAGATACCTTAAGCGGCCTCGTCTTCAGCCTACTGGGGCGTCCCCCTGCCCAAGGTGATGAAGTTACGGCAGGCAAAACGGCGATTCGTGTAGAAGCGATGGAAGATTTGAGCGTGCAAGAAGTATCACTACAGTTGCCCCCCTCTGAATCGGCCACAAGCTTTACTGAATGGGAAGTGGTGGATCATGAGTAAGCTCTTTCTCCTATCCCTGGGCATTCCAGGAATGAGCTTCTTACTCCTCATCTTCGAGGCTGCTGAGGGCGAATTGCCTTCGATTACGGTGCTCGCCATACCTATGGTTATTATCCTGCTCCTGATTTTGCTTAATGGCCTATACGTGGCTTCCGAATTCGCCATCATCGGCGTTCGGCCGACACAGATGGAAGAATTGGTCAATGAGGGCAACAACAAGGCGCAGAAAGTCCTGGACGTAGTAGAATCCCGCTCGCGACAGGACCAATATATCGCCACGGCTCAGTTGGGGATCACCATCGCATCTCTTGGCCTGGCCATGTATGGCGAGCCCAGAATATCACACTTTATCGAAGCCTACTTAGTAGGTTGGCTCGACATGAGTGAATCGCTCGCCCGCGGCGTGGGTTATTTCGTTGCCTTGGGTCTGCTAACCTATCTACACGTCGTACTCGGCGAAATGGTGCCCAAAACCCTGGCCCTGATTGATGCCTCTGGAGCCGCATTGCAACTCACCCGTCCCATGCAGGTTTCACAAACCATTCTCAATATTCCCGTGCGCGTCCTCAATGGGATTGGTAATCTTTTGCTTAAACTGTTCCGTGTTCCACCGGCCCATGGACAATCGCGGCTCCTGGCTCCTGAGGAACTGGAACTAATCGTCGTAGAGAGCGCTGAAGGTGGCTTAATTGAAGAAGATGCCGAAGAGATGATCCGCAACATCTTCGACTTCAGCGATCGTACTGTCGGCCAGATCATGTCTCCGCGCATTAAAGTCCAGGCCATCCCCTTAGATATACCGCGCGACCAACTGCTCGCCTTAGTAACTGAGAGCCGTCATAGTCGATTCCCCGTTTACGACACAGATCTAGACCACATCATCGGCATATTACACCTCAAGGATTTGATTCGTCAGAGTATCAAACCCTCCACTGCTTTTGATCTGCGCCTCGTTCTGCGCACTGCCCCGGCCGTCCCGGAAGATCAGTTTGTCGAAACTTTGTTGGCCGTATTCAAACAACAAAGATTGCACATGGCTGTCGTCCTGGACGAATTTGGGGGAATGGCGGGCATCGTCACCCTGGAAGACCTCGTGGAAGAGGTCGTGGGCGAGGTGCGCGATGAATTCGACCTGGAAAAAGAGCCTTATGTTGAAATCGCCCCTGGCGTCTTGGAGGTTGCCGGTGATTACCTGGTAGATGACTTAATCGAAGAAGTTTATATAGGCGACGAATCATCATTGCCGGACGTTGAAACAGTAGGGGGCTTAGTGATCACCCAATTAGGCCGGCCTCCATTGATTAATGATGAAGTAGTTTACAATGAGCAGGTGCACATCAAGGTTTTAGACGTGGACCGGCGCGCTGTCGCTCGTGTGCGGATTGAGTTTCCTGTGCCGGAAACAGACGAAAATGTAGAATCAGGCGCCGCCGCAAATAATCGTTGACATTCATTTGGGGGAACTGCTCCATCCCCAATCCGTGCTGTTCCTTGGGGCTGCTAAATAGGGAAGAGCATCCAAAGAAAAAGGGAACTCAACAATGGATTTAATATTGACGTTGCACGGTCTATTGCGTTGGCTTGTGGCCATAGCAGGCATCATCGCTATCATCAAGTTTGCCATCGGCTGGCTAACCAAAGCCGAATACCAGCCCATTGACAAACGGATTATGAGCCTGTTCACCATCTCATTGGACATCAACTTGCTGCTCGGCCTGATCCTGCTCTTTGGACTAGGCGGCGGATTCCTACCTGATCGCCTGGAACATGCGACGACGATGATCCTCGCCGTAATAGTCGCGCATCTATCAATTATCTGGCGCAATTCGTCGAATTCGGCCGTAAAGTTCCGCAACAACTTGATCGTCGTCGTCATCGCCCTGCTGCTTGTTTTCATGGGCGTCATGCGTCTCCGTGGGGATTGGCTATTCTAGGCGAGTTGAAAATATATTAAACAAAAGGGCAGTTCTTAATTGAGAGCTGCCCTTTTGCTATTGAGTAGCAACAATGTTGGTTACACTGAGTCTGATTTTTCCTGCATTTCTGCTGCGACCTGGCCACATTTATGTGGCCGGTTCCCTTCTTCTCTACAATTCGTATATTTCGCTGAATTTGGCCGTGGCATAACGCACAAAAGCCTCATACCCTAACGGCCGTCCCGTCACACGCTGCACCAGTTCACGCGGCGTAAATTTACGGCCGTGTTGGTGAATATGCTCTCGCAGCCACACCAGCAAAGTCTCCGTCTTCCCACCAGCCATTTCCTCGCCAATATCCGGCTCCTGTGCCACGGCCGTCTCATAAAACTGCGCCGCATAGAGATTCCCAAGGGCATAAGTTGGGAAATAGCCAAACATAGGCTTGCTCCAGTGCACATCTTGCAAGCAACCTTCGCTGTCCGTCGGCGGCACGACTCCCAACAACGTCTCCATCTTTTCATTCCATGCCTCTGGCACATCCTTGACCAGTAATTGGCCATTCATCAGCGCCTGTTCCAACTCAAAGCGCAAGATAATGTGAAAATTGTAAGATAGTTCATCCGCCTCAACACGGATGAACGCCGGTTGTACCTTGTTGATCGCCCTATAAAAACCCTCCACCTTGTGTTCCCCTAACTGCTCTGGGAACAAACTTTGCAAGTGCGGAAAATGTGCCCGCCAGAACCCCAGACTACGCCCAACGATATTCTCCATCATCCTCGACTGAGACTCATGAACTCCCAGCGAAGTGCCGCGCGCCAGGGGCGTACGTGCTAGATCAGGATGCGTACCCTGTTCATAGATAGCATGACCCGATTCATGCAGCGTACCAAAAAGAGAAGGGCTTAGGAAATCGGGGTACCAACGCGTCGTAATACGCGAATCATCGCGGCTGAAACTGGAAGCGAAGGGATGCACGACCGTACCAATATGTCCGCGAGAGAGATCATAACCTACTTTGGGCGCAATATAGCGAGCGAATTCCTTCTGTTTGCCCACGTCAAAGGATTGGTAGAGCAGGCTGTCGTCGACCTCCACACCCCGCCCCTGAATCGCCTGCCGCAACGGCACCAACCTATCCTTCAGTGCAGCAAAAATCGCACGCACCTCGGCCGTTTTCATGCCATGTTCGTATTGGTCCAGCAAGGCATCATACTTTTCATCCTCATAACCATAAAGTTCCGCCTTTTCCTGTCCAAGTTCGACGATCTGTTCCAACCACGGCTGGTAACTGGCGAAATCATTTTCTTCACGGGCCTGGACCCATGCTTTATGCGCATGACCGCTTATCCGGCTTACACGGGCCACAAAATCAGGCGGTAATTTGCGCGCATCGGCGTAGTTGCGGCGTAAGAGGCGAATGAGGCTGGCATCATTACTTTCAAAATCCGCCCCAACCACTTCATCCGCCCCAGCTTCAATCAATTCCCCCATTTCATCTGAAGTGAACATCATATGCGTGAGCCTGCTGAGCGTTGTCATTTGCTGCACGCGCACGGCCGTTCCAGCCACAGGCATATTTGCTTCTCGGTCCCAACTAAGCAATGCCAGTGCTTTATTCAGGTCATCAATCTCATGAACTTTCGCCAACAAGCTTTCAAAATTCGTCGTCATATCTGCACTCCAAATTTCCCGGAAAATGAAACGCCATTTCTCCAGTGCAAGACGCAACGAAGTTTCCAGGAAAATCGTGCATTTAGTTAAAGGGACACTCTGGTGAATGGCTTAATATTGTAAAAACAGGAGAATCGCTTGTGAGTCCTGGACAGTGGACCAGATTGTAGCAGGTAAAATGGCGCCTGCGAATGGCGACCGGTATTGCCAGCCCAATACGTCAATCAGGACGTAGTCCGCTATTGCCCACAAGCCAAAACAGCCGGCAGCAATCAGCACGATGGCAATAGCGATGCTGATGATCAGGCACGCTTGCGCGCAGCCCATGCTACTACTTGGCATCGTACGCACCTTAGACCGCGGGGGCGATTCCGCAGCTCGATGCGCTACTACCCGCGCTCTCGCTCGAGAGCGCGGTCGTGTCCGTCGAGGCAGAACTTCACCAAAACCGTTGCAACCATAAGCCGTACACTTGCTTCCATTGGCCCGCCAGCAATGGGCATGGTGTCGGCTGCCGTCATCCGGGCATATTACAATTTCGTCGCCAGAGGTAAAAGTTTCTTTGCAGAGGGCACAATCCTCCCCACGAAATGGGGACTCTTTATCTACAAGAACAGGTCTGATGAATGAACGTGGCGGCATTCTGTTTCTATCACTTCAGCTTCTTGCTTATGCACAGCACTCTTGCTGCAAATGGGGCAGGTCCCCACAACCGGTCACTCAATCTTGATCTGGTCAAGCAACCATTGCCAAAATCGCTGCAATAAGCTGGGACGGCGCAACTGCTCCACCTGGCGTCTCTGCTCGTCCTTTAGACGTCTAGTACGGCGACTGGGGCCGCGGCCGTTGGGCGATGCCTGCTGTAAATCCCGGTAGTCAACCTTCAAGGCCGGTCCAAGATCGTGCCCATGGACATAATACGTATCATGCTCACATCCCAGAACAGCGCACTTCCCACCGCTCTGCTCCCAACAGGTCTTGTGGTATAGCGTACCGCACTTAGCGCAGACAACCGGCCTCAACACATCGCCATCTACATTGTTCTCCACCGCACCGGCGCAGATTGGGCAATGCAAACTTAATCGATTGGCTTCGGTGATATCATCTTCCGTTATACGGAGTGACGGTAATTCTTGCTCATCCATCTTGGCTAAAGCGTAAAACGTAACACACAAAAGGTCAAGGAACTGCTGGCGTATCTTATGTTTCTAATACTCCAGCGAATGCGTAATAAATTCCTTTTTCCTACTTGTATCCATCCAATTACCAGGAACCAGCCGCCCAGGAAGGCCAGGCGAAATCAAAGCGACTTACACGCGACTTTGGACGGTCCCAACAGAAAAACCCACTTGTACGCGCTCTTGGATCCAATACCAACGCCACGTGCCAGATCTGCGTGAAAAAATTTTGGTGAATAAAAAGGTCCATCCCCGACAAAAAAATGCCAAACCCAGGATGGGTGTGGTACCAACCTACCATGACCGCCGTATCATCCGGATAACGTTGCGCCAAAGTATCATTTAAATAACGCCAGCTCTCCGGCGTGTAGGTAACGCTGGCGCCTTGCATAACTGTATGTCGCGCCACGATCATGTCGATAATATGGACCAGGTAACGGCCGTCAGGCTGTTTTTCCGGACGTGGGCCAACCAACACACCGGCCACCTCGCGCTCCATACTGCTCAAAGCGTGCGCCTGGGTTGCACGCAGCGCCGGTTCATCGACAAGAATATCAACTGCCGCCCAAGTCGGATGGCCAAGAGGCAACTGCTTCCCTGCCACCCGCACGCGCGCCTTGCTGGGAATGATCTCCGGAATGCGTACCCTGGGTTTGGGAACAGCTTCCGCTTTCTCCGCAACCTGCTCTTCGATTTCCGGAAAAACCAGCTCCGTTTCAGCCACAGCTACATCTGGGGATTCAAACTCCGGCGCGCCATGCATCATCCCATCCGCATCTATTTCATCCGCTTCAGGAGGGGTCAATTCATCTGGCAAAAATGCGGGATCTTCTTCCGTACTCACGAGCGGTGGCGCTTCTTTCACCCCGGCTTCGGCGCCAATTTCGTCCTGCTCCACTGCCGGAAAAAGGAGAGCTTGGTCGCCCCACGCCTCGACAATTGCGCTTGGATCCCCATCCAAAGCAACCTCAACCTCAACATGCTCATCTTCATCCAACGCCGGTAATGTGATCGCCTCGTAGGTATCCCAAACATCTTTCTCCAGCTCAGCCGCATAAGCTTGCAGATCAGCCAGTGTACAGTCGCGCAGGAGTTTAGTCTGCCCATCTGTGGGTACAGCATCAGCCGGGGATAATTTAACGGTAACGCTAATTGATTCTTCGCAACCCGGCATTGTAATTGTAATCAAGGCTGCGTAGGTAAGATCGCTCGTTTCAGACATCTAATTTCCAAATAGAGAATGGTCAGCTTACCGATAAAGTTCCCCTGAGAGAGCTTGTTGGAAGCGACCCCCAATTACGGGACAAGTCTAATAGCTATCGCACAAGGTGGGGAACCGGAAAGGCGAATATTATTACTATCCACGGCCGTCAAGCGCATCTCGTAATCCCCCACAGGCGCCGACGCCGTGTCCCAGGCCGCCAATTGGCCTAACTTTGTGCCCTTGCGACGGGTATCTACTAAAGTCCAGCGTGCGCTTTCTGCCGGACGTACATTGATCTGGTAACGCGCCGCATTGGCGATCATGGCCGTCCCTGTCACCTCAATCGTACTCCCTACCAGCGTACGCCCGCCACTCAGCGGTGCAAGAATACGTAGTTGCGGATCAGGACACAACGCCGCATTGCTGTCGGCCAGAGCGGTATCAGCCAGGACGATCACCATATTCTGTAAGCGGTCCACCTCACGCGTCAAGGGTAGAACCCAGGCCACAAGCAGAAAAAGGCTTAGCAGCAAACCAATCGCCGCCAGGGCAAATCCCATGTAAGGCTTCAAAGCCGGCAACGCCATTCTATTGCTTGGTGGCAGGTAAACCGTGTTCGAGGAAGGACCCTGCGCTTCGTGATAATCGTAAGCGTGATCCCAAATCTGCGAATGCACCACTTGCCACTCCAATAAGGAGTAAGGTTGCAAGTCGCGCATCTCATAGAAACCACTGTATGGCACCAGTTCCCCAGCGTTCCAACCAAAGAAACTTGTCTCTTTCCGTATCGGATCCAGGACCAAGCCTACGTGCCACGGTAGCGTAAAAGCGGCCGAATGCACAACTACATCGTCACTTGAATAGAATACCCCTAAGTCAGGGTGGGTGTGAAACCAACCGACGATAGCCAGATCGGGAAAATACTCAGTTCGATCCTGGTGCAGCCGCGACCATGCATCGGCCGTAAAGGTGAAATGTACGGGACCTTGATCCTCCGTCACCGCCGGGAGCGCAGCATGCACCTCCAGATACACACGGCCGTTATTTCGATAGGCATGGCCCAGCAAAGCTCCCCCAACCTCACACTCTAAATTGCTGTAGCTATGAGCTGCAACGTGTTTCAGTGCCACTTGGGAAAGAATGATGGTTACTTCACCCGCTTCTACCGCCTGCCCATGCAGCAAACAATCTTCGGCTAAAACCGGCGGAGTCTGCACAGGCAGGCGATCCCATGCTAATTGGGGTTGAGCATCGGCTTGATATCCTGCTGGTGCGTCGGGCTCTTGATCGGTCGATTGCCCGCTCTCAGAGTAAGTTGATGCCGAAGTCATCAGATTCCTCTTCCCCAAGCACGATCAAGTCCGAAATGGATTGCCCTTTGAGACTGCGTTGGTCTATCGGGAACAAACTCTTGTTTCGCAAAGCCCAAGTCGCTGCCCGCGAATTCATTGGGTCCTTAGGATCAAAATTCTTGTACTGGACCATTTCTCCCAGCGTCAAAAGCAGCTCATCCAAAGTCTTAGCAGGCCACCACGCGCCAATGCACACAGCACCCGTCACGTGAATGTTGGGATGGAAAATCGGAGTTACCCATTTAAGCTGCGGCTGTTTCAACGGGTACTCGGCATGCAAGTACACTCTTACCTCATGTGACTCGCGGTAAACGGGCCTGCCGGAAGGCGTCACCTTTTCCACGCCCTTGCAAGTGAAGCGGATCAAATACTTCTCCGGCGGGTTGCCTTCCGTCGCCCGTACATGAATCAGATCACTACGATCTACCAGACTACGAATACTGATGTAATCGTTGCGCAATCGAGTCTCACGAATATCAAAGGACATAATTATTTCTCCAGGAACAGAGTCAGGAAGGGTGATGGCGATTAATCAAGCACCTTCACCCTTCCCTGAGATACCTGGTAACTGAGATAGTCTTAGCCGGCCGTTACTTCCGGGAACAGGCTTAAGATATCATCTTCCTTTACGCCGGCATCGCCCAACGATTCTTCGTCCCCAAGGCGCTTGCCTGAAGAGCGGTGATCGAGCCGGTAGGTGATAGGATTAGCGCCCTGACTCGTCGGTAAACCCATTTTGCTCACCAAGGCCGGGATCAGGCGACGCATGGGTACGTCATCGGGTAATTCTACCGGGGTTTTCTTTGATCCTGTGGGATCATAGATGATTACTTTTGTGCTTGCCATTTGAAAAAACCTCCATGGTTTATTGTCATAATATCTACATTAATCAGTACGCACATTGATAATTTTAGTTGCGTTTAACACACCGTTCAGCAACTTCTCAAATAAAATGCAGTGGCCGTTTCGTTCTCTTTCAACTGAGCATACGATCTACGAAAACTTTAAGAATGTCTCCTTGTCACCTGTCAATTCATAGTATACGCGTTCTTCCCCATTACGCGCACGAACAATATCCAGGGGCGGGATATCAACCTCGGCCAGGGTACGTTCTAAAAACGCCTCGTCACCTGTAATGCGATGGGTTAGGACCATGTCTCGGCGGCTCCCGCACGTCGGGCAAGTTGCACTGCTCTCAAACAATCTTGCCATCTTTTTGAAAACCGGTTCCTCTTCTTCACACTGAGCGCATCTCATCGCTACAACCAGTTCGCCACTGAATTCTAGCATAGCTTCAGGTCCAAGTCGCCCCCGAGCAATAGCTAGCAATTCAGCCAGAGTCGTCTTGTCCGAGCGCACCTGCGGCAACTCGATGATGGGCTCCAGCCTGGAGTGGCTCATACACATCTCTTTTACCGGATATTCGGTTGTATAAACATCATTAGTCAGACCATTGATCATCATCGCTTTGCCCGACTGAACTTCCATATCATGAATCAGTTTAAGCGCTTCCTGGGTCTGAAAAGCAGCTACAATAGAGGCGCTGGTAGGCGTGGTTGCCACTTTACCCATGAGCAGATTTTCACGTGCCAGGAGTGGGCATGAATAACGCAATCCAATCATCTGATAATCATGGTCTGTCAACGTGCATTCATAGCATGCTCCCTCACCCGGCCAAAATACGCGCACAATACCCATCAGTTCCTGAATCGCGCCATCCACCCAGGGACGGCTGACCGCCCAGCTAAAACGATTGATAGATAGTCGAGCTTCGCGATTATCAAGGCAGCCGACGATCGCATCGATATGGCGGAAAACGCCCATTCCCATCTCGAAGTTGATATCACCATGCCACGCTTTTACATTGACATCTGGATTCAAATCCTTGACGCCCGCGGCAGCTGCATCCACTTTGCGCTGGCCGTTGTTCTTCTCTCTGAACAACACAGAGCGGCTCAGATTGCTGTCTTCAATCGTATCAAAATCGGCAATCAGCAGGTTGCCAATGCCCATCAGGGCCAGGTTCTTGATAACTTCATTCCCTAACGCACCCGCGCCTACCACCAGGACGGTCGCATCTCGTACGATATCCTGCCGCCACCAACTTATGTAGCCAAAGGTATGGTAACGATCTTTGTCGGGATCGGTTATTACAATCGTTTCAGTCATAATCTTCCAGTCTAAGTAAATCCTATTCAGTGTCGTTCACATCTTCAGACGCAAGCGGCCTAGGTCGTCGGCATCTATGGATGCCTGGCTACACACGCAGATTTCCAATCTACTGAGCCTAGCCAAACTTTGCAATAAAATTCTGCGTTACTACCAATGAGCCACTGGTATTATATGCGGCCCCAATTCCAACGTGCGACCAAATCGGATTAAGCAAATTGCCACGATGGTTTGATATTCGGCGCGGCTGGTTCATGAATGCCCTATGGATCTCATAAATACCCTGGTCGCTGTGACTGGCCGGACCATAGACAATGCCTATATTTTCACCACAGGCAACGTAGCGAATACCTTGACCATCGATACGCTGTGCCACCTTAACACCCTCAGGAGATGTATGCTCCACATATTGCCGTTTGAGCATGTCCGCCGAATGACCCCGCGCCACGGCTGCCAGTCCATCGTGCCATCGCAGATTCGGCCCGCCTAGCCAACGCGGTAAATGAACCTGACGGGCACTGTTGACCAAACCAAACATGAGCGTTTCCAACTCCGTCAGGTTAGGTTCTCCAGCTGGCTGTGGTGGCACAGGAGCAAGATCCGCTTCAGTCACCTTTAACACAGATGAAGAACTTGGTGGCCTTGCAGGCGCGTCTGACGGCATATCCTCTATGCTAAT
The DNA here is from genome assembly GCA_009937635.1 of Chloroflexota bacterium. Lineage (GTDB taxonomy): Bacteria > Chloroflexota > Anaerolineae > Promineifilales > Promineifilaceae > JAACFF01. Next base: position 47,081 of record JAACFF010000002.1, read on the forward strand.
CTGAATGACCGCTGGGGTTGGGGGTACTTCTTGCACTTCCTGCAAGACACGCTCAATATCTTCTTCGGTCAACTTCAGCCGATCACTCATAACGACGCGGGTTGGAAGGGTACCGGACCAGAGGACCCTTATCTTCTATCCTTCGTTGGATTCAAACCGGCTTTAAGCTCCGGTAAAAAGGCAAGGAAAACTCCGTCCTGTCTGCATTGAGGGTGATAGACTTACGTTCGATCTCGCCGTCTAGGTCGCGAGGCCAGGTGACATCCACGTCGTAAGTCAAGCCTGAATGTTCGGGGACGGGCAATTCGCAAACAAAGGTCCCTTCACGCGTCGTGGTACCGGCAACATGGCTCTTGATACCCTTGCAAGTCACTCGAACTTGCAGCCCATACAGTCCGGGGCCATCCGGGTATTCCTGCACCTTAATTCGCAGTTTCGTGATCTTCATCGATTCGCGGCTGCGGGCGAATTTTTTGCGCACCGAATCCGCGAATGTAGATGCAGGGGCAACGGTTGCATTGGGTGTGACCACCCTCGTGGGTGTGACTTGCTGCCCAGCCTGATCGGCTGTTATTTGGATTGGCGCGCGGTGCCCAGAGCTTTGCTCCTCCGGAGTCAAATCATCAAATGTTATGGTAATTGGATCACCGCGCGTGACGCCCGTCCAATCAACGCTTTCTTCTTCATCGATTTGCAGCGTGTCCTGCGCCACCTCCGGATAGTTGACCGGTATCGGTGGTCTGTAGTGTGGAGGCAAAGGAGCTTCTGGATCTGAAGCCGCCATATCATCGAGCGAAGGCACCCTGTCGCTGCTCGTACCCGCCGCATACGCCAATTGCTTTCCCATCTTATCCCTTTCCGTGGCGCTGCGCTGAACCTGGTGGCGAATAAACGTGGCCGCACGTTTGAGCACCTGCCCAGCCGGACTATAAGCGTTCGGTGGCGCTGCGGGATCAAGCTGGTACAAAGGGTACCCGCTCTTCCAGGCAAATGCAGCCGTTGCCAAAGATTGCCATTGCACACCCTCAGGAGGCTCATGCAGGTCACTAACGGCCGATGTGGCAGCCAAGGCAGCTACCTCTTCGCTATCGACCAATTCGCTTTCTTGCAACAAATCATACAAGGCGATGCGCACCGCAATATCCTTCTCCATAAGCCTTTCAAAACTGTGTCGCGTAGGATCGTCCAGGAGATCAGAAGCGCGTAACAACGCCCTTGCCCGCGACTCAGTAAAGCTCGGCACGGGTTCGTCACTGCGATTGAGATCAGTCACCAGCCAACCAAGCAACTGGTTGGCAAAGAAATAAACATGAATCTGATCAGGTAAAGATTGAATGAGTTCTAAAGCTGCATTCCGCATACCGTGTACCTCTCATAGAGTGGTTGCCATCTGAACGATGGCAGCCACTCCCACATGACGAGCCTAGATGGCCAAGCTGATCTCTAGCTTGTGCAGCCCTTCCCAGGTACGCATTAGCTCTTCCAGGTCAGAGACGGACTCCAGATCGATCTCCATTGCCTTGCGCAATTCTTCGTCGTGCAAGTTGCGATCATGCTGTTTGAGCATCGGCTTCACCAGATAATTGATGAAATCTCGCTCCGCCTTCGTTGCTTCCAGCCAGAATAGACGGCGCAAGCGTGGCAGCAATTCATCGTCGCTGAACAGATCTTGCACAATATTGCCGAATATGCGATTTACCTTAACGGCTACTTCATCCAACCGATCAGCATAGCTCGCTTCCAGGTCAGCCGGAGCTGATGCGGCTGCCTGTTCGCTCAAGAAGCTGATATCGAAGTCTGGCTGAGCCGGCTCGTCGAGAATACTAATGTTGATCTCCTCTTCCGGCTCAAGGGCCGTTTCTTCCGCCGCCTGTGAATTGTTTGCTGGCGCAGGCATCATCGCTGCGATTTCTTCGCGAACCGCTTCGGGACCATGCAAGGCCACGTCAAGCAACCGCTCGTTGGACGGCAAAGCTAGCTCTCGTTCTCCCGCCTCAAGACGTGCGTGGACAGAACGATCCGGTTTCATCAACTCGTACATCGTTGCTTGTTGGCACACGTGGCGGAAATTGCGCCCAATCCGTCCAATCAAGCTCTGGAAACCACCTGCCAGATCGAAGGGCTCATCAGCAATCTCCCCGGGAATCGTATAGCTATATTGCTGGTCATAGCTTGCCCGTTCCAGTCGCGAGTATATCTCATGCGCCTCAAGCGTCCGTTCCAGTTCGGCCGTCATGACCTCCGCCACCTCTGGCATGAACTTGGAAACCGATTCCTGCATAATCAACTCAACCTGGAACAAAATGCGTTTGATAGGAATTTCAATCCCGCTCGTCCCCCAGATAAGGTTGTCATAGGTGACATCTCGATCATCCCAATATTCGGTGCCATAGCTCTCCAGAAGCGTTTCAACTTCGCGCTGGATAGAATCTTGCACCAGGCCCTGAACGCCGTTGAGCGTGGGGCGTAAGATGTCACGAAAACGTTCGTCGCTATTTGTGCGTGCGCTGAGTTCCAGCAGAGAATTGTGGAAAGCGCGCGGTAGATCCTTTTGCTGCCGGATCAACACATTTTCATAGCGCCGTTCCTGCAACTGTTCCCAATTATTGGCAAAAGGTGGCTGGACGCCGCGAGCTGCTAGCTGCTTTTCATAGTAATAACGCAGGGCTTGCAATGCGTTGCGAATACGGGTCGAAGCTTCGCGCAGTTGGCTGCGCACCCGCTGAGTCTTGATAAAATCCACCAACCGCTCACGCAGCAGCGGCACTTCGCTTAAGTTTAATAACGCCTGCTTTGTCTCTGGCGCAAAGGGGTCGCCCAGATCCACTGGTCCCAACTGATCCTTGAAAACTTTCAGCACGCGTTCCGTCTCGCTGGCAAATTCCGCAGGTGCGTTTTCCGGATCCTGCAAGTAAAGAGCGGGCGGTGCCATGATCAGGAAGTATGGCCTGTTGTGCCCGCGATCTTGATAACGCTCCCAATAGTTAGGGGCCACGTAACGGGTGACTTCCTTCACCTCCAGTTCCGCTTCCGGCAATCCGGAATTCAGACGATCGAAGGCCTGGCGGACATTGCCGCCATTCACAGCCAGGAATATCTTGGCTGCGGCCTCGTCCAGATCGCCCCCTTGCAGTCCAAAGAGACGATTTTCCTTGATCCAGTTTACGGCCGAAAGCGACTTCATCTCATCTACACGCTGCCGTCCCGCATCCGTCACCAGGACGATCATCGCATCCTCACGCTTCATCTCTTCCAACGTGATCTCTTCGTGCAGCCGCATCCCGGCTCCAAGTCCCGGTACGTCGACAATACGCAAGAAACCATTCATCAACAGATTAGGCACGCCGGTGCGCGGTTGGATGCGGAAAGTCGCCGCTTTGATTAACCGGATCTGGCGCTGGTTGCTGCCTTTAAAACCATCCTCGCGCAGATGCTTTAGAGAACTTTCATCCTCCAGGGGAAGATTGAGCGGAGGTGGCGTTCCCGCCTTAAATAACTCCTTATTGTTCTCATATGAATGGATGCAATCGAGCAAGATCTCCAGATACTCGTCACGTTCCGTTTTAGCGGATTCCTTACTATCCTCAATCACAGCCTTGATATCTTCTTCAGCTTGCTCACGCTCACCGCTGTTGGTGATATCAAAACCTTCCAGCTCCGCCAGTTGGCAAAGTCTTCGCACACGCTCGGCGAATTCATCTTTGCTCCAATAATCCAGAACAAGAGATTCTGTCTCGCCTTCATTCGCCTCTTCAATATAGACGATAGTTCCCGTAACGGCCGTAACCGCGCCCGTCGGCAACAGGTTTCGACCCAGGAGACCATTAATTAGCGTGCTCTTACCGACACCTGTGCCGCCAAAGAACACGAGGGTATACGTACGCTGACCCAATATCTTCTGCGCTTCATCAATGCTGAACTGCGCATCCGGTACGGCGCGTATGAGGTAATCACGAGTACTATCAATCGATTGCTGCAACTCAACCCAGGTTTCCACCTGAGCTGGGCTAACATGGGGCAAGGTTTCTAACGATGCTTGCAGCTCTTCGTACTTGTCAACTTTCTTAGGGCTCATCATGAACTTCCTTTAGTTTTATTAATTAAGTATTGCTTCTTATTGATTTTACAGATCGTTTTCCATAGGCATATGATAGCAAATGTGTCAATCCTCCTACACATACATCACTACGCAGGCATTAGAAAAAGGTTGCAAAAAAATTCTACGCTTGATTTAACGTTGCAAATATGATACGCTTCCCCGTGACGCAGTGCGTCATAGACGGGTATAGGTATGATATATCAACAGCAAGACACGACATTTCACTCCGCTGCAGGCCACTTGATTCACGTTCGCCGCCTGCAATTTGACGACGCACCCCTGTTGGTAGATATCTTTGAACACATGACCTCCGACAGCCGTTACCGGCGTTTTCACCAAACCCTAGATCATGTAAGCGCCAGCCGTATGCAACAGGAAGCATTACAAATAGCCCACGCTGATCCGGAGAAAAATCGCTGCCTCATCGCTTTTACTGATTTGCCCGGACGCTCTGGTATGCCCATCGGCGCGGTACGCTTCGTATATACTGGGCCGCAAGAGGCTGAGGTAGCCATCTCAATTCGTGATGATTTTCAGAATATGGGCATTGGCACTCAACTGATGCAACTATTAGCCGAAGAAGCCCGCATGATGGGCTTCAGCCGTCTGACTGCCGACATCCAGAATGATAACCTAGCCATCTGGCATGTATTCAAAAGTCTTCCATATCCTGTGCATCGATCTCCCGATGGCAGTTTCTCCACTATAGTTATAACGCTTACCCCGCAGAACGCGGGATCTAGCTCAAATTCGACAGGATAAGGTTTCCGTAGTCGTCCACCTCGCTCAACCAGCCGGGCGAGATAACGGTGGTTGTATCGTACTGAAACACCACTGCCGGACCGCTAAACACATGGCCTGGACGTAGTTTACCCCGCTCATACAATGTCGCCACTGTTTGCTCATCGCCAAACCAGACTGGTTTTTCTCCAACCACGGCTGCTCTGGCATCGGTCGTTTCCCGCGTCTCCTTGTAAAGGCTAGGCGGCGTCACCGGCGCGACAGCAGACAGCCGTAAAGTCACGATTTCCACCCGGGCATGTGCGCGTTGGTAACCATAACGCCTGGCGTGGGCTGCATGGAAAGCGCTGCCCACATCATTTTCTTGAAAGGGCACTATCAACTCGTGCGACTGTCCCACGTAACGCATATCCAGGCTGCGCTGTAAAACGATTGACGCCGGATCATGTCCTTCGTCCGCCATCTCAATCAGCGCACGCTCTACCAGCGGTCGAAAATTCTCAAGCAACCACTGCACCAACGTCGCTCCTGTTTCGTCGACTTGCCGCATAACTGTCTGTGAATAATCCTTAGTTGGCGCCGCCGCCAGCATCCCCAATGCCGACAGCACACCAGGAATCGTCGGAACCAATACCCGCGGAATTTGCAAGTTCCGGGCCAATTCACACGCATGAAGAGGTCCGGCGCCGCCAAAAGCAACCAGCGTGAAACGACGTGGATCGAAACCTCTCTCCACCGAGATGCGGCGGATCGCACGTTCCATATTAGCGTTGGCCACCTGGACAACCCCCCAGGCTGTCTCGGTTATTGATCCGGATCCCATCGCCCGCGCCAGTTTCGCCAGCGCCGATTTTGCCGCCCTCAGATCTAGATACTTTTCACCGCCCAGGAAGTTCGCTGCATCCAAACGGCCCAGTATCAAATTTGCATCGGTAGTAGTCGCCCCAAAGAACAGATCTCTACCTTGTTCTACCTGCTGTCGCTCGGCAACCCTTTGCCCATAACAGGCCGGTCCCGGATCGGCGCCGGCGCTCTGAGGACCCACGTGCAATGCACCGCCCGCATCCACAAAGGCCAGACTTCCACCTCCTGCCCCCACGGTGTGAATATCTATGATCGGCAGGCGCAAAGGAAGGCCGGCGATCTCGCCCCTGGCTGTACTGGGCAACCGTCCAGGGCAAAGAGCCACATCCGTACTGGTACCGCCCATATCAAACGTTATAAGCGCTTCATAACCGGCCTTACCCGCCACATAACGCGCACCCACCACCCCACCGGCCGGCCCGGAGAGGACAGTCCGAGCGGCAATTCGGCCGGCCGTCTCCGCGTTAATGATTCCCCCATTACTTTGCATCACCGTCAGACGCCGCTGCTGCAAACCGCTCGCCAGCCGGGACAGGTAACGGCTCATCAGCGGCGCTACATACGCATTGATGACCGTCGTGGCCGTACGTTCATACTCGCGATATTCGGGCAAGATTTCGCTAGAAAGTGAAACATGCACGTCTGCGCTCGCGGACCGGCCTTCCGCGGCTGCAGTATCAAACCACTTCTGTATTTCTTGGAGGATGAGGCGTTCGTGCTGCGGAACAAGGAAGGAGAAGAATAAGCACACGGCGATCGATTCGATTTCATCCACAGCCATTTGTTTCAGGACCGGTTGCAAACTTTCCGCTCGTAGCGGTACCAGGACCTCGCCCTGAGCTGAAACGCGCTCGTCGACCTCGAAACGCCACTGGCGCGGAACGAGGGGCGCCGGTTTCGTTGGCACCAACGCATACAGATCCGGCCGGTTCTGCCGTCCGATAGCCAGTACGTCCGCGAAGCCCTTTGTCGTAATCAGCGCCGTGCGCGCCCCGCGTCGTTCCAGCAGCGCATTGGTAGCCACCGTGCTGCCGTGCACCACCTCGGCATTCTGCGGCACTTTCAAGGCATCAATGCCACTCAAGATAGATTGTGAGGGATCGTGTGGGGTGCTGAGCCGCTTGTGTAATCGTAAACGGCCGTGCACATCCAGCCACACATAGTCTGTGAATGTTCCGCCTGTGTCTACACCTAGCCGGAGCATAAACAAGGTGCCGGGCAGATTGATCTAACCTGCCCGGCGGTATATTAATTTACTCAGCGACTCCGGTCACAGGTTTCTTACTGGTGAATTCCCCATAAGCCAGCGTGACGGCCGTCGAGCGGAAAGCCACATAAATAGCATTGATCGCCGCGCCTACCAAGATCATGCATAATAAGCCGCCAGATGCTAAAACGACATCCATCACCTCAATCGTCTCGCTGCCAAAAAACCTCAGAGCAATAGGTGCAAAAGCCAACGCTGCTACCGGGATGAATATAGCCAGCGTCACCGCCCCAACTACGAAGCCAAGCAGCAAGAACAGCAGGATGAGAATGATGACCTCGCCCAGGTTATCTTTGATGACTTGCCAGCCGCGGCCGATACTTTCAATGACACCCATGTCTTCCAGGACGGCTGCCCGTTGAGCAAATGGGTACAAAACTGTGACGACGATGCCTAGCAAGAGGAACAGGCACATCAAGCAGCAGATGAGGCCGATAAGCCCCGCGCCTAATCCACCAAGTACGGCACCGAAGTCACCCTGGCTTGCTGCCGCGCCGGCAGCCGTTGCTCCCGCTCCCATAACCAACACCATCACGCCTACAATCGCGGCCAGGATGAATATACCAAACAGGACGAGGTTCAGCCCGACCATGCGCCCCAACTTGTGCCAGCCGGCTGAAATCGCCTCGCCAAACGAGACCTTCTCACCTGCATCCAGCCGTGCTGCCGCGTCAATCATACCCGCCTGCGCGGTCAAGCGTACCAGCCATAGAACGATGGCCAGAATGAAGAAAAAACAAACCAGGCCCAGGATGATCGCGCTCGCCGCAGCGATGATAGCACCCAGATTTTCGGCGATCTCCGGCATGGCTTCGAATTCACTTCCGTCAAATGTGTATCCCGTGTCGCCGCCGCCACCGCCGCCACCACCGCCACTGGCACCACTTCCCAGAGCTGCCAGAAAACCCAGAACCAACATAAACTTGTGGTTCCAAATAACATCCCAAGAACGTCGAAGAATATTCCCGTAATCCATTTTTACCCTCCAAAAAGTAAAAACAACAAGCTAAGCAATCCACTAGCTGCCTTTGCATTCCCCGTGTCTTCATCGTGCGCTTTGTTTCCTTTGCGGGAAAACATAGAGCACAGGGATCTTACAGCAAACGCTCAGCACTTCAGTTGAAAAATCGCCTAAGGACCACTGAGCTGTAAATCAATAAATTGATCTACAAAGTCGTCACAAAAAATTTACCTAGAAAGCTATACGCACTTCACCGTACCTTAGTTGTACAATTTGCTTCTCTGGCCTCTCTACCTCCTTACTCCCATTCGATAGTGCCCGGAGGCTTTGAGGTGATATCAAGTACAACACGGTTCACCCCATCCACCTCATTCACGATGCGACGGCTGACATAAGCCAGAAAATCATAAGGCAGTCGAGCCCAGTCGGCCGTCATAAAATCTTCACTTGTCACCGCGCGCAGAGCCACAACCTCCTGGTAAGTACGGCCGTCTCCCATAACGCCTACGCTCTTTACCGGCAGCAGCACTGCAAAAGCTTGTTGTGTTCCCTGCCGCAGCATACCCGCCTGCCCTAATGCTTCCACAAAAATAGCATCCGCCTTTCGTAATCGCTCCAGTCGTTCCCAGCTGATCTCCCCCAGGCAACGGATGGCCAGCCCCGGACCTGGGAAAGGTTGCCGCCAGACGAGCTCATCCGGCAAGCCCAATGCCGTGCCGGTGCGCCGCACTTCATCTTTGAAGAGGGAACGCAGGGGCTCCACCAGCTCAAACTGCATATTTTCGGGCAAACCACCCACATTATGATGCGACTTGATCAAGTGCGCATCCTTCTTATCCTTGCCCGCGCTCTCGATCACATCAGGGTATATCGTCCCCTGGGCCAGGAAATTAATCTGGCCCAACTTATTCGCCTCGCGCTCGAAAATTCGCACGAACTTCTCGCCGATGATGCGCCGTTTCTGCTCCGGATCCGAAACCCCTTCCAACGCTTCCAGATACTCCTCAATGGCGTTGACCGCCACCAACTGCATACCCATCTCTCGCTTAAAGGTTTCCACCACCTGCAGCGCCTCATCCTGGCGTAACAAACCATGGTCGACAAAGATACAAGTTAGCTGGTTGGCTAAAGCGCGATGGATCAACGTTGCGGCCACGGCCGAATCCACACCACCGCTTAAACCGAGCACAACACGGCCGTCTCCTACCTGGGCCCTGATCGCCGCAACCTGTTCATCAATAAAATTTGTTGGCGTCCAATCTGCGCCGCAGCCGCAAACATGATGCACAAAATTACTCAGCAGCCTCTGCCCTTGCGCCGTATGCACTACCTCTGGGTGGAACTGCAAAGCGTAATAACTCTGTTCCAAATGGGCCGCCGCCGCCAATGGCGAGTTATCTGTATGGGCCAGAGCTTCAAAACCAGCAGGTAAACTTTCCACCTTGTCACCATGGCTCATCCACACCTGTTGCGGATAGCCGGTTCCCTCGAACTTCCAACCTTCAAAAAGCGGATTTTCTAGTGCATCTACTCGCAATATCGCCGGCCCATACTCCCTTTTTTTGCTGCCTGCCACGCGGCCCCCAAGACGATGGGCCAACAACTGCATGCCATAACAAATGCCCAACACGGGCACACCGTTGGACAAAATATAGTCTGGAAGCGTTGGCGCGCCTTGCTCAGTAACGCTGTTTGGGCCACCGCTGAGAATAAATCCCTTCGGCTCATGAGCCAGTATCACGTCCGCCGCCGTACGCCACGAATAAAGCTCGCAATAGACATTCGCCTCGCGCACCCGCCGCGCGATCAACTGCGAATACTGCGAGCCATAATCGAGAATAATTATGGTATCGTGTTGCATAGGTCAATTCACAAAATAATACTAATACCCAGAAAAACAAAGCCGGCGATAATAGTTTTCTTGTAAGAGAATCTTTTCAAGCCATTTATGGACGGTGCGGTAGCTGCCATCTGTCCCTCCGGCCCTTTTGCGAGGCATCTATTGAACCATGCAAAAAACAGCACACTTGATTATAACCAACTCTGGCATGAAAGGCATTGGCTAGCTAGAGGGCTATGGGTGATTCCAAAGTCGCCCAAGGCGTGTCACGCCTGTACAGGTATCCATTCCCATTAATGTTCAGAAACGCACATGCTCGATATAAAAGCAACGGCAGCGCAAGCAAGCACCTTGCCGACTGTATTTGTGTGGTCTT
>JAACFF010000038.1 GCA_009937635.1 Chloroflexota bacterium
TCCCCATTATTCATAGTCCGTTTGGTCCCAAAAGCTGATGAACTTTTCGATGCCAAAATCTGTAAAGGGATGGGCGAAGGCGTCTTTATAGACGGCCGATCCCGCGGTCACAATATCGGCACCATATACGGCTGCATCGGCAATTTGACGGCCGTTACGCACCGCCGCAACTAATACAGAGGTATCAAAACCGAAGTTATCACGAATGGCCACAATATCTTTGACGAATTCTTGCACATCTTCAGCGTTTGACTCCTTCCATCCGATAAACGGTGACACGTAATAGGCACCGGAACGCATCGCTTGAAGCGCCTGTGTTGCTGAGAAAACCAAGGTTACATTGCAGCGAATATCACGTTCGGCTAACATGCGCACTGCTTTAAACGAGGGCTCCACGCATTGTAGTTTTATCACAAAGTTGGGGCATAAAGCGGCCAATTTTTCCGCTTCGGCAACCATCTCCTCAGTATCCATTATATGTGGGTTCACCTCAACCGAAACGGTCTTCTCCGTGCCTTCCATCAAGTTGCCAATTTGCTTCACAACTTGCAGGAATGGCTTGCCTGATGCCTGCACATGGCGCGGATTGGTCGTCACGCCATCAATATCCCATGTGTCAAGCGCATACTCGATCTCATCGATCATTGCACTATCAAGAAAAAATTTCATCACTAGTTCCTTTACTTCATTCCACTCGTCGCAATTCCTGTTGTAATATTGCGCTGTAAGAAAGCAAACACCAGGGTAATTGGCAAGAGGGTTAAAACAGTCATAGCCAGGATCAAATGCCATTGGATATTCAATTCACCCTGAAATGAGTTCAAGCCAATCTGCAAAGTGAACAACTCGCTGCGGCTTAAAACGATGAGCGGCCATAAAAAGTCATTCCAGCGCCACATCACCGAGAAAATCGCTAATACGGCTAATGCCGGTTTGGATAAAGGCAGGATAACCTGGGTATAAATGCGCCATTCACTAGCGCCATCAATACGCGCAGAGTCCAACAGCTCGTCGGGTATGGTCAGCATATACTGCCGCAGGAGAAATATTCCGGTGGGCGTGGCCGCTCCCGGCACTATGACCCCTAACAAATTATTATTCCAGCCTACGCCGTTGATCACCAGGAACACCGGTACCAACACCACCGAAACCGGAACCATAAGCGTTGAGATCATGATCAAGAAGATCGCATCACGCCCTTTAAAATGATATTTTGCTAGAGCAAATGCTGCCATGCTGTTGAAGAGGAGGGTTAAAATTGTGGCTGTGATGGTTACGACCACGCTGTTACGAAGATAGGTCCAGAAATTAAAGCTCTCAACACCTTCGATGTAATTATCCAGGGCAAAAGAAACAAATTCGACCGGCTCGCGATCTTCGATGTTGACCTTGATAATTTCTTCTGGGTTTTCCGGATCGACGAGCTGCGCCTCCAAACCGATACGACGTACTTGGGCCAACTCGGCCGTCGAACCATCCTCTAAAGTAACGTTATACAAAGGCAAGGGTTCTTCATATCCTTCAACCTCTACCGTTTCCTGTCGATAGGGCAGCAGGCGCGGTGGAAAGTTCACAATTTCACCAGATGACTTAAAAGATGACAGTACCAACCAGAGAACGGGACCAAACATAATGAAGGTGCCCAGAATCAGATATGTATAAGTGACAAAATCTGTCAGGTCCCAATGGCCTCTTCCCCGCGTTCGCGTTAAAAATGATACTACTTCACTCATTGCACTAAGCCTCCTCCCGGTTAAAGCGTAATTGGATCAAGGTTAATATCACCAACGTTCCGGCCATAAGCAAAGACGCCGAAGCGGCAATCCCATACCGTTTGACAGCACTAGAAAACCCATTGTCGTAAATGAACTGGACGATGAATCTTGTTGCCGAGCCGGGCCCACCACCGGTAAAGGCGAAAACTAGATCAAATACCTGAACGGCCCGAATCAAAGACAAGACCAACACAACTACCATGTTGGGCATGAGCAGCGGCAAGGTGATCTTCCAAAAAGTTTGCCAATTGTTAGCACCGTCCATGTCTGCCGCTTCATAAACGTCGCTGGGTATCGCCTGCAGGCCCGCCAATAGAATTAACGTGTAAAAACCCATGAATGCCCATACGCTGATCATCACCACCCAGAACCTGGCCCAGGTAGCATCGACCATGAAAGGCATTTTGTCTCCCCCAAGGCCGGTTATGATCCCATTTAAGAGACCGTTTTCTTGCAATATCCACTTCCAAATGAGGGCAACCACAATGGGCGACAATAGTACTGGATAAAAATAGACGCTGCGAAAGAAAGCACGCCCACGTATTTTGCGATTCAGCGCCAGCGCCGTAATCAAGGAGAAGACCACCATCAAGGAAACTTGGGCGACCACATAGCCAATGGTGTTGAAGATAGACCGCCAGAAAAGATCTTCGCGACATGAATTTGGATCAAGAAAGTTTTGGCAATCGAGAAGCTGTTCGAAATTGGCTGTACCAACCCAAGGGCGATCAGCAGGAAAAAACTCGATGCCGCCCGTGAAAGAATAGAAGAAGTTGAGCAGCATGGGAAACAAGATAAAGATGCCAAAAATGAGAAGGTTGGGTAAAACAAATACATAAGGCATTCTTCTAATACCCAACCTGTTTTGCAACATGGCAAAGAAAACGTCAAACACTAAAACAATCGCATTCCAGATTTTCCCGAAAACTTGCCCCAACCAGCTGCCCACTGTCCTGATGGGATGTGTATGCGCTTGCGCGGTCATATGGATAATCTCTCCACAAACAGAGCACAGCAATTGCTGTGCTCTGTTTATACAAAAGGCTGTTACGACCCAGCTTCAGTTATAGCATCGTCAATATCCTGCTGTAAGCGGGTTAGAGCATCATCCAACGTGAGTTCGCCGGTGAGGTATTGGGCGATGCGGTTGGCGCTGTTGCGATAATAGGCAAAGGCAAAGGGATGGACATTCAAGCCCACAGCCTGGTCTTGCAGCTTGGGAATTTCGGCCGTGTAAGAATCTAGCGCAGCCAAGACAGAGGCGTTATCTGATTCGAAGGCAACGCCGCCGGTAGCTACTTCAGTCTGCGCCGGTAGATTCAATGTACCGGCTGAGAAGGCACCATAGTTCTCGGGTTGAATTAGAAATTCAACCAAAGCAGCCACAGCTTTTGGATACTCGGTATCGGCGAAAGCGACGACGCCTGCCCCACCGGCTACACCGGTGCTGCCACCAGCGCCTGTCGGATTGGGCACAACTACCCAGTCAAAGGCATCGCCGATATCAGCCGCAAGGCCATTGATCTGCCAGGAACCGGACATGCACATGACCAGATCGCCGGCCTTAAACATGTCGATGCAGCTGTTGAGGCTGTCGCCTACCAGCCAGACCTCGGAGGGGGTGATCCCTTCTTCATGCCAGCTATTGAGCAGTTCAGCATAAGCCCGGAACCCCTCTGTGTCCACCGTGAAATTACCACTATCATCGATCAGGGTGGCGCCCATGCTCATTGCTGGTCCGGCAAAACGGTGACCGGTACGGTCGACGGAGATGGCGTACTGCACGCCTGTCCCTTCGGCTACTTGCTTGGTTAGCTCTGTCCACTCTTCCCAGCTCGTGCCTTCGCCGGGTATCTCTATACCTGCCTGATCAAATAGAGTTTTGTTGACATAGGGGCCGGTGACGGTAAGGCCATCAGGATAACCGCTCAGTCCGCCCAGGGCATCAAGTACCGGCGCGGGGAAGTTGGCTGCAAAGTATTCGGGATCGGCGAGATAGGGCTCAAGATCCAATAGTTTACCTTCATAGATACCAAAATTGGTGATACGCGCCATATCAGGACCTTCACCTGTTTCGACTTGTACAGGTAACTGTTCGTCAATAGTGGCATAAGGCACAACATCCAGAATGACACTCACACCTGGATTTTGGGCCATGAAATCGTCGACGAGCACCTGCATCACATCCGCTTCTTTGCCGTCCGCGTAATAGGCAAAGCGAATTTCACCCTCAAGGTCCATTGTTTCTTCGGCAGGTGCTTCTTCTTCAGCAGGTGCTGTGCCCATTGCCTCGGCGATGGCATCATCAATATCCTGCTGTAGGCGGGTCATGGCGTCATCTAGGGTGAGTTCGCCGGTGAGGTATTGGGCGATGCGATTGGCGCTGTTGCGATAATAGGCAAAGGCAAACGGATGGACGTTCAAGCCCACAGCTTGGTCTTGCAGCTTGGGAATTTCGGCCGTGTAAGAATCTAGCGCAGCCAAGACGGAGGCGTTGTCCGATTCAAAAGCCACCCCGTTGGTAGCAACTTCCGTGTGTGCCGGCAAGTTCAATGTGCCGGCTGAGAAGGCGCTGTAATTCTCCGCCTGAATGAGGAATTCCATTAATTTGGCCACGGCTTCGGGATGTTCTGTGTCGGCGAAAGCAACGACACCTGCCCCGCCGGCTACGCCGGTGCTGCCACCAGCGCCTGTCGGATTAGGCACAACTACCCAATCAAAGGCATCACCGATATCAGCCGCCAAACCGTTGATTTGCCAGGAGCCGGACATACACATCACCAGATCGCCAGCCTTGAACATATCGATGCAGCTGTTGAGGCTGTCGCCCACCAACCAGACCTCGGAGGGCGTAATTCCTTCTTCATGCCAACTGTTGAGCAGTTCGGCATAGGCACGGTAGCCTTCTGTGTCCACGGTGAAGTTGCCGTCGGCGTCGATCAAGGTAGCGCCCATGCTCATCGCCGGACCGGCAAAACGGTGACCGGTACGGTCGACGGAGATTGCATATTGCACACCAGTTGCTTCGGCCACTTGCTTGGTCAGATCCGTCCACTCTTCCCAGGTTGTGCCTTCGCCGGGGATCTCGATGCCTGCCTGGTCAAACAATGTCTTGTTGACGTAGGGACCCGTAACAGTTAAGCCATCGGGATAACCGCTTAATCCACCCAGGGCATCCAGTACCGGCGCGGGGAAGTTAGCTGTAAAGTAATCAGGATCTTCTAAAAGAGGCTCCATATCCAGCAGCTTGCCATCATAGATGCCGAAGTTGGTGATGCGTGCCATATCGGGACCTTCACCGGTCTCGACCTGTACCGGCAGTTGTTCGTCAATAGTGGCATAAGGCACAACATCTAGAACGACATTAATGTCTGGATTTTGAGCCATGAATTCATCGACCAGCACCTGCATCACATCCGCTTCTTTACCGTCGGCATAATATGCGAAGCGAATTTCAACCCCTTCTGCAGGCATTTCTTCTTCCTCAGCAGGCGCTTCTTCTTCGGCCGGCGCAGCCTCTTCTTCAGCGGGTGCTTCTTCTTCGGCCGGCGCAGCTTCTTCGGCTGGCGCAGCTTCTTCGGGAGCCGCTTCTTCGGCCGTATCACCGCCGCCACAAGCCGCCAAAACGAGCGCAAATAATAAAAAGATTACGAAAACAATATTCAAATTTTTTTGTTTCATCTTGATCCTCCTCAAGAAAAATCATCATTCAATCGGGTAAAAGCTACGACCAAATTATTGAGCAAACCAGTAGACACCTCCTTTCAATTAAGACAGTTTCATCACAGGTAAATCAAGTAATTCTGCTAAAACAGTTAAGGCCGGAACATAGTCTCCGTAAGTGATGGCTAAATGATGTTCCAGTCCTTCACTCAAAATAGTGTCTAGTAAATCACCTGCCGGGCGGTCAAATCGGACTATACCCGATGTACCAGAAAAACTCTTGGGGGCAGCTAACATTTCGCCGCCACCAATAACAAGGGCAAGTTGATTGTTTGCCTGGCTGACCCGCGCGGCCGTTATGCGACCGGGCTTAAGCGGAAATTCCATAACTAGTGGCACGTTACGATTAGAGTGAATACCGCCTTGGGGCTGTACAGAGGGGTCGGCCATGGAAAGCGGCGCCTTACCACAATGCCAGATCACGACTTGATCTTGCTCAATGTCGACCGAAACGACATCGACGTCAAATGTGGGGCTACCGCTCACAGCTTGCAAGATCAACTGCGTCACTGTGCCATTGACATCTGCTTCGCAGCTCGAGGGAATGGCTGTGTCGTTGAGTAGAGACATCGCGCCACAAGCCGCACAACCTTTTTCCTCAAATATCTCCGGCCAGCAGCGAATGGCGAAGCCATCAATTTTTTTGTCGGCTGCCATTTCGTCTAGAACAGCAAATGCACGCAATGTACCTTGCAGCGGATTCGCTTCCAGATCGGCCGTGTTGGATAAATGGGCATTTACATGTTCGTGAATACCATTTATTTTCGCTTCAGGAACGGCATCCATGCGTTGGAAAAGTTCGTCGAGGGCAAATTGAGTAATTTGTACGCCAAAGGTTTTCTCAAGTATTGGCGCATCCAGGCGGCAGGTATCCATGCCTTCCGGGTGTTGCCCAACAAGGCCGATATTGGCTGATTGGAGGGAACGCTGTGCACGTCCAGCCAGCACCAGGCAGTGGATCTGTTGAAGGATGTTTGAATCATCCGGCGCGCCATAAGCGTAGGCATATTTTCGGCCTCGCAGATTGAGCGCGTGCCCTCCAAGATTAATGCCGCAAAGTGAATTGAGACGTAAACGTCCACCTGTTGGGGCTTCGGGGACGGCCCACATGAGGAGCGGTGCATCAGTTGCTCCGGCAACTGTAGTGATCATGGTGCTATCGGCAAACGTGGCTTGTAAGATGATCAGTAAGTCATGGGGAACGGCCGATAATTCGGCAGCAGCCTTTTGGGCCGCCGGCAAGTCCATAACCAACTGCGAAGGGCCGTATAAAATGTAGCCCGCTTGCAACAAGTTGCCGCGTACAGCGGCTGTCACTTCCTCAGCTAGTGGAATATCAAAAGTTGGACGAGCCAATGCAATGAAGACAATTTGAAATTCCTGTTGCACTGATTTCTTCATCTTCTTACGCCAAGATGGCTTGTTCGCGCTCTGTTTCGTAAAAAAACTCTTTTAAGGCTAATGAAGCAGCACCGATCACGCCTGCTCGCCAGCCAAAAGCGGTTGGTTGTAAATCGACATTTTCACCCAGACCGGCAAAAGCCAATTTACGCATAGTTGCTTCGACTTTCGGCAGAATTAATTCTCCTCCTTGGGCAAACATACCGCCCAAGATGATCAATTCCGGATTTAATACATTGACGAGATTGGCTAGGGCGATGCCCAAATAATGCATCTGGTTTTCAATCATCTCCAAGGCCGCTTGATCGCCGGCTTCTGCAGCATTGAAGATAGCATCGATTGACTTGAGATCATTGTTTGCCAGATTGGCAGCCAAGATGCTCTCAGGCAGTTCATCAGCAATTAATTGGGCTTCGCGCAATAAAACAGGTTCCGATACCAAGGTTTCTAGACAGCCATTTTGACCACATCGACAACAATCGCCATTCATAGGCAAAACAATAGTATGGCCAATTTCGCCGGCACCGGCGCCGGCGCCGCGGAAAGCCTGACCATTGACGACGATACCGGCGCCAACCCCAATACGGCCGTAAATAAACGCCAATACCTCTACGCCACGCCCCATACCAAAGTAGGCTTCACCTAAAGCCATAGCCCGCACATTGTTGTCGACGAAAATGGGTAACTGAAGCTGCATTTCCAAATGCTCACGAATTGGTATATCGTGCCAGCCCAGACTTGCCGCACGAACATTGACACCTGTCTTGTGATCCACAAGACCAGAAGCCCCAACACCAATTCCCAAGACAAGCTGTTGATCAATCTGCGATTCATCAACGGTTTCCCGGACCAGTTGCGCGATCGTATCCAGCACCTCTTTGGCCGGTTGGTCCACAGGAAAATGACACATCTTATTATGGACAATTTCAGCATGGAGATTGGCCACGGCGACTCGAAACATGCCGATGCCAATATGCACACCGACGACAAAGCGTGCATCGGGCACAAGTTGTAACATGCGGCGCGGACGGCCGACTCTTCTGCGAGCTTGTCCACCATTCGTGTCCATCGAGTCAACTTCGACAATCATGCCTTGCGCAATCAGTTCGGCCGTGAGGTTGGTAATAGTCGTATTGGAAAGCCCCGTTTCTTCAGCTAATTGTGATCGGGAAATTGCATAATGGTGCAGAAATGTGAGTAGTATGGCACGTAGATTGTGCTTCTTGACCCGAAAAATATTGCTTCCGGTAAATGATGATTTGCTCATAATGAAAGCGGAAATGGTGCCGTGAAATTTCTGAGTTTTAATTATTTATTCAAGTTGAAAAAATAATGCGCCCATTATAGGTGATGTACGGACTATTTGTCAAATTTTGATGTAATAGGGGGTTCAGCAATAAGCAAACTGGATCACATGACAGGGCACATCAGACCTCGTCACTAAACGGCTGATACGCTGTAAGCAGCTGAGAGAGCAATAACATGCCGAAAACCTTAACGCGATAGAGTGGTACCGATATATCGACTCCGAGAGTGTCTTGGGAACTCAAATGGAAGAGTAGCGTAAAACGGGTAAGCTCTGGCGAGTATTCGCTTGGTTAGCAATCATATACATTTTTCCCTGCCAGTTCGGTGGACTATTTTCTTGCCTGCGTACTGTTTGTCAGGCGCAAATTGAGACGAAATAGAACGTGCGATATTCGGGAATAGTGATGTGGCCAAGTCCCTCTGAGGCATGATGGCGCAAGTCGATGAGCCGCAAGGCTCGCAGTTCGGTATAGACATAGGCAAAGTGCTCTACTAGCAGACGTCGTTGCAAGGCCGGTAGTTGGCGAGTTTCTCGCAGTTCCTTGCCTGATAACCCTACCAGTTGCTGCGCAAAAACAGCTCGCTTCGCTCCCCTCTTTTCTATCGTGGCTCCCTTTACCTGGCTCATGTCCGCCGCCCGCTTGCGCACACGCGTATCTTTCTAGCCTATTTGGCTCAATTCCCTGTACAATGCACATGAAAACACCTCCTTACCAGGGATATCGAGCCTGACGTATAGGGTAAATAAGGGGGGAAGGGCGCGGACGGGCTCGCGCCGCCCAACCTCACGATTAGAGGCGGAAGGACATGCCCTCGCTGGCGAGGACCGCTCCTGCTTTAATGACATGTTTCCGTTCAGGGCTATTTCTATCGAGGACAGGATTGCTGTGGTTGAAGTGGGTCAGCACCAATTGTCCGGGCACATGTGCAAAACGGCGAACTGTGTCTATTACCAGTGGATGCGCTACCGGATCTCGTCCGCCCAGTTCGGCGCGGCTGTAGAAACTGGCATCGACCAGAGAAACATCAACCGCGGAGAGCGTAACTTCCGCCTCTGGCCATTGCTCCCAGGCGTCGATATCGGGCAGGTAAAGCAACGAACGTCGCGGGCCGCGAATAATATAGGCCACCGTGCCAACGCCCCATTCATCTCGATGGGGCACGGCCAAGGGGCTGATGGTCAGCTCAGGGGCTAAGTTGACGGGCTCGCCAGCAGCCATCGGTTTTAGATCCAGTCGAGAAACGGCCGGCTGCCATAAGGGAGTCGCTTTGAGCAGCGATACCAACCCGGCTGTGGCATAGACAGGCAGCTGCTCGACAGCCATGGCTTCCGGCCCCAATTGGGGCAAGCCGCCGATATGGCCCATATGCGCGTGCGTGAGAAATATTCCGTGCGGCTGGCGGAGTCGATCGGGGCGCCGGGGATGAGGACCCAATTCGTCGGCCACCATATCTACCTGCCACTTGATATCCGGAGTGGCGTCAATGAGCCAGACCTCAGAATGTGCACGGCGCTTGTCGACAATAGCCAGGCATGCTGCATAGGCGGCATGTTGCGGCTGTTGGTAAGCAGCCGCACAACGCGAACAACGGCAGCCAATATGGGGTAAGCCGCCATCTTGCATGATACCTAAGAGTACGGCCGAAACTTGATCGTCGGACAAATTCATCGGTGTAAGCGTAAGCCTTCTGTTCCCTTTTGACAAGTGGCAGAAGCTCTTTTTCGACAATTTATCTATAGACATCCGCGCCGGCAAGGCGTAGAATACGCGTTTTACATTGAATGAGGTGGAAGTCACCTAAGAAAACTACACCTCTGAGGTTTCGGCACTATCCCTAGAGTAAACTCATAATGCAAACCTCAGAGGTGCTTCAACAATTAAATGTGGATCACTTAATTCGGAGGAACATCTTATGAAAGCGCTATCTGATCTGGCAGTTAGTATTCCAGCATCTGTTACCCTGGCTGTCAGCGACAAGGCCAATGCCCTAAAAGCGGCCGGGCAAGATATCATCGCCCTGGCCGGCGGCGATCCTGATTTCGATACGCCGGCTCATATTACCGCAGCCGCGTTTGCAGCCATCGAGAATGGAGCGACCCATTACCCTGGGCCCATGAAGGGCATTGTGCCCCTTTTGGAAGCCATCGCTGATACAATGGCGCGAGAAAATGGCGTCCATGTCAATCCCAAAGCGGACGTGGTGGTTACCCCTGGAGGAAAATGGGCGCTTAACCTGGCTTTGAGCGCCGTTGTCAACCCTGGGGACGAAGTGTTGTACATGGAACCGGTTTGGGTTTCTTATCCGCCCATGATTATGTTAGCCGGCGGGGTCCCCGTGCCGGTCAGTTTGCCCAGTGAAGACAATTTCCGCGTAACCGCCGGCCTGCTGCGCGAGAAAGTGACACCCAAGACGAAGGCGATCATGGTCAATTCCCCTTCCAATCCGACGGGTCGCGTTCTGACGCAGGAAGAGGTGGATGCGATAGTCGAAGTGGCCTTGGAAGCCGATCTCTATGTCATCAGCGACGAGATTTACGATAAGCTGATCTTCGATGGGGGACAGCATATTCCGTTAGCCGCGCAGCCCGGTATGGCCGAACGCACTATGGTGATTAATGGCATGTCAAAGACCTATGCCATGACCGGGTGGCGCCTGGGCTGGATCGCCGGTCCGGCCCCGATTCTGAAGCTGGCCGCACGCCTGAACAGCCAAACCGTTTCGTCTGCGGCCAATTTCACCATGCACGCTGCTGTCGCCGCCCTCACGGGCCCGCAGGATTGTGTCGTGGAAATGCGCGAATCTTATAAAGCGCGGCGTGATTTTATGGTGCCCGCCTTGAATGCCATAGATGGCATTGAATGCCGCTCAATTGAAGGGGCCTTCTATCTCTTCCCGCGTTTCCCCAACAGCGACAAGAACAGCCTGGAGCTGGCGGATGCGCTTATTGATAAAGCGGGCATCGCCGCCACGCCGGGCATCGCTTTCGGCAGCAGCGGTGAAGGGCACGTGCGTTTTTCCATCGCTACCGCGCCAAGCGAGCTGGAACGGGCCGTGGAGCGCCTGGCTAAGATAGCGCATGAACTATAACATCATTTAGAGATGAATCACCCGCCGACCGTATGATGTCGTTGCTGATTCTAGTTAGCCAGGCGTTTCACTTTGAGGTGAAGAGCCTGGCTATTTTTCTCATTTAAGCCATGCAAATCCAACACCCACTTATCTTCGATAATTGTTTTCCCAAAATTCAATCAATTTTCGCCCGACACCCTACCCTACACCTCACCTTGCCACTAATTATCGGGGCAAATTACCTGCCACTGTCCCCAGGCTTAAGCTGGCACTTATCCGACAGGCTGATTCTTGACTCATAGAGGGGCAACGACTATGATGTTCATAGCCATACCGTTCCGGCCATTATCAAGGGCCGCTAGAAGTCAATGACCCCCTTCAAAGCACCTACGGTGTATTGACGAACATCCAAGCAGCATGGGCGATCAGTTCAACTGGAAAATTGAAGAAGAAGCGGAAGAGCCCTCAGCACAGACGACGCAAGTCAGGTGGACTGTTGGCAGCATTTTGTTTTGGACCATCGCGATCGTCGCTACTGTTTCGCTCCTTGCGGGGTGGTTTATCACGCGCCGGGAAAGTCAAAAGGGTACGGCGGAATTGGTCGAAGCGACTCAAGAATTGCTCGATCTGGGGCAACAGGCGATGGCTGTTGGCGATGGCGAATCATTCTTTTCGCTGCAAGATAAGGATGCGGATTGGTTCGTGGCTCAACTTCTTCCTGAAAACCAGGTCGCCAATCGTAATGGCTTACAGGTTACGAATGCGGAACAACAAGGGATTTATATCTGGGCCAATGCAACCTGGGAAGAGCAAGGTAATGAATACCAACGCATACTTTTTTTCCAATGGCGTGGCGGGCAGCTAAGGCAGGTGCCCAGCGATCCCCTCTACTGGGGCAATCGCCTGCAGGCGAAGTACGAGTGGGGGAGATTAGAATACCCGGCAATCGACGATCCGTGGACAGCCAGCATGCAAACTTTTGTGCAGAATACGGTGACAGATGTTTGCGCTGAAGCATGCTTGGCAGACCGCCTGCCTTTCACGCTGGAAGTACGCAGTGATTTTCGGAAAACGGCTGAACCAGGTCACATAAACATTCCCTCTCCCCGTCTGCTGGGGCTCGATTCTGAGGGAAAACCTTCCTCCCGTTTCTGGCAGGAACTCAGCCAGCGCATTCATGCTTACTTGACACCGGCAACGATCCGGTTTGCCGTACCACCCTTGCAGGATAACAAATCGCTGCTCCGCTACAGTAAATTAGCGGAGCAATTCATGGCCTTAAACCCTGGCATCACAATCGAGCTTGTCGAGTTAGAAGCGCTCCCAGAAAATCTGTCGACTTTGGCCCTTGAATTTGATGGTGCGGCCGTTCCTCCCACGGAAGCGATGTTGGCTGCCGGACAAGTGCACGACCTGACGGATTTCATTAGTAGCGATCCCGATTTTGACAAAGCTGATTTCTATGAACAGATCTGGCAAGGAACTTTATGGCGAGATCGCAACTGGTTCATGCCCGTGGCTGCCGAGATGCTAAATTTGTATTATGATACAACGTACTACCGGCTGGCGGGGCATGCAGAACCTTCGTCACGATGGACTTGGGATGAAATGGTCCAAGATGTATCCTCAATTGTCGATGACCAGCCGGAGCTGAATGAACTGGTATGGGGTTTTCTGGACGTGGGATTGGATTCACTATTTTCATATGCTTACAATTGGAATAATCAATGTTCGGAAACGGCAACAGTGTATTGCCAGACGCCGCTAAGTACAGACAACGTGGCCGCGGCATTGGAATGGTATAAACAGTTGGCAGGCCAGCCAGGGCAGATGCCGGATTTGTCGGGCGAATTATCGGATGTGTTTTCAGCTACAGAAATGTCTGCGTTGGAAACAGTGCTCGGGGAAGAACGGCAGACACTACTGTTGTTAAATTTCCAGGGATCACGGAGAAAGGCGGCGATCTGGGTGGACTCACCGGTGAATTATGAGTTTAATCTACTTTTGTCGCCGGTAGGCGTAGTACCCTTCCCTGGCTCCGATCGATTTGATGGCATCACGCCACTATGGTTGCGTGGCGGTTTTATCAGCCAGCAAAGCGAAAGACCGTTGGCCGTTTGGCAGTGGCTCAAGTTTCTCAGCTATCAATCTCCCGCACCACGTTTCATTCCGGCACGTCCATCAGTAGCTGCGGAAATGGCGTATTGGACCGTGCTGCCACGGCCGTTGAGCGACGTTATGCGCACTGCCTTCCCGTTTGCGAGGCCGGTAACCATGGAAGAGTTGGGAATGCTTCGCTGGGACCAGGTGATGGCCGTTGTATCCGGCGAATTATCCGCTGAAGAAGCCGCGCAAGATCAGCCAGCAATCCATTGGTTTGGATATGACCGGGAATGAAGGAGATTCAACCCATTTAGCCAGCGGTAAACAGGGAATGGTGAGTAGCGCGCATCCCTTGGCGACGGAAGCTGGTTTAACGATTTTGCGGAAAGAGGGGAATGCCTTTGATGCTTCTGTGGCCATCGCGGCGACGCTCAACGTCGTCGAGCCCATGATGTCAGGCATCGGCGGCTACGGTACCATTCTGGTTCATGACGCCGTGCAGGGAAAAAGCAGCTACGTAAATAGCAGCGACCGTATCCCGCGAGGGGTAGATAGCGATCTCTTTCGGTCGCCAACGATCAGCTTTGAGGCGAATCGACGTGGGGCGATGGCGGTTTCAACACCCGGTAATGTTCGCGCCTGGCTGGCCTTATCAGAAACATACGGGAAATTACGGTGGGGCGATCTCTTTAAGCCGGCAATCAATCTTGCCCTAAATGGTTTTACAATTAACCGCCACCTATCTCGTTTTCTACAGCGAGATTTTGCCTATTTCCCTACCCATGCCCAAGAAATTTATGGCCATAACGGCCGTCCTTACCAGGTTGGTGAGAGGCTGGCACAGCATGATCTGGCGCGATCGCTCTCGCAGATTGCAAAGAAAGGGCCCGACACCTTTTACGGCGGCTCGATCGGGCGGCAGATAGTAAGCAGCGTCAGGGCAGCCGGCGGTTTCTTAGCCCAGGTCGATCTTGATCAGTGTGTGGCCGAGTGGTGGGATCCGATAAGGATACCTTACCGGGGTCACCATATATGTACGGCTTCTCCACCAGCCACTTCTTTTGCTGCGCTTATCCGTCTGGGTCTTATGAGCCAGTTCGACGTTGGCTCCCTGGGCCACAACAGCCCCGAGATGCTGCATCTTTTTGCCGAAGTCACAAAGCATGCCTACCGTTGCCGCCTGCAGTACGCTGCCGATCCAGAAGTGGAAACCGTGCCGCTGGCGGAACTGCTCTCACCAGAATATTGGCGGAAGGTTGCGACCAGGCTCAACAGGAGAGAAGCTGAACCATTTATCTCACTATCAGAAAAGCCTGAGTACAACCAGCATACGACCCATTTTGTGGTGGCCGACAAAGAGGGCAATATTGTGTCGGCGACGCAGACACTCGGACAAGCGTTTGGTAGCCGCATCATGCCTACAGGAACAGGCATCTGGTTAAACAATTCGTTGCAATATTGCACGTTCGAGCCTAAAGGAAACCGCATGGATGCCCATGCGGGACGGCATAAATTGTCTGGGGATTGCCCGGTTATTATCTACCGCGATGGGATTCCTTGGGCAGCCCTGGGAACGCCGGGAGGTCACACAATCCCCCAAATCGTGCCGCAGATGGCAATGAACCTGATCGATTTTGGCATGAATATGGCGCAGGCGATTGCCCAGCCGCGTATCAGCTTTGCCGAACCGGACAAGCTTCTGGTCGATGCTGGGTTAGCGGCCGAAACAAAAGTGAAGTTGGCAGCCAGGGGGCATTCAGTGCAGGATTATGACGAAGGTTATTGGAATGCCCACGGTCTCACCATCGCTTATGATGGATCGAAGCAGCCGATCTATTATAGCGGTGCGGCTGATCCGCGTGGGGAGGGACTGGCTCGCGGTTTGTAAGAAGAAGAGAAGCAATGCTTAGTTGGTGAATTGTTGAACTATTGAATTGTTAACGAGATGACGCGTTGCTCCTAGTTAAGCCATTCCGTGGTTATGTCCAAATTCACGCCTACAGCCTGCAACTCATCCAGTAGATGATCAAAGAGTGGGCCAGATATAACTTTTTCGGGCGTGACAAAGAAGCTGTCGCCTGCATGCAGTTTACCGGCGGCTATCATTCGGGCCACAATCGCTCCTGTGAAGGCGGTTGTTCTGGCCATGGAGGTGAAGCCGGTCACTTCGTCGTAGCGATCTACCATTTCTGCGTTGCAGCGGCAGGGACGGCCGTCTTTTTGGCCGAGGAGTTCTACACGAAAACAGGTGATATCCCTTTCACCTTCTTCCAATTTGACCTTAGGAAAGAGTACGGCATCGACAAGATGCTTGGGTATCACAGAATCACCGTCTACCTGCACCGGGTCCAGGCTCAATAGTCCCAATTCTTTGAGGACAGTGATTTTTTCGGCATAACCAGGCCAGCGAACCGTCTTTTGTGTGCCTAATCTGATATCTTTCAGCGCTGGAATGTCCAAAATCCAGGGTTTGAATCCCTCGTGCCATGCTTCGCACTTTCCAGCTCCGGTAAATTGTACAGGTTCGATCCCAGAATAGCGGGAAACCCATTCGATCCTCCCATCCCGTACAATTTCGGAATCCGACTCGTGCAAGGGCATATGACGGCCACCAAATACGATTTTGTACCCTAAAGGCGGCGCTGGATTTTGCGGGATGCCGCCGCATTTAATATGGAGTTCATCCACACGATCCATTTTTTCCGCAAGATGTCGGGCCACGATCTCCGTTAAGCCTGGCTCTACGCCGCAACCGAGAATGATAAGACAGCCGTTTCCTATAATCTCTTCTTCCATCTGCTTTAGAGTATTAGGAGGCGTCTGCGCTAGATCTACCAGAGGCGTTCCTGAGTGCAGAGCGGCCTTGATGGCCAAGACGTTGACCGGACGGGGCAGTGCAGCTACTGTCGCACCAACTCCGTCCATCAAATTGGCGGATGTATCTAATTGGTTCAAATCTAGCTGTGCAAATGTCACTTTATCAGCGCCGGGCTTACCGCCTAATTTAGCAGCGCATAAATCGAGCTGAGATTGGCTGACATCCGCCACAGTCACTTGCGTAACGTCAGGATCGATCATAGCGTTATATGCTGCGGCCGGCCCCATCAAACCGCCACCTAAAACTAATATCCTCATGACATTTCCTCCTCGAAATTGGCTTGGAGTAATCGCTTCAGCGATGAGCTGGCTGAAGTCATTACTCCTCACCAGTTTTCATTCATGGTGGTGCGCTACGTGTCGTCTCCTTAGTGATCTTGATATTGCGAGCGGCCAACTCCTGAACAAAGCGATCAAACGGAATATCGTTGACGGGTGAAAGCAGGCCGCGTTTGCTGATTTGACCAGATCCAATCATCAACGCGCCAATGCTGACTGTAAATCCGACCGTACGGTTCATAGACATGAATCCTGTTTCTAAATCCCGCTTGTCTACCATTTGGTAAACGAGATGTTTTTTCTCGCCATTTTTCTGCCCCCTTACCTCGACTCGCACAAGAGTCACATCCCGCTCGTCATCCGCGTATTGAAGATGGGGAGCCAACGCTGCCGCCATAAAATGTTGCGGATTTACCGGCTGGCCATCAACCATGACCGGATCGCCGTCCAGTAGGTGCAAATCAACAATTGTATTCCAGAAAGCGCAATGACCAGGCCAACGCGCGGCGTAGCGTCCTAAATTGCGCAGACTGGCATGTTCGATGCCCAAAAGATCAGCATATGGCAGGACATCTCCATTGGGATAGGCTTCCAGGCTGCCGATTCCAGGAATATTTACCAGGTGCATGTTTTTCGGCGAAAACATCTCGGTGTCGCCAATGTCCACAACTTTACCTTCCTGGATAATACGCCCGGCACGTCGATATGATTTTAACACGCCATCAAACGTCCAGGAGATTTTGTATTTGATGGGATTGTTGGCGGCATCTTCATCTGGGAACCCTGCTCCATAACAGAGAATATCTTCAACGCGATCAAGTGAGCGGACAGCATGGCCTAACATAACCAGATCGATGCCGGGGTCGAGACCAAATTCGGGCAAGATGGTGATGCCCTTGGTTTTTGCCTCACCAGCCATTGCTATTAGTTCTGGGGTGATGTAGGAGGTGAACGCCAGATGAATACGGTGTTGTACGGCCGCAGTGGCTACGGAATTGACAAATTGTGTTGGCAGCAAATTGATTATTACATCTGCGCCTTGGCCAATTAACCAATCCAGATTTTCAGGAACGGCGGCGTTCAGTTGTTCGCAGCGCACTTTGCGGCCGTAGCCCCTCTCGGCAACATGTTCCCTTAACGCTTTAATATCCCAATCGCCGGCGATGATCTCTGTGACTTCGTCGCGCTGTGCAAGATCGTACATCGCGGCTCTTCCTTGCATCCCTACACCTAAAAGCAGTATCTTCATTTTCACTCCCATCTGGTTTGAATTGGGACGACGATGCGAGCCGCTTCATCGGGTGTGGACATATCCCCTGTTTGGAAAATGTAGGTATGGCCCTCTGAACTACTGAAGCCGGCGTGCTTGCCGTTACTATCCAGGGCAATAATGCGCATCATGCTCAGGAAACGGCCGTCCAGATCATTTAGATCTTCCATGGCCCGCTTGCCCGCCTCCTGCAGCGAAAGACCCATCTTCATGTAAAAGACGATGCTGTGGGCAGTTGCTCCACGAATGGCCATCTCGCCCATGCCGGTACAGGCAGCGGCGCCGTAGCGGTTATCGGCATAGTTGCCGGCGCCGATGATGGCGGAATCACCCAGCCGGCCGGGGTATTTCCAGACCCATCCGCTGGTGCTGACGCCGCAGGCGATGTCACCATGAGCATCCTGGGCGATAAAATTAACCGTTCCTTTGGCTCGTTCCGGATCGCTTGCCAGGCGTACCCAGTGGCGAAGTTCTGTTTGTTCCTGCAAATGGTCGAAGATATGTGCCGGCATATCTTGTTGCAGCCGCCTGGCCCAAACAGCGCGCGCTTCTTCAGTCAGCAAATCTTGTTTTTTGAAGCCCATTTCGGCGGCGAAGCGTTCCGCTCCCTCAGCAACAAGCATCACGTGAGGGAGGATTTCCATTACTTTGCGGGCGATGGAGATGGCGTAAGGATATCCTTTCATTGCGCCGACGGAACCACTTTCCAGCGTACGGCCGTTCATGATACTGGCATCTAATTCAACTTCTCCCAACAGGTTCGGATAACCGCTGTAGCCCACGGTATGTTCGTCTGGATTGGCTTCAACCAGGCGAATACCGGCTTCAACAGCATCGACGGCCGTGCCGCCCTGCTGCAGAACATACATAGATTCTTGTATGCCGATGGCACCATTATGGCTGGCGATAACAATCATGTTTTCTCCTGTCTCGGCACGATTAGGTCAGAAGCTGTGCTAGCTCATCTGGCGCAAGACCCGATAACCCGAGAGACTCCATCGTACGTGGCGCTTCTGTAAAGTAATCACGGTCCATCAATGTAGAGGCCAACTGGATGACCGCTGTGATATTCGGTGTTTCTACACCAATCTGCTCTCCAAGTCTTTGCCAGAATACCAGACCATAACCCACATCTTCGTTTATATAGCGGTGGTCTAATTGAGATTGAGCTTTAATGCCCTGAAAACCAGGCGCTTCGGCGTAGCCCCGGTCATAGGTCGCTTCTCGCATGTAGCCCTGAATGGTCCCGATTTCCGGTTCGGCTAAGATCTCGAGGCCCAGCCGCCGGCCGATGGCGATCCGCTCTTGGTCAATGCCTGCAAGCAATCGCCCGACTGCTGGGGTAACACCTTCTTCGTAGAAATAGAAATCGCCCTGGGTACGTTCGATCAAAGCTGCATTCAACAAGCTGACGGCGGGATGGATGACCGGGTTGCCGTTTTGCAGGCTGGTCTGCAGGATGTTTCGGGCGGCCGACATGGCCGGGTAAACGTCGGAGAGGGCGTCCAAAACCTTGCCTGTAGCGCTGGCCGGAACAGCGGCGATGAACAGCCCGCCTTTCAGTTTTAAAAAGATTCTAATCCTGGCCGGCCCGACCATCCGGACTGCATAGGGCAGCGTGGAGGTCTCAGCCACAAGGATATCTGAATCGCCGAGAGCTAATCCAGCCCAAATCTTGAATTCCACACTTCCCGCACAAGAGCCGGGGCAAATCAAGACCATCTGCCCTTTGCGAAGATGTGGTTTGCACGCTTCGGCAAAGGGCCGCGTGCTGTATGCCGGTCCGACGGCAATGATCATCTTAACGCCGCTCAAAGCGGCTCCGATGTCATGCCCTGCGTAATCGATCGGAGCAAAACCGTCGAGTTGGCCCTCTGCATAGATGCCGCCAGCTTCTCGTATACTCTGAATTCGATCTGGAAATGTCTCAAAATCGAACAAATTAACGCTATGCCCGTGCTGGGCACAGTCGAAAGCCACTGCGCAACCACCGTTTCCTGATCCTAGCACCGCGATTTTCATTTGACTGCCTCAATATGGAGCTTCTTCATCGTACGAACTTCCCAACCGCCTTCACCTTTCCTCACATTAGAAATATCATCCAGATTCATTGGTGTTATTCTGCGAAATGGAGAGTAAATCTTGTCTACTCGTAAATATAGATTTTCCAGGCCGCCTTCATCAAGCGCGATTGGGACTGGCGTAGGCATTTGAGCCAAGTAAATCGCGTTTACAACGGGTTCGAGAAATGAATAAAAAAACGGCCGTTTGTTGTCTATACAAACGGCCGTCAATCCTTAACCTACAATGATCAACCGATATCAATGGTGCAAGATCTGGGACAAGAACAGCTTCAGACGATCATGTTTGGGGTTGTCAAAGAATTCGTCGGGCGCATCCTGCTCCAGAATTTCACCATAGTCCATGAAGACGATACGGTCAGCAACACCGCGAGCGAAACCCATCTCATGGGTCACGGCGATGATGGTATAACCCTCATGAGCCAAGGCAGACATCACATCCAGCACTTCCTTGACCATTTCCGGATCGAGCGCTGATGTAGGCTCGTCAAAGAGCAAGACCTCTGGTTCCATGGACAAGGTACGAGCTATAGCTACGCGCTGTTGCTGCCCACCGGAAAGTTGTCCCGGGTATTTGCCGGCTTGCTCGGGAATGCCGACGCGCGTCAGCCACTTCATAGCCGTCTCTTCCGACTTTTCGCGCGACCATTTACGCACATTGATGGGCGCCAGGGTGACATTTTCCATCACCGTCAAATGGGGGAAGAGATTGAACTGCTGGAAGACCATGCCCACTTCGCGCCGGATCTCGGCGATGTTGCGCACATCATGAGTGAGCGTGATACCATTGACGATGATATCGCCCTCACCATGTTCTTCGAGGCGGTTCATAGCGCGGATAAAAGTCGATTTGCCAGAGCCGGATGGCCCCAAGATGACGACCACATCGCCACGCTTGACAGTCAAACTTACACCACGCAGCGCCTCAAACTCACCATACCACAAATGAACATCACGGCAAACAATTACTTCATTAATCATATCTACATTTGCAATTGCAGTCATTTTCTTTTCCTCTTAACGTTGGCCGACAGCAAGTCGTGCTTCCATACGGCGACTGTACCAGGACATAACAAAGCTGCCGGTGAAGTAGATTATACCGGCGAAAACATATAATTCCAGGCGCAAACCAATCCATTGGGGATTGGCCACAATGACTTTTGTGATGCCCATCAGTTCGAATAATCCCACGATAGCCACCAGCGAGGATGACTTATAGGAACCGATGAACTGGCCGACGATGCCGGGGATCACGATGGTGATGGCCTGGGGCAGTATAATAAAGCGCATCTTTTGCAGCGAGTTCAGTCCAATAGCATCCGCCGCATCATATTGCCCCCGGGGTATGGCCTGCAAGCCACCACGGATGAGCTCGGCCATGTAGGCGGCCGAAAAAAGTGCATACCCAATGATGACCGCCACGACATTTTCGATTTGAGCCCCTTCAGGCAGGAAAAAAGGGGCCATGATGATGGCCATGAAGAGCAAAGTAATCAAAGGCACGCCGCGCACAAACTCGATGAAAGCTGTACTGGTCGCGGCGATGACATTGCCTCTAAAAGCTCTCTGCAAAATTAAAGCAGCAACGATGATCAGTAACGGCCAAAAAGCCAATACCCGCTGCCAGGTATTTTGGGCAAATTCAAGAAGCTCTGGCGTTGAGGTGGATAGAAAGTAAATCGTCAAGATTATCCCGACAGGCCAGATGAGCCACCAGGGTATGCCCCGTATCTCGCTGCGCCGGCCTAAAGCCAGGGCCATGCCCAACGGGATGGACAGGAGGATAACGGCCGAGGCAATGACCAGGGTCAGCAGCAGCCCGCCCCAAAGAGCCGGATTTATGGGCGGGAAAAGCCCGCTCTGGCCAATCAATCGCCAAACCACATAAGCGACCGGCCAGGCCAGCGCCCAGCCGATCAAGGTCGGCCAGCTGAAACGGATGACTCGTTGCCACCACAGAAAGGCAAAGATGAGCAAGATGATTACCTCGCCGGCAATCAATGTAACGGGATTGATCAATGGGCCTTCGGCCGGGACGCCGGCCAGGAAAATGTAAACGATGATGGGGGAAAGGACCCATAGGGCAGTGAGAATGCGTCTTACAGGCTTAATGCGCTCCCAAATGCCCGTCTTGTTGGCGACGAAACTGATGACGGCCAAAACGATGAAGAAGATCGCCGTTACCTGTACCCGCCCCATTTCATCCCTGGGAAACTGGCCGACCATCAGCAAATCCCAGGCGCCGATGATGACCCCCCAATTTGCGCCGTCCTGACTACGTAATTCAGGCATGGTTTGCGCCGGGCTGAACGTGGCGTTGACAACCGCCCACTGCCAGATGCTGTTTGCCAGGGCGTAGAGAACCAACAGCATGAAGAGCGTGATCAAGGTGTTGGAGACTGAACTCAACAAGTTGGCCTTCAGCCAACGGCCTAGGCGCGAATGCCGGATATGCAAACCTTCGGCGGCGACGATGAGGATGCCAAGCAGCCAGATGGTTAGAATGATGGTCGTAGCTGTGGGAAAGACACCTAACTGTCTGATGGTCAGAAATAATGTCGCTAACCCGAGAACGACCACCCAAACCGTCAGCAACCATGAGCCAGTTATATTATCTTGTAGAAAATACTGCCAATTAAAGCGTCGGCTGACAGATTCTTGAAAACGTTCTGATAATGATTCGGTTAAGGCAGCCATCTCTATCTCTCCACTAATTTAGTCCGCTCGTTGTACCAGTTCAAGACCAACGAGAAGACAAGACTAATCGTCAGATAAACCAACATCATCAAGACCATCATCTGCAGAGCCCGGCCCGATTGATTGATGGTTGTAAAGGTAACGCTGTACATATCCGGGAAACCAATGGCGATGCCCAGGCTGGTATCTTTCATCAAGCTCAGGTAGATGCCGATGAGCGGGGGGATGATCACCTTGAGCGCCTGGGGCAAAACGACCAGGCGCAAGCGCTGGCTTTCATTAAGACCCAACGCCCGGGCGGCTTCATTTTGTCCCTTACCCACAGATTGAATGCCGGCGCGGACGATCTCGGCCATGGTGGCGCCGTAGAAGAAGGTGAGGCCAATAAGCAGGGCCGTGAATTCCGGCTTGAGCAGGCTGCCGCCGGCGAAATTCAATCCTTCTAACGCCGGGAGGCTCCATACAATCGGATTTTCACCAACCGGTACAATTATATGGGCATTGGGATTTTCCAGGGTCGAGCGCTCAGAAGCGAGAATGGACTTTGAAGCGGCAATCGCTTCACAAGTTCCCTCATTATAGGCCTCTGTGGCCTGGCCGATGCGATCAAAACGATTCGCCTCAAAAGGAATACCCATGCTGCGCAACTGGCGGGTGAGATTGGTTTCGGAGGCCGAATCGCGCAAGACACAGAGTTGAAACGTTGCCGCGGCTAGCTCTTCCTCGGATAACGTATCCAGATCGGACAGAAAATTTAAACCGGTACGATTGAGCCAGATCTTCTCCATATCGTCGACTTCGCGAATCCGGCTGGCTGTTGGCGCCAACATGCCCTGGGCATCAGACACGGCGCCGGCCACAAACCAGCCAATCCCGGCGATGATCAGGAAGGAGAGAATGCCCCAGCCCCAGCGATTGCTGCTGCGACCCGTCTTCTCCTGTCTACGGCCCAGAAAGATCCACATCACCTGGAACTGGATGATGCCCAGGATGAGGAAAGCCAGCCAGATGGCGGCCGACGTCGTCAACCGGGGCGAAGGCACAAACAGGCCACGATTGGTGAGGTAGATGGGCAGCCCAAGAGGTTGGGCAGCTTCGCGCACTTCGGGAAAGGCTAGAAGGACGGTGAAGTAGATGAAGAAAAGCTGCAGCAGGATCGGCGTATTGCGGAATAACTCAATGTACGCCAGGGCCAGTTTGTTCACCAGCCAGTTTTTAGAAAGACGGGCGATACCGGTAAACAAGCCCACAAAGGTGCACAGAACGGTGGCCAACAAGCCTACTTTGAGCGTATTCAAGATACCGTTCCAAAAAGCGTACGAGTACGAGTCGGTATTGACGTACTCGAGAACCGTGTCGCCTAAATCGAAACCAGCTTGGCTGGCCATGAAATCGTAAGCGCAAAGGTAACTGAAGGTGCCGTCGCGGCAGATGAACTGGGATTCGCCCAGTTTGTCGACATTGGAAGCGAAATTGGAGGTGATCAGGCGAAAAAAGAGGACCGCCAGGATGATGAATCCAATTTGTCCAAAGACACCTAAAATGCGTGTGTCGCGCCAAAAGGGAACGGATTGTTGGGCCTGTAGTTCCGTTTGTGGTGGCGGACCAGCTATCTCAGCCATAAGAAATCCTCCTCCCTGGTAAGTTATTTGCGCCGCAGGGATTTAATAACTTGCCAGTATGGTCATGACGACACGACCCGAACATTGCCGGGCTGTATCACCTAAGTTAATAAATGGCCGCAAAGAAAGAGTAAGAGTAAGTTGATTTCCGGTGAAATCAACTTACTCCTAAGGGGCCTCAATTTTTAACGGAACGGAGGCGAATACAGAATACCACCGTCGGTATATAGAGCATTTAACCCGCGTGGTACGTAGGTAGCTGTATCCGGACCCAGATTGCGATCGTAGATCTCAGCATAGTTGCCGACTTGTCTGATAATCTCAACACAAAAGTCGTTTTCCAATCCCATGGCCTGAGCCAGGTCACCTTCGACGCCAAGGAGATTGAGAACGACTGGATCTTCGCTGCCCAGGAACTCGTCGACATTCTCGGAAGTAATGCCCAGTTCCTCGGCCTCGATGGTGCAGTTGACAGCCCACATCACGACGTCACCCCAATTGTTGTCGCCATGACGGGTTAAGGGTCCTAGCGGTTCCTTGGACATGGTGACATCCAGGATGACATGTTCATCAGGATTGTTGGTCTGCGTTCTGCTCGCAACCAATCCCGACTTGTCGGTGGTCAAGCCGTCACAACGCCCCTCATCGTAGGCCGCGGTGGTACTGGGGTTATCGGGCAAGACGATCGTCTCGGCATTGATACCCTCGCGCCGGAAGACGTCGGCCAGGTTCTTTTCCGTGGTCGTGCCGGCCTGCACACAAACGCTGCCGCCTTCAAAATCGGCGAGCGTCGTGATGCCGGAGTCTTGGCGGACCATCATGCCCTGGCCATCGTAGAAGGTTGTGGGTTGGAAATCAAAACCCAAAGAAGTGTCACGGCTCAGGGTCCAGGTGGTATTACGGATGAGGACATCCGCCTCACCGGATTGTAGCACCGGAAAACGCTCGGTCGCCGTCGTCGGACGGACTTCAACCGCTTCAGAATCGCCAAGAACGGCCGCCGCCACCACGCGACAGTAATCGTAGTCAAAACCGGTGTAAGTGCCATCTGCCTCGAGATTGGCAAATCCGGGCACTGCCGAGTTGCTGGCGCAAACGAGCTGACCACGACTTTGTACTTCAGCCAAGGTGTCGCCACCACCAGCAAACTCAACGGCTTCGGCTGCGCCGCCACCTTCGGCGGGGACCTCAACTTCTACAATACGGGTTACTTCAACTTCTACCGTTTCAGTCACTGTCTCGCCGCCGCCACAGGCGACCAGCACTAGAGCAAATAGCAAAAAAGCGACTAACAAACCCAATTTCTTATTCATGTTATGGATTCTCCTCCATAGAGATGCTAGAGAGATTTTCGAAAAATAATGAGTAAA
>JAACFF010000039.1 GCA_009937635.1 Chloroflexota bacterium
ACAGAGGCTAGAAGTTCTACAAGATTTACAGCTTCAACAAACAGAATTGCAGAAAGAAAAATCTAAGCTTTCATCCCGCATCCAACGTCTTAAACTGCTTGAGAAATCCTGTGGACGCGCAGGCGTTCAAGCATTGCTCATTGAACATGCCCTACCAGAGATTGAAGAGCGAGCAAATCAGTTATTGGAACGCTTGACCGGTGGTGACATGCGCATCATTTTCGATACGCAGCGCAAGCTAAAATCACGAGATGCGATGGCTGAAACGCTAGACATTCGCATCGCCGACAAGGATGGAGAACGCCCCTATGATAACTATAGTGGTGGCGAACAGTTCCGCGTAAATTTCGCCATTCGTCTGGCATTGTCACAATTATTGGCCCGTCGCGCAGGCGCGCGCTTACAAACACTGGTGGTTGATGAAGGATTTGGCAGCCAGGACCCCCAAGGTCGTCAGCGACTCGTTGAAGCGATCAACGCCGTACGTGATGAGTTCGCCTGTATTCTTGTCATAACCCACATCGACGAACTACGTGACGCTTTCTCCACGCGCATCGAAGTACAAAAAGGGCTCAATGGGTCTACCTTCAAAGTGGCTTAATCTACTTGCCCTGTTCCCCATAATGCCCCGTTGCCCGCAGCACGAACCGTGTCATATCTTGCACAACCCCATCGGCGATCTCATCACGATCAGCTTCTGCGAGCATACCAAGGATCACCTGGTCTATGGCTCCAGTTAGCGCCACCGCGGTCTGGCGTTCATTTTGAAGCGGCACAAAGTTCCTATCCATAGCCTCGCTTAACGGCCGCTGCCAGATCTGGACCAGCTTCTCGCGAAAGACCGCACGTTTCTCGGCCAGGGCAGGCACGGTTCCTACACCGGCCACCAAAAGCAATTCCACCACCGCCGGTTCAAAAACGGCTATACTTACATAGGATTGCAATACAGCTTTCACTTGTTGGGGAAACGAGCTGCGGCTGTTGACCGCTTGCTGCAGAGTCTGAATCAAGAAATCGGCCGTTTCTTCATAAAGATGGACGAATAAAGTTTCTTTGTCAGGAAAATAGAAATAGAATGTGCCTATGGCTACATCCGCATCGCTGACGATATCACGTATCGTCGTAGCCTGGTATCCTCTTTCAGCAAAGATTCGTACGGCCGATTGCAACATCGCTGTTCGCTTCGCATCTTTTTTCTGACGAGTTTTCTCGCTGCTACGATATGGCATAGCTTAATTGTAAGCGACTTTGTTGGAACCTGCGAACACGATTCCGAAACCCGGTTCTTAGGATCCTAGAACATAATTGGCAAAGTGAAAATTCTTATCATTACACAGATCGAAAATCGGGTTTCCTTGTGCATGCGAACGAATCCGAAACCCGGTTTTTAGGGTCCTAGAACATAATTGGCAAAGTGGAAATTTATCATTATGCATATCGAAAACCGGGTTTCTTTGTGCACCTGAAAGCAACATGAACCACAACCCTCAATCCCTCTCCCTCAACCTGAACAAGAAAGAGCAGACACCTCTCTACCGGCAGGCATACCAGGAACTGCGCCGTATGATCCTCCATGGAGAACTCCCCCCCGGTTTTCGTCTACCGTCAACACGTTTGCTGGCCCACCGAGAGCGAGTCAGCCGTAACACGATCATACAGGCCTACGATCAGTTGCAGGCGGAAGGGTTTGTTACCGGGCGCCTTGGAGCCGGCACCTACGTGGCCGAGGGCATTGCCATACCACCGGCTGATTCCCCATCGTCCACCTTCGATCCCGCTCTCTCTGCTTGGGGAAGGCGGGTATTAGGTCACGCTCCAGGAAGTCGGCACGGCCGATCACGACTAGAAATAGACTTCGGTTTCGGCCGTTCCTTCTCACACATCTTCCCCTATGACGTCTGGCGCCGCCTGCTGGCTCGCTATCTTAGCACAGATGACATTATGCTCTCACGCTACGGATCGGTGGCCGGATTTAACCCATTGCGCCAGGCGGTGGCCGGTTACCTGGCCCGGCAGCGCGGCGTGCGCTGTGCACCTGAACAGGTCGTTATCATCAGCGGTGCCCAACAAGCCCTGGACATTCTGGCCCGCTTGCTGCTTGCACCAGGTGATGAAGTCTTGGTAGAAACCCCCGGCTACAAAGACGCTTTTACCCTCTTTGAAGTAAATGGGGCGGCGTTGGTTCCTCTATCCGTGGACGATGATGGCTTCCCGGTAGAAAAAATCCCGCCAGAGTGTCGTGCCCGCTTGGTCTTTATCACTCCCTCTCACCAATTCCCCCGTGGTGGAACGCTCTCGCTACCCCGCAGATTAACCCTCCTGGAATGGGCCAAAACACGCGATTCCCTGATCATAGAAGATGATTACGACAGCGAACTGCGCTACGACGGTCACCCCTTGGCAGCCCTACAAGGACTGGACGAAAGCGGGCATGTCATCTATCTAGGTACATTTTCCAAAGTACTGTTTCCGGCCCTGCGTTTGGGCTACATTGTATTGCCACCACCGCTTCTCACCCCTTTCATCAGCGCTAAAGGATTAGTCGACCGCGGCGCCCCCACCCTCACCCAGGCGGCCGTCGCCGATTTCCTCGCCGAAGGCCATTTCGAGCGTCATTTACGCCATCTACGCAAAGCATATGGAGAGCGTCATCAAGCCTTGGTCGAGGCATTAGAAAGTTACTTACCCGGCCGGGTACACTTCTCCTCCGTTCCCGCCGGCCTGCATGTTATGTTGTATTTACACCCATCATGCGTAGAAAAAGAAGTTGTCCGCCAGGCGGCAGCCTCCGGTGTCGGCGTTTACCCGGGGGTGCCATTTCACCTGCAGCAGCCTGCCCCACCCTCCATTCTCTTGGGCTTCAGCGGTCTGTCCGCTGAACAAATTACAGAAGGAATCAAACGCCTGGCTACGGTGATACCAGCAATCTAACTACACAGCAAATGAGTTCGATGCTATCACAAAAGAAACAAGTTTTAACATGTTTGATTATCTAGCAGCAGAATTCATTCTGTGGCCAATCGGCAAGATATAAGAATATTTTCTCTTATCACATTCCTCAGCTTTGTGCATATGGCTCTCCTGATCGTGCCACCCTGCTGGTCCAGTGCTTTTCGCCATATGCCAAACCATATTAGGAACAAATCGCTCATTGCGGCAGAAAAATTAGAGCAACACCCACAATCGCCACAACTGTTCCCACTATGCCCCGCTGGCTAACCTTACGCTTGTAAACCACGTATTCAATAGGGATAAGCAAGATAGGTGGCAAGGCCATCAGAGTTGCAGCGATGCCCAGGCGAGTGCTTTGGATAGCTATTAGAGAAAACCAGATGCCCAAGAAGGGACCAGTAATCGTGCCCCCTATTAGAGCCCGAAATGCTTTGCGATTGCCCCACATGCGCAACGTATACCTTATCTGCCGCTGCAACGCCGCCACTCCCCATAAAATTAGCAAAGCGACTAGAATGCGAATGACTGTTGCTGAAATCGTCGAGTATCCTCCAACCAACCCATAGCGCGCTGTCACCAGGTTAGTCACCTGCCCCAATGCTCCGGCCAACCCAAAAAGAATGCCTTTCTTGTATTGTTTGTTCTGCACAGCGGTCTGTCCCGGACGTCGTTCAGTCACCACCCATCCAATGCCCCCAACCGCTAACAATATACCCGCCATCTCCACGGCCGTAATTGCTTCTTCAAACAAAAGCCAGCCAAACAACACACTATAAATCGGCACAGTAGACATGAGCAACATAGAAAGTCGGGGACCGATCATGACGTAAGCCCTGAATAGAAAACTGTCTCCCAAGACCAATCCCAAAATGGCCGATAATATCAGCCAGAACCATCGATACGGTTCTGCATCCCAGGGAAAGAGGCTCCCTTCAATGATCAAGTGCGTAACCGATAAGAACAGGAATGCAAAAACCAGCCGGCTGCGATTGACAACATCGGACCCTATCAACCGGCCGCTATAGCTGAAAAATACAGCCGTCATTGACCAACAAACGGCCGTGGCCAGCGCCGCTATCTCACCCCAATGCACGCTAGTTTTCTCCTGAAATTGCAGAATAATTAATGTGACCTTGTGGTATTGGTAAATCGTTTATTGGTATCTTTACCTTTACATATTGATGGCTACGCGAAAGCAGTAATTGCTAAGTTTTGAACGTCAATTGTTGCTCTTCAAGATAAAGCGTCTCCTGGTCCTCGAGAGCGCTTAGGCAATGACGAATACGCCTGCGCAGCTTCTTGTTTAAGAGTTTCACTGCCTTCTCTGCTACCAGAAAGCGATATTCGCTCAGCTCCTCTCTAGGTAACTTGATCATGCCGATCGTTTGGTCGCTCAACACCGGTGCCAAAAATATAAACTGTAAACTTTCCGTGCGCGTGCCCGTTTCGCTCGAATAATCCACGCACAGGAGTCGCTCTGGGCGGCATACCAATCCCAATTCTTCAACCACTTCGCGGATCACTGCCTCCCGTGGTGACTCATTTTCTTCCACAACGCCACCTGGGATC
Source organism: Chloroflexota bacterium (assembly GCA_009937635.1). GTDB lineage: Bacteria > Chloroflexota > Anaerolineae > Promineifilales > Promineifilaceae > JAACFF01. The sequence continues at coordinate 4,522 of JAACFF010000039.1, forward strand.
TCCCACGTATCTTTGTAAGTTGGATTTACTACCAGCAGCCGGCCTCTCTCATCAAAAAAAAGACACCCCGCCGAAATCCGTTTCTTTGGCAAGGTCTGTTGGTACGCTTTTTTCTCCATCATTTATATTCTCTGATTGTGGATCTATCTAGAGTGGTCCGACTGTTTCCACGGAAAACGATCTCGAATTTGTCGCACATGGGCGGGCGTCGTCCGGCAGCAACCGCCGATGGCCGCGGCACCCAGCTTGCGCCATTCCCGGCTGAAAGTGCCAAATTCCGCGGGAACTGCTTCTCCCCGCCACAAATGCCGTTGCACATCATACACTTCGCCTGAATTGGGATAAACAACGATCAATTTGTCCGTGGCCTTCCGCAGCTCCTCAATCAAACTGGGAATAATATGGGGCGGTGAGCAGTTAACGCCAATGGCAACGACCTGCTCAAACTCAGATAAGAAGGAAGCGCATTCCCGTATTGGCGTACCATCGACAATATGCTGGCCATCGCGGCAAGTGAAGCTGAACCAGGCAGACCACTCAGGCGTCTCCGTCAAAAGACGGGCTAACGCTCGTGCTTCATCAAACACAGGAATGGTTTCGCAAGCCATGATATCGGCTGCGCTTTCCGCCAGGACAAACCATCGCTTGCGGTGAAACTCAACCAGATCCGCCTCACCCAAATCATATTTGCCTGTATATTCCGACCCATCAGCCCGGTAGGCCGCATAAGGGCCAACGCTGGCGGCTACCAACGGCCGTATTCGCCGCGCGCGCTCCCCCTTCGCTAAGGCAGACCAATACTTGTCTCTTTCCTCCACCGCAAGCGCTACGGCAAAACCGAGCAACTCCTTTGCCTCAATTTCGCTTAAGCCGCGGGACATAAAACCGGGAATGGTTGCTTGGTAGCTGGCCGCTATGATACAGTCAGCTCCAGCCAATAGGTAATCCGCATGCACTTGACCGATAAGTGCCGGATCGTCAAGTAATAAGCGCGCCGACCAAAGCGTATCGCCCAGATCTTCACCTCTGGCCTCGAGCTGCGTAGCCAATCCTCCATCGAGAATAAATGCGCCGTTACGATCTACAAAAGGTTTTATTGGATTCATACCTACCTCGGAATCATGGGCCAGGTCACAACATTCGCCTTTACGGGAGTCACCTCAGTGAGGCTCACCAAAAGTCCGTTATCTTGCGACCTTACTGTAGCGGGTTGATATCAGACGGCCGTCGGGGAAATAGAAGCTTAATCAATACGGCCGCTTCAGCATTGAGCGCAAAACAATCTGCAAAAGCATAATCGAGCTCCTCAAAGCTGCGATAGCCAAACAGCAACTGTAAAAAAGTCAGATCGGGGAACAATACATCGGCATCCTCAACATGCTTTGGCTCGTATGCGCCTATATCGATCAGCTTGCCTTGCTCAAAAACCAACCTCAAATTGCTGCGATAGAAATTGAGTCGTAGAGTTCCACTATGCCTCGCCATGACGCAACCCGCCAGTCGACGCTGCAATACCGGTGTTATAAGCTGCATAAACTGAAGCAAATCAGAGATGCGAATATACCAGGCATATGGTTTTTGTCCTTTTTCCAGCTGCCCACCCAGGGCATCATAAACAGGATGGGTTTCTCCTAAATCGAATCTGATATGTGTGATAGGTTTTGCGCGCTCCTGGTTCAATTTATCCGCCCGATTCTTCAATTCTCGCGCCACGAATAGACACACCGCGCGCCAGGAGTGACCGCCACGAACCCCCAACTCACGCACTCTGAATGCGCTGCCTCGAGCGTTGAAATCGGCGTATGCAATAACCCTCCCATCAGAGTTCTCAATTATGGATATGTTTCGAGCCGCAGGAGTCTCGCGCTGCGCAGTGAGCATTCCATATTGCCAGATCTGCTTGTTTTGCAGGTGAACGACCAGGCTGTCGGCGCAGTGAGCCGTATATAGTTCTTCAAGGATTGGAATGTCGGACACAATGGCCGGTCGCATCCGGTAGCTTTTTTCTTGCGCTTTCTCATTTCCTGGTCGAATCCGGTGCCCTTCTTCTTGCGCTTTGTCATTACCTGGTCGAACCCAGAAAAATTCGCGCCCCCCGCCGAGATTCAAAGCCATTTCATAACCAAACAAGCGATAATACCAGGGAATACCCGTGATGGCTTGAACCAATTCGCCGCGTTTTGCGCTCTTGGAATGGACCGCTTCCATCTGACGCCGGATCAAACCCCGCCGGCGGTATGCAGGATCGGTGCCCACCAGTTCCACCCGTCCTACTCCAAACGGTACGCCATCATAGGTCCAACTTTGCGATATTAAGTTCAGGCTCGAGACAATCCTGTTGCCCGCTCTCCGGTCTACAACAACAGTGAAATCACTGGCATCTGTTGTTGGATGGTTCCCGTTCATCAGGTCCCTGGTCCACTCGGCGAGCCACGCTTCGGGTTCATCTGGATTATCCGTATGAATCCTAACGTTGAAGGTGCCGAGCGCCTCAATATCAAATGCTGTTGCCCAGCGCAAGAGCAAGCCGTCTCCTAATTCGACCGGCAACATTGCTTCTTTTTCTTGTTGGTTTGACTGATCTATTGCGGGCATTATTGTTTCAAATCACCATCTAATCCATTATTTGCCACGCACAAGGCGCGCCTGTTATATCAAGAACCACTACATTGGCAAGACTGCTAGGGTATAATGCAACGCGCAGCAGGTGCAATCCCCGATTGTCATGCTGTATAAGATATTGATTTGAAACGCCCTACCTTTCTTGACGAGAACGCCAATAATATGGAAAATTCTCGTAGGTTGTGTCGTCTAACTAGTAAGAATGTTAATCACAATCTAGATCAATTAAAAAAGGAAAACCCAATGTTAGCAAATATCGCCTCCTACTGGTTCGTTTCTCTTCCTGGTGTACTGACGGGTCTGCTGTTGTTGAAACTGTTCAAACAGGCACGTGAAAAGAATCAATCGCAACGGAGAGTACGCGCTACCATGAGAAAGAGAAAATAGGACCAACTACATGTTCTACTGGCTTATCTTTGCTCTGCCAGGCCTTATCTTGGGTCTCTGGGCCCAATCCCGTGTCAAGGGAGCCTTCAAGAAGTATTCACAAGTTCGCACAGCCCGCAATATCACCGGCGCCCAGGTTGCTCGCGCGCTGCTCAATGAGCAAGGGCTTGCTCATGTAGCTATCGAAGAGTCACAAAAGGGTCGCTTAAGCGATCACTATGACCCGCGCAGCCAGGTATTGCGACTCAGTCCTGAAGTCTACCGCACTGCCAGTATTGCCGCCGCTGGCGTTGCTGCTCACGAAATGGGCCACGCTCTGCAGGATGCTAACAAATATGTTCCCCTCAAATTTCGTAGCGCCCTCGTACCCGCCACGCAATTCACAAGCAGATTGGCGCCGATGCTTTTCATGGCTGGCTTCTTATTAACCTTATTTGTCAAAAGTGAAATCGGTCTTTACATTGCCTGGGCAGGAGTCGCGCTATTCGCCGTAGCCGTAATTTTTACCCTCGTAACACTACCGGTTGAATTTGACGCCAGCAAACGCGCCAAACGGCTCTTGGTCAGCAGTGGCATCCTCGTCGGCGACGAGATTGAGGGTGTCAACAAAGTGTTAGATGCAGCGGCGTTAACCTACGTGGCTGCAGCCGTAACCGCCATTGGCCAACTGCTTTACTATGTAATGCTGCTTTCCGGCGGTCGTCGGCGCTAGGCAGAGGTCAGTTTGCCCGTTGTGGGATCCATTCGATAGATATCTTTACCTGCTAGGCCTGGCGCAACAATGCTTCCACAGCTGAGGCTCCTGGCTCGTCATTAAGGAAGGCCAAGTACAGCGATACTGTCTAGTACAAAGCTGCTATTCCCCAATCTGATCCTCTTCTTTTTCCTTGACACGTTTTCGATCGCGAAGCAAATTGTAAAGAAAATAATCTCCGTTAATCTGCGTCCCTTTCATCCTCAGTCAACCACATAGCCTGGTATGGTTCCAGATAGATATCAGACCAAGCATCGAGATTCTGATCAATGATAAGCTCAACGAGAGGTCCATCAAAGCCCAGCTCTTTCAATCGGCCACGACTAACAGCTTGACCCCATTCGCTGAAGTTCCCTAGCACTAAAACACGGCCGCGAGGACTTTCGCGAAGAAGACCAAAAACATGTTCATTATGCGTCCAAACTGCATATGCCGCCGCTTCCGCATGAAGAGCCGTTGTCTTCTTCCGTACTTGGATGAGTCGTCTCATGCCCTGGAATATTCGGCCGTTTACGCTCGTCCAGTCATGTCGGTCCGCCACCTTCTCCCAATCCATAAACGGCCTGTGCATCCATCGATTGTCTCGGGCTAGGTCTCTATTATCTTCATAGCTGTGGTCGTTCAACAGTCCGATTTCATCCCCCATGTAAATCAGTGGAATACCACCGAAGGCCAGAATCATACTGTGCAGGAGTAAAATACGGCCTATAGCCCGATTCACTTCCTCCGCATCATCTGCTGCCTCCAACCCTGCCAGGGAAGCGCACGAGCCACTAATGCGCCGGTCGTTATTCTTCGGATTAAACTGAAAAGTCGCCCCGCGCGCGAACGTACCTGGGAAACGACCGCTATAAAAATCGCTTAAAAAAAATCGGTGTAGGAAACCATTTAAACCCACTGCGGCCGCATCCTCTTCCGTCACGGCCCATCCAATGTCATCATGGCAGCGCACATAGGTCAACCAGGAACTGCGCGAAGGAATGGGAGGCATTTGCTGTAAGGCATGCGTCATCAACGCCACCTTGCGCTCCGCCAGACTGCTCCAAAGCATCACCATCAAGACATTATGATAAGCGACTTCACACTCCTTGTTTGTCGCTTCCCCTCGACCCAGGTAAGGCACCAATTGTGGCGGCGGTACAATTGCTTCCGCTTTCAACAGGAGTCCTGGAGCGGCAATTCGGCTCAATGCTCGCAGCGCTTGCAAGATGTAGTGCGCTTCGGGCTGGTTTTCACAGTCCGTTCCCAGGCGTTTCCACATGAAGGCTACCGCATCGAGTCGCAGAATCTCGATGCCCTGGTTAGCCAGGTAGAGCATGACATCCAGCATTTCCGCGAAAACGGCCGGATTGGCGTAGTTAAGATCCCATTGGAACTCATTGAATGTTGTCCATACCCACCGCTCGATTTCAGGGTAATAAGTAAAGCTTCCTGACTTGAATTCAGGAAAGATCTCGCGCACCGTCTGTTCATACTGGTCAGGTAGCTCACGATCAGGGAACATGAGGTAATAATTCTGGTAATCAAGATCGCCCCGAACTGCCTTCTGCGCCCACTCATGCTCCTTGGCCGTATGGTTGCAGACCAGATCAATACAAAGACTGATACCCTGGTCCCGCAACTTTGTAGCCAGCTGAGCCAGGTCGTCCATGGTGCCCAACGATTCCATTACCTGCCGGTAATCCATCACGGCATAACCCCCATCGTTGGCTCCTGGCCGGGGCTTCAGCAATGGCATCAAGTGTAGATATGTAACACCCAATTCCTTCAGGTAATCGATTTTCTCGCCTACTCCGCCTAATGTGCCCGCGAAACGATCCGCATAGCATACGTAGCCTACCATGTGTGACTGCTGGAACCAATCTACTTCCTCCAGTCGTTGCAGGTCCAGTCGTCGTAGATCGTGGGAGCGACTGGCATATCGACGGGCAACGATTCGTATTAGGTGGTTGCGCCAGGTCTTATAGTCACCCCTATCACCATAAAGTTTACGCAACGGCCGCTCTACATCGGCGAGTGTGAGCTCCAAACGAGAACCAAAAATCTCCTGCTCCAGCGACTCTAACATGCGCAAGGGACCTTGAAGCAAGGATTCGAATAGGGGACCGTTCTCGACCATTGCTGTTCTACTCCAGCCAATTCACGCCGCCGCACGAAACCAATGCGCGGCAAAAGGCTCAAGTATGACAGTGGATCCGCCACGCCTAACAGTCTGTTTTCGCGCCAGAAGATCTACCATATCTGGCCTTATGTCGGCTTCGATTTCCTTTGTTGAATCCGCTAGATTGAACAGACAAAGAATCTCGCTCGCTCCTTCCACTCGCCTGAAAGCCATCACGGCCGTGCTACCCGTCTCCTCCCATTCAAACTCTCCAGAGCGTAGAGCAGGTTGGCTCTGCCTGGTTCGGATAAGGAAGCGTGTCGAGGCCAGGATCGAGTCAGGGTCACCTTCCTGGGCAGCGACATTCACACGCTGGTAGCCGTACGTATCATCGTCAATTACTGGCAGATATGTTTTTTCGGCCGTAGAGAAACCCCCATTCTTTTCGGCCGACCATTGCATAGGCGTCCGAACACCGTTTCGATCCGGCAGCCAAATATTATCCCCCATGCCAATCTCATCCCCATAGTAAATGATCGGCGCGCCAGGCAAAGAAAGAAACATGGCATTCAATATGAACCATCGTCTTTTGTCGCCCTCTAACAGAGGGTACTGGCGTCTACGGATGCCCAGATTTAGCCGCATACGTGGTTCTGGTGCGTACGCATCCCACATCCACTGTCGCACTTCCTCAGTCACCATTTCCAGCGTCAATTCGTCATGGTTTCGTAAGAAAGTCATCCACTGCGTTCCTTCAGGGATAGAAGGAGTACGCTTCCAAATATCCACAATAGGCGTCTTGTCACCCGCCTTCAACGCCTGATAAAGTCTTGGCATAATTGGAAAGTGGAAACAAACCTGAAATTCATCCCCATCGCCAAAATAGGGCAGCAGGTCCTCAGGCCACTGGTTTGCCTCGGCGATCAACACCGCATCAGGATACTCTTCATCCATCAATCTTCGCACTTTCTTAAGGAATGCGTGGGTTTCGGGCAAGTTCTCGCAGTTCGTTCCTTCTCTCTGGTAAAGATACGGTATCGCATCGGCGCGGAAACCATCAATGCCCATATCCATCCAGAAACGAATGATCCTGAACATCTCCTCGTGCACTGCAGGATTGTCAAAGTTCAAGTCCGGCTGGTGGCTATAAAAGCGATGCCAGAAATATTGCTTTGCCATCTCGTCATAGGTCCAATTTGACGCTTCCGTATCTAGGAAAATAATGCGTGTATCCTGGTACTTTTCATTCGTATCGCTCCAGACAAAGTAATCACGGTATGGCGAGTCAGGGTTCTGTCGTGCTTCTTGAAACCAAGGATGGTCGCTGGAAGTATGATTCATAACCAGGTCAGTAATGACGCGCAAACCTCGCTCATGAGCAGCATTCAAAAAGGCTTTAAAATCGTCGAGCGAACCATAGTCAGGATGGATGCCATAATAGTCTGCCACATCATATCCGTCGTCTTTTAGAGGTGAAGGGTACATGGGCATGACCCAGATACAATCCACCCCTAGAGACTTAATATGGTCTAGTTTTTCAATTGCGCCGCGAAAATCACCATGCCCACTGCCATTTGCATCAGCGAAGGCTCGAATATAGAGTTCATAGAATACAGCTTCTTGGAACCATTTCTTCTTTTCTTTCATTGTTATGGGGACAACGACGTAATAAACGCTTGAAAAAAGGAAACGATGGGTAAGATCAACTTACCCATGCATTTCCCACAGATACACGCAGAGACTACAAAGCATAACAAGGTCTCATACAAAAGTTTATATTGGATTGTCTGCTCGTTTTCTTACCCTTTAACCGATCCCGCCAGCAAGCCCCGAACGAAGAACCGCTGTAATGAGAAGAATACCACCATGGGCAAAATCATCGTTACGAATGCGCCTGCTGTAAGTAAGTGCCAATCGTTGCCTCGCGACCCGGTGATCTCGGCCAAAGCCATCGTTACAACCTCAAGATCTGGATTGGCTCCAATGAAGATCAGGGCTACCAGATAGTCATTCCAGACCCACAGAAACTGGAAAATGGCGAAAGATGCCAGAGCAGGTACAGACAGAGGTAAAATCAATCTCTGGAATATCGTAAAGTGAGACGCGCCGTCAATAAACGCCGACTCCAACGTTTCACGTGGCAGCGTTCTGATGTAGTTGTAGAGCAGGTAGGTTGCCAACGGCAAACCAAATCCCGTGTGGGCTAGCCAAATTGCCAGGAATGTGCCATTCAAACCAAGAGCGGAATAATCTCGTAGGATTGGAACCAGGGCGATTTGCAGCGGTACGACTAGCAAAGCGATGATCAGGATAAACAACAAACGCCGGCCTGGGAAATTCATCCATGCAAATCCATAGGCGGCGAATGCAGCGATCAGAATCGGGATCAGAGTGGCCGGTATGGCGACCGCCAGGCTGTTCAGAAAAGCGCCGGTCATATTCTCTCCGGGAATGACCGTGACGTTCCCTTCCGAATCCGTAAACTCGAATTCCTTGCCGGTCAATACCTCTTCGTAGTTTTCTGTCGTAAAGTCCCAATTGACCGTCCACACTTGCTCCTGGACTTCAATACGGCCTAATCGTTTGTTACCCACCCATTGGATTCGGGCGCCACTTGGTGTTTCCACACCTTCTCTCAACGCTTCAAAAGTCGCCTGCGTGCCTCGTACATCCATAATGCTATCCGGATCCAGATTGAGTTCTTTTGGATCGATTTCCTCTATGACCTGCCATTCGCGGTGAGGAAAAACCGTCCACCAGCCTGAGGTCTGGATATCCAGACGTGTGCGCCAGGATGATACAAACAGGCCAAAGGTGGGAATGGTCCACAGCAAAACCAGTAATAGAAGGCCGCCATTGACAGCTAGGCTACCCCAGAATCTTTGTCTTTTTGCACTTGCCATCTTAAAATGCCTCCTGTTCCCTGAACTGGCGCAGGTTATAAATCATCACCGGGATCACAGCGATTAGCAAAATAAACGCAATTGCCGAACCAAACCCTGAATTGCGTGCAACAAAGGACTGTCTATAAAACTGCGTTGCGATCACTTCTGTGCCAAATTGGCCACCGGTCATTACCCACACCACATCGAATATCTTCAGCGTAAATATGACGATTGTCGTCGTGACCGTGATGATCGTTCCCATAATGTAAGGAATCATTATCCGGAAAAATATCTGCACTTCTGTGGCGCCATCAACCCGGCCTGCTTCCAATAGCTCACCGGGGATGCCCTTTAACGCCGCCGAAAACAGAACCATGGCAAATCCCACTTGCAGCCAAATCACGATGACGATCAGAAAAAGATTGTTCCAGGGACTAATCGCTGTCCACGCAGTCCAAGGTTTTGGTGTACCGCCAAGACCCACCACAATAGCGTTAAGCAAGCCAATCTGCGGTAGCTCAGGGGGTCGAACTTCGTACATGAAGTTCCATATAACGCCGGCGCCAACAAATGAGATGGCCATCGGTAAGAAAATCAATGACTTAGAGCTTCGTTCCCAGCGGCTGCGATCCGCCAGGACGGCAATCAAGAGACCGAAAAGAACAGACAACGTAGCTCCGAAGATGATCCACATTATATTGTTGCGAAAAGCCTCGCGCATTAGCCGCTCGGTGAAGATAGCTACATAATTGCTAAGACCCACGAATTCGGTGGCGCCACGATCAAACAAGCTCAACCGAAATGTGCGCACAACGGGTATCGCTAGATACCAGGTTAGAATGGCTACTGCCGGGCCGATAAAAACAAACGGCTGCAAACGCGCCGTCCATAGATCGGGCAATCTTTCAACAATGCCATTGAATATCCAGTAAAGTAGAGCAACGCCGCCAACACCCCACACGATTGCCACCAGGGTGATCAACCATTTAGGCGCATCACTATCACGCAGGAAAATAAAACCTGCATATAGCACAGCGAAGGCCAGTAGTGGGATCACAATAGCGACGATCAGGCGCACGATCCAGGCAACTATCTTTGTCCCTGCACCCGCCTCTTTACTCCCTTCTAAGGCTTTCGTTTCTTCTACATCAAAGGTTTCCCTTTGGTTCATATTAGACCTCCTTTTGAGTGCGTACATTTTCCAATCGGTAAGTTAGAATCTGGACCACCCTAAAAGAAAGCCTGGCTTCGAATGGAAGCCAGGCTTTCTTAATGCCTTACACTATTCTGGCCAGGAAGCGTCAATTTCTGGCAGAATTACCTCTAGTTCCTCCGCACCACTGACGTAGTCGGTCATGCCCGACCAGAAGGTTCCAGCGCCCACTTCGCCCGGCATCAGGTCAGAACCGTCAAAGCGGAAGCTCGTCGCTTCAGCCACTGCCGCAGCTATATTGCGAGCTACATCACTGCCGTACATTTCCGGAGTCGCATCCAGATGGGGCGACAACGCGCCACCCGTCTGCATCCAACCTGCCGCCGAATCGGGCAGCGTGAAGTATTCCATCACTGCCTTGACTTCATCGCGGTCTGCGAACATGCCCATGATGTCGCCGGCTACCAGGAACGGCTTGCCATAAGCATCATCCACCGGTGGCATATAGAAGAAACCGTAGTCGCTGCCATATTCCACACCCTCGGGGAAGAAGCTGGTGATGAAGTTGCCTTGCTTGTGTAACCAGCACTTCGGCGGATCTTCGAACATCGGAGTCGGCGAATCGCCGAAAAAGGTGCCTACGATCGAATCCGTCCCGCCGTAGACGTAGTCATCATTGAACCACACCTCACTCCAGGTTTCGATGGCTGTCCGCACTTCTGGCGAATCGAATCCCAGTTCGCCCTTCGTCCACGCGTCGTAGTTCTCCAACGACGTTGTACGCAGCATCATCTCTTCCGTCCAGTCCGTGGCCGCCCATCCGGTGGCCACACCCGACTCAATACCAATGCACCATGCCGTATCCCCATCGTCGGCGATCGTTTGCGTCAAAGCTACCAGGTCATCCCAGGTTTCGGGAACCGTGTAGCCAGCTTCCTCAAATATCGCCTGCGGGTACCAGACCAGGCTCTTGCCATTGAAACGCTGCCAGACGCCGGCCATGACTTCGCCGTCAGGTCCTTCCATAATGGCCATATCCAGCCAACTTGGGTTGTATCGTGCCAGAAGCGTCTCCTCGGGGATGAAAGTAGATACATCGATGATGTCGCCGCTGGCCACAAAGTTGCCCAGTAGACCAGGCTGCGGGAAGTCGGCGATATCGGGGGCATCCCCACCATCAACGCGCACGGCAATAGAAGCTTCGAACTCTTTGGTGCCCGTGTATTGAATGTCAATACCCGTCGCTTCCTCAAAGCCTGAGATGGCTTCGTTGAATAGGACCTCATCTTCATCGGTGAAGGGGCCGAACATGGTGACCACAGTACCGTCGAACTCGCCTGCAAAGGCACGGTCGAGATAACCCGCTCCGGCCACATCCTCTGCCGCTTCTTCAGCCTCTTCTTCAACCGCACCAGTCTCACCGGCTATACCTGCCGGCCAGGACGCATCAATCTCACCCAGTACGGTTGCCAGATCCGCCGCGCCACTAACATAGTCCGTCATACCTGACCAGAAAGTTCCAGCGCCCACCTCACCCGGCATCAAGTCAGAACCATCAAAGCGGAAGCTTGTCGCTTCAGCCACAGCCGCCGCAATGTCACGAGCCACATCACTGCCATACATATCAGGTGTCGCCTGCAAGTGCGGCGACAAGGCACCACCGGTTTGCATCCAACCTTCTGAAGAGTCAGGCGTCGTGAAGTATTCCATCACCGCACGGACTTCATCGCGGTCGTCGAATTGAGCCATGATGTCGCCGGCTACCAGGAACGGTTTGCCATAAGCATCATCGACCGGTGGCATATAGAAGAAACCATAGTCGCTGCCATATTCTACTCCTTCTGGGAAGAAGCTGGTGATGAAGTTGCCCTGTTTGTGTAACCAGCACTTCGGCGGATCTTCGAACATCGGTGTCGGCGAATCGCCAAAGAACGTACCTACAATGGAATCCGTCCCACCGTAGACGTAGTCGTCATTGAACCACACCTCACTCCAGGTTTCGATGGCGTTCTGCACCTCTGGTGACGAAAACGGTAACGCGCCTGCCGTCCAGGCATCGTAGTTCTCCAGCGATGTCGTGCGCAGCATCATCTCTTCCGTCCAGTCAGTAGCTGCCCATCCGGTGGCCACACCCGACTCAATACCGATGCACCACGCTGTATCCCCATCATCGGCGATCGTCTGTGTCAGGCCTACCAGGTCATCCCAAGTCTCGGGAACCGTGTAGCCTGCTTCCTCAAATATCGCTTGTGGATACCATACCAGGCTTTTGCCATTGAATCGCTGCCAGACGCCGGCCATGACTTCTCCATCCGGCCCTTCCATGATGGCCATGTCCAGCCAGCTCGGATTGTATCGTTGAAGCAATACATCTTCGGAGAGGTAGCTGGAAACATCCACGATCTTACCATCACGGACGAAGTTAGCCAGGAGACCAGGCTGAGGGAAATCTGCGATGTCGGGGGCATCTCCACCGTCCACGCGCACGGCGATAGAGGCCTCGAACTCTTTAGTGCCCGTGTACTGGATGTCAATGCCCGTAGCCTCCTCAAAATCTGAGATGGCTTCGTTGAAGAGGACCTCATCTTCATCGGTGAAGGGTCCAAACATCGTTACGGTGGTTCCTGCGAAATCACCAGCATAGGCGCGATCCAGGTATTCCCCAGAGGCGACCGGCATCGCTTCCTCTTCTTCTGGAGCCGCTTCCTCGGCGGGCTCTTCAGCTGGCTCTTCCTCTTCAGCCGCTGTCTCGGCTTCTTCCGCTGGGGCAACTTCCTCTGCAGGAGCAGCTTCTTCAACCGGCGCTTCGGCTTCTTCGCCACCACCACAGGCGGCCAGGGCCAGCGCAAAAATGAGCAACAAGCTCAACCAACTAAATCGTTTAATCTTTAACATGTCTTTCTTGTCCTCCATAATTTGATTTATGCTTACAACGCTTACCGGTTTATCCTTAACTTCATTTGGCTCCTATATTGCTAATCACCTCCTTCGCGCCTACCTTAAGCAGATCGATTGTTAACCTATTGGGACGGCATTGCCGTACTGCTTCGAATAACCAATTCTGTTGGTAATATGATCTCCTGCGGCTGTGGTAGAAGATCCTCCATCACATCTAAAAGAAGTTTTGCGCCTTTGACACCTGAATCAAATAGGGATTGGCGCATCGTTGTAAGCCGCAAGTATTCGGCCGCTTCAATATCATCGTATCCAATTACTGAGAGATCTTCTGGAACGCGAAGTCCCAAATCTCGAGCTGCCTCAAGCACGCCGATAGCTTGCATATCGCTGTACGCGAATATCGCCGTTGGTGGATCCGGCAGCGTCAGAAGCTCTTCTGCCAGGTAACACGCTTCTTGGCTGTCCAGACTGCCTTCTCGATAATACGTTGGTCGATAGGGAATTCCCACTTCCTGAATTGCCTGAAGATAGCCAAGATGCCTGTCATGCACAGGCGACAGATTGAACGGGTTATCTGGGAAATCGCTGATATAACCGATCTTCACATGCCCTAAATCTATAAGGTGTTGCGTCGCCGTTCGACCCCCCTGAACATTATCGACGACGATGCTGTTCAACTGTGGGTGGCTGGCGTCCACAATAACGGACGGTATCGCCGCTTCTAGGAATTGCTCCATATCACTATCCGTCGGCCGTAATGAGACGATCAGTAAGCCATCTACCATTTTTCGCCGTAGGATGTTGGTCAAGAGAACATCCCGGTTTTCTGTGTTTTCGACATCAAAAAGGACAAGATCATATTCGCTGCCAGCTAGCACAGATACAATGCCTTGCAGCCGTTTGACAACAGATGCATTGGTGAAGAAAGGTACGATGACGCCAATGGCCATCGACTTTCCTCTTGATAAGTACCTAGCAACTGGACTTGGGGAATAATTGAGCGCTTCGATTGCCGCCTGAACCTTGTGCCGGGTCGTCTCACGAACAGCGTCGCTGTCATTCAAGACCCGTGAGACAGTTCCCACGCCAACCCCAGCGCGTTTGGCAACGTCACGTATGGTTACAGTTGTTGCCACCAATACTCTCCTCTCATGCGTATCGAACAGCGGGGGGAACCAGGTTATTGTCCAATTGGAACCGGTTCCATACTGACTATACTATACATTAATCTGATACTCATTGTCAAGTATTTCGTTGAATTGGTGTTATTGTTCAGGGAATCTGTCACCATTTAATTGTTCAGCGAAAATGTCACCCAAATCGATTATTGTTTTTCAAAAACGATTCAATTATCTCCCCCCAATCTCTGCGTATTGGCACGCCAGCCCCCACCAACTCCCCAAAATGCAGCAACCAGAACAACGACTCCAGACCAACGCCTACCCGACTAGCGACTACCCGACTAACAACTACATATTCCGCCGGTATTGCCCCCCCACTTCATACATCGCTTGCGTAATCTGACCCAACGAACAGGTCTTAACAGCCTCCATTAATGACTCAAACAGATTGTTATTGTGAATCGCCGCTTCCTGTAATGCCTGCAATGCTTTGGCCGTTTCTGATTGTTCACTTTCATACAAATTCTGCACTTGCTTAATCTGGAACTCTTTCTCGTCAACAGTGGCCCGGATTACTTCATCAGGAAGAACCGTCGGTGAGCCCTCGTTGGACAAGAAACGGTTCACGCCTATGATGGGCATTTCGCCACTGTGCTTCAAGTGCTCGTAGTGCAGCGACTCTTCTTGAATCTTGCCCCGCTGGTACATCGTTTCCATTGCTCCCAATACGCCGCCTCTTTCGGTGATACGATCGAATTCTAGCAGCACTGCTTCTTCCACCAGATCGGTGAGTTCTTCTATAATGAATGAACCTTGCAAGGGGTTTTCATTTTGGGTCAGGCCCAATTCATGGTTGATAATCAACTGGATGGCGATTGCACGACGCACGGATTCCTCGGTAGGCGTAGTGATAGCTTCGTCATATGCATTGGTATGCAAGGAATTGCAATTATCGTAGAGCGCGTAGAGCGCCTGTAACGTCGTACGGATATCGTTAAAGGAGATCTCTTGCGCATGTAATGAACGACCGCTGGTCTGGATATGATACTTAAGCTTTTGCGAACGTTCGTCTGCTTTATACTTAAGCTTCATCGCTTTTGCCCAGATGCGGCGCGCCACACGGCCGATCACCGAATACTCCGGATCAAGACCATTAGAAAAAAAGAACGAGAAGTTGTGAGCAAACTCGTTAATATCCATCCCGCGTGAACGGTAATACTCGACAAAAGTAAAACCATTAGCCAAAGTAAACGCCAACTGGCTAATTGGGTTGGCCCCGGCTTCTGCGATATGGTATCCAGAAATAGATACCGAGTAAAAGTTACGCACCTGGTGATCAATGAAATACTTCTGGACATCCCCCATCAGCCGCAGCGAAAACTCCGTAGAGAAAATGCAAGTATTCTGCGCTTGATCTTCTTTAAGAATGTCCGCCTGCACCGTGCCTCTCACTTGTGAAAGAGTATGGGCCTTGATCCGCTCATATACATTTTCAGCCAACACCTGATCACCAGTAATTCCCAGCAACATCAAACCTAATCCATCATTGCCGGCAGGCAGTTGGCCATTATAATAGGGTCGTTCCAGGCCATGATCGTCATAAAGCACTTGCAGTTTCATTTCTACATCCGCTTCCAAACCGTGCTCACGGATGTACAACTCGCACTGCTGATCAATTGCAGCATTTAAGAAAAAGGCCAGCATGGTAGCTGCCGGTCCATTGATTGTCATCGAAACCGACGTAGACGGGTCACACAGGTCGAAGCCGCTGTAAAGCTTCTTGGCATCATCCAGGCTAGCAATTGAAACGCCGGAGTTGCCGATCTTCCCGTAAATATCCGGCCGGTATGCCGGGTCTTCACCATATAAAGTCACTGAGTCAAAAGCAGTAGACAGTCGCTTGGCCGGCATTCCCATGGACACATAGTGAAATCGGCTGTTGGTTCTTTCTGGGCCACCTTCCCCTGCAAACATCCGCGTCGGGTCCTCGCCCTTGCGCTTAAATGGAAACACCCCGGCCGTAAAAGGGAACTCACCGGGCACGTTTTCTTGTAGATTCCAACGAAGTATGTCCCCCCACGCTTCATAACGAGGCAAAACCACACGCGGAATTCGGCTAGATGACAGGCTCTCCGAGAAAAGTTTAGCATGAATATCACGCCCGCGAACTTGGTAAACAAATTCTTCTCCCTTGTAGCGCGCCACTTTGTCACTCCAACCGTCCAAAATTTGCTGATTTTCCCTGCCTAATTTTCGCTCGACACGCTGATAAAGAGACTGTAGTTCCTTTGCTAAATACGCTTTGTTATCAGAGTCGCTTTCCATCAACGACGCTTCAGTCTGGCGGATACCATAAAGTTGTTTCGCAACGGCCGCTTGCTCAACCACCCACTCATCATAAGTACGAATCGTCTCGGCGATTTCTGATAAATACCGTACTCTGGCTGGGGGAATGATTACAACTTTCTTCGACGGTTCATCGGTTATTTCAAGGTGGGAAAAAAGGTCAACTCCCCTCGTCTCGCTGATGGTCTTCATAACAGCTCTATAGAGGCGATTGGTCCCCGGATCATTGAACTGAGACGCTATAGTACCATAAACGGGTAGCTCATCGTCACTGGTATTCCATAGACCGTGATTACGCCTGAACTGCTTTTTGACATCGCGCAGACCATCTAGCGCGCCTCGTTTATCAAACTTGTTGATCGCGATCACATTAGCAAAATCAAGCATGTCGATCTTTTCCAGTTGCGTGGCCGCACCATAATCAGGGGTCATGACATAGAGTGACACATCCGAAAAGTCTACGATTTCCGTGTCCGACTGCCCGATTCCGGAGGTCTCCAGGATAATCAAGTCATATTGGGCTGCCTTCAAGATTGCCAATACTTCTGGTATGTGACGCGAGAGCGCCAGATTTGATTGCCGGGTCGCTAGCGAACGCATATAAACGCGTTGGTCATTCACTGCATTCATACGAATGCGATCGCCTAGAAGTGCTCCCCCGGTTCTTCGCTTCGATGGATCCACCGAGACGATCGCCACATGCTTATCGCCAAAATCCATTAAGAAACGGCGTACAAGTTCATCGACCAGCGACGATTTACCCGCGCCGCCAGTGCCCGTTATGCCTAAGACAGGCGGCTGGGCCAACCCCTCAAGTCGATAATGCACCTCTTGCATAATCGGCTCAACAAGATCAGGCTCATTTTCTACGGCTGAAATCAACCGGCCTAGCGCGCGATCGGTGACCCACTTCTTTACATCTGGGAGAATAGCCATGCCAGCTTGACCATTTTCACTCATTGGCATCATCGTCCCATAAGCCTCTTCAATGGCCGTTTTCCACTTGCCGACATCAAGTTTGCCAGTTGGAAAATCAGCTTGTTGCAGCAAATCATTGATCATGCCTTGCAAACCTATTGCACGGCCATCATCAGGAGAATAGAGTCGTGCAACACCGTATGCATGTAACTCCTCAATCTCCTCGGGCAGGATTGTTCCCCCGCCGCCTCCAAAGATCTTTATATGACCGCACCCTTGTTCCTGCAAAAGATCGACCATAAAGCGGAAAAACTCCAGGTGCCCTCCCTGGTAAGAAGTAATCGCGACCGCTTGTGCATCCTCCTGCACAGCTGCGTTAACAATCTCCTGAACAGAGCGATTGTGCCCCAAATGGATAACCTCGGCGCCAGACGCTTGCAGAATCCGTCGCATGACATTGATAGCCACATCATGGCCATCAAACAACGATCCGGCCGTTACGATACGAATTTTGTTGATAGGTTTGTAGGGAGTTATTGCTTCCATGTCAGAGCTTCACATCCTTTCTTTTGTATTTAGCGTCAAATCATTATACAAGCAACGCCTGTTCCGATCATCCACCCCGACGAAATATTTCACAAATGTCAGCTTTCAGATAAACTTCTCTTGAACATCAGGAACGCGACTGGCGGTGTTCGCTCCGCTGGGCGTATCGTCTTTAGAAGAAAGTGCGTTCCCTTCAAAAGGAGCATAACATACTCATGATAGAACGAGAGACCTACACTGTCGAGGTAGCCGGCTTGACGCGGCACTTTCCATTGTTCGAGGTGGTTCCCGGAGTACGTATTGCCATATTCAACATGCTAGGCGACACCTTTGTGGTTAAAGCCGCGGCTGCTGCTTTGGCTGAACAGCTTAAGGATATACCTTCTAGTGTCCTGGTTACGGCCGAAGCAAAGAGCATCCCTCTCATCTACGAAATGAGCGCCCTGATGGGTCTCCCCTACGTTGTCTTGCGCAAGACCTATAAAACATATATGGGTGACGCCATCAGCGCGGAAACACTTTCCATCACAACTGGCAAAACCCAAACCCTCTACTTAGACGAAAAGGATCGTGACTTCGTCGCCGGCAAACAGGTTATCTTGGTCGACGATGTGGTAAGCACCGGCAGTACACTGCAGGCCATGCAAGAAGTAATCGCACGTGCTGAGGGTGAGATTACTCGTGTTGCCGCCGTCTTCACAGAAGGAGATGCGGACTGGTCACAAGTGACCGCCTTGGGTACCCTGCCTGTGTTCACTGATCAATAAGCAACGTATTACCTGACCGAACAGTCATTTATCTGGAATAATTCTTTGGCACCTGCCGCAACGCTTTCCATCTTTCGCCATCTTTTCGCTTCGGTCGCTGAAGAAATGGGCCTTACGCTGGAACGTACCGCCTATAGTCCCAACATCAAAGAGCGACTCGACTTCAGTTGTGCTGTCTTCATATCAGCCGCTGAAGAACCTAAAATGTTGGCTCAGGCAGCCCACATCCCGGTGCATCTCGGTGCCATGCCGGCATCTGTGCGTACGGCCGTCACTACTTGCGCCCCGTTCAAACCGGGGGACGTCGTCATCCTCAACGATCCATACTTGGGGGGCAACCACTTGCCGGACATTACCATGGTTTCTCCTGTCTTTGTTGATGCGCCTGCCGACATTACTTCCACGCCCAGATTCTTTGTCGCCAGCCGGGCCCACCATGCCGATGTAGGCGGCATGTCTCCTGGCTCCATGCCCCTTTCTACTGAAATCTTCCAAGAAGGGATAATCATTCCTCCAATTAAGCTTGTAGAAGCTGGACAGCGAAATGAAGCTGTATGGCAATTAATCTTGCGCAATGTGCGAACACCGCAGGAACGAGAGGGAGATCTCGCAGCCCAACTCGCCGCACACGCCTCTGGAACAATACGTTTAAGTGACATAATTCGCCGTTACGGCTTGAAGGAAGTTCGACATCACGCCAGTAATCTAATTGAATATGCGGAGCGTTTGACTCGCATGGCGATTGCCAGAATACCTGACGGCGTTTACACCTTCATAGATTATATGGATGGCGATGGACAGACGGCCGGCACAGTTCCTATCCAAGTGAACATCACCATCTCTGGCGAGCAGATGGTTGCGAATTTCGCCGGTACAGCTCCGGCCGTCCGCGGCAATGTGAATGCCGTACCGGCCATTGTTGAATCAGCCGTCGTATACTGTTTGCGCTGCATTGCCCTGGCTCTGCTAGATACCGATCTGCCAATGAATGAAGGGGTATTCCGTCCTGTTAAGTTACAGATACCACGTGGATCGTTACTTGATCCCAATCCACCCCACGCGGTCGCTGCTGGCAACGTGGAGACGTCCCAACGTATCGTGGACGTTGTATTCGCCGCTCTGGCTCAGGCACTTCCTTCTCTCATCCCCGCGGCCAGCCAGGGCACGATGAACAATTTGACCTTTGGCGGTTCATACAATGGCAAATCCTTTGCCTATTACGAGACCATTGGAGGCGGCATTGGAGCAGGTCCTCTTTCTGATGGTGGGCACGGACTACATTGTCACATGAGCAACACGCTCAACACACCTGTGGAAGCGCTAGAATATAGTTTCCCCCTACGTATTACTCAATATTGCCTTCGTAATGCCTCCGGCGGGGTTGGAAAATACTCCGGCGGGGAAGGGCTTGTTCGTAGCATTCAGTTTCTTGCTGCCGCTACTGCAACCGTCACAAGCGAACGTCGTAAATTAGCTCCGTATGGTCTGTCTGGCGGTCTGCCAGGCAAGCCGGGACAAAACTGCGTGATTCGCAGCGGTGAGAAAACTATCTTGCCTGGGAAATTCACAGTTGACCTGGAACCTGGCGCTATCCTGCAAATTGCTACTCCTGGTGGGGGCGGTTGGGGCCAGCGAGCAGCCACCGGCGAGTTTGCATCACAATGACGAATCCGTACAATGGGACCTGATTATGACTAAAAAATCATTGGGCTATGTTGAGCTCGAGTGGACCTGCCCCAATTGTAACGGCCGTAACTCCGGACGCGAGAAAATTTGCGTTCATTGCGGTGCGCCACAACCCGTTGATGTGGAGTTTGAGCAGGCTCCTGAAGAAGAGATCATTGAAGATGCCACGGTTATCGAAAGTGCAAAGATAGGACCGGACATTCACTGCGCTTTTTGCGGAACTCGAAACCCCAATGATGCTTCCCACTGTTCCCAATGTGGCGCGGACCTTGCTGAAGGATCCGCACGAGAATCGGGACGGGTATTGGGTGCCCATAGGGACAAAGCGGCTCCCGACATAAAGTGCGATTACTGCGGCACGATAAATCCCAGCGCAGCGCACCAGTGCAAGAACTGTGGAGCAACGCTACATCTGCCAAAGCCTGCTCCAGCACCTTCAACTGCGGTTAGACCAAAAGAAAAGCGCAGCCGAATTAGCACCGCTATGTTCATCATCATCGGCGCGGTGATACTAGTTGCCTGTTTGGGGCTCTTCATTTTCCTCAACCGCACGGACGACGTAATTGGGCAGGTAAATAACATCTCTTGGGAACGCCAAATAGTCATCTTGGGCCTAGCGCCTGTGAATCGTGAAGCGTGGCGTGACGAAATTCCCCAAGACGCCGACCTCGGTATGTGCCGGCAAGAACATCGTTCTACCTCTCAAAACCCTCAACCAAACTCGACCGAAGTTTGTGGCACACCTTATACGATAGATACTGGCGGTGGCTTTGGCGAAATAGTGCAAGATTGCGAATACT
>JAACFF010000288.1 GCA_009937635.1 Chloroflexota bacterium
CCAATAAGAAAAAGGCGCCCATGAACCAGGCCTGGTTAAAAAGTGCGAACACGCCCAGAACGAGTCCTGACAGCCACGCGGTTTTGGGCGGATCGACATACCAGAAGGATACGCCCTCTCCATAGACGATGGCCAGGTGGTGCAGCAAGACAAGGATAACCAGTGCAGCGCGTAAATGATCGACAAAAATCAGGCGGGAAGTTGCCCCTACAGCCACCGCTTGTGGGGTTTTCTCCGTTGCCTGCAAACTAATTTGAGCCATTTCGTCCTCCTTGATCCAAAAAGATCGCCAAAATAGTGAGCGTAATAAGAACAAAATGCCTTTTGACGAACAAAATTAAGGACGGCAATGTAACTTGCCGCTGCCAAGCTTAACTGTTCTCTAGATGTTAAGGCTGTATTTCGGGTTCAATTGTCACGCATCGCACCACTTAGAATATTAACATTAAGCAGGTTGGGTCAATAGTGACAAATGTCACGAAATCTCAAGTAATTTGCCTATTCTTTCGTAATTTTTGTCACTTCAGTGCTAGGACGGATGTGCCAGATTGTCGGCACAGTGAATGGGGCGATGGTATACGGGCACTGGCAGCCCAAGCCGCCATTAATGTCTTGTCTCATGATAATAAATACACCCCCAATTTGAGGGGATTCGCTGCTTGAAAAGGCGGAAGCCCGCGACGTGGACCTTTTCGCCGTTCAATAGATCCTGCCACTCCCCATTAGCAGAGAACGGAATATCCACAAGCCGGTCGTCATCCGCGAAATTGATCACAACGATGAAGCGTTCCAGTTTCCCGTCCACTCCTGGGCCATAGCGGTGGAAAATAACCACCCGCTCGTTGATGACTCCGTATCCGTCTGGATGGTTGGCCACAGGAAAATAGTTGGCGCTGCGTAATGACGGATGGTCCTTGCGGATGGCGATCAGTTTTTGATAGACAGAATAGAGGCGCTGACCGGCGAAGTCCTCGCCAAAGCTGCCCCAATGTAGCGGCCGTGGCAACACACGGCCGCCCCCGCTGGCGGGCAGCCAATATTCCTCGCCAAATTCCTGGCCATTGTGCAGCATGACCATGCCCGGAGAGGTAAGTAGGGCGATGGCCGCCGGCTGCGTCTTGAACCAGCGCTGGCGTCCGCCAGCCTCCTGGACGATAGTGGAGTGATCGTGATTTTCGATGTAGGTCACCGGCATTTTGCCACTGTCGAAATCCAGGTTGGCGTTCAGTATGCGTAGAATTTCGCCATCGAGACGGCCGTTACGCGCGTAACTCTGGGACTGGTACATGAACGGGTCAAACCAGCAGGCTGTGGCGTCCATCTTGTTGGTGTCGTTTATGGCCTCATAACGATTGTCGGTTAGATGCTCTATGATCAAGGCCACGTTCTCCCGTTTCTGCTGCGCCAGGTGCTTATTAAGCTCGTCGATCAGCAGCGAGATACCTGCGCTTTCTCCTTGCCGGAAGAAGCCGACGGTGAAATCAAAACGGATTCCGTCAAGCTGGTACGTGTCCAGCCAGTATAGGCAAACGTCGCGGATAAACTCCTGCGTACATTGATTGTTGTAATCAAACTCCTCGAAAAAGCCACCCTTCTCAAAGGAGCCGATATAGGGCGACTCTTCCGGATTTTGGTAGAGCCAGACGTAAGGGAATCCCTTGTTGGGATTGATGCCGGCGCGCACGTGGTTAAAAACGCCATCCATAATGACGTGCATGTCGCGTGCGTGTAACGCGTTGATCAACCTTTTCAAGCGAAACAGCTTGTCCGCCGGTTGGGCATCGTCATGAATGTAGCGATATTCGACGGCGAAAAATTGGAAGGGATCGTAGCCCCAACTAAAGTCGTCGCCAGGCCAGGCCATCCAAGGCATAAACTCGATCCCGTTAATCCCCAGATCTGCCAAATAATCCAGTTTATCGTGAATGGCGTCAAGCGGTGCCCGCTCGCCGCGGAAATCGTCTGTGAAATCGTCGATCATCATTTCATAGAGGACCAGGTCACGCGGAGGCAGACGTTGGGCGATGGGTTGGACGTCGACCCGGTTACCGCCGACAACGAAGGCGGAATTCTCATCCCCGCCGCTGCCGCCATACTTGGTGCAGGGATCGGTCACCCATCGTTGCGTGCCGTTCTTGAAGCTGACGAAGTATTTGTACTGGTAGAACCCTTCGCTTAGCTCGCCATCCAGGGTGCAGCTCCACATCCAGCCATTGGGATGTTCCTCTCGCTTCAGTCGTGGGGCACTATCCAGCTCCCAATCAACGCCCCCCAGTTGATTCTGGAAATCGCCGCGCACGCGGATCTCCTCGATCTTGGGCGTGCCTCCGCGACTGTACTGCTTGGGATCAACCGCGTTATCAGGCAGGAACAACTTAAAGGTCACTTCGTTTTGGTCGACGCTCGCGCCAAATGATTGGTACATAGTATCCTCCGCTGATGATTTTAATCGTCTTGAAAAGTTCAATAGCGGAGAACATTATAATGAGCAGCCTCCTGATTGTCTGTTAAGTAATGTACACCCTGACAACTTCAAGCGAGAAGATGGGTCCAATGTTTGCTGGTGAAGTTTCCAGTCTACTGGTCGAACATTGGACCCATCTGGCAGATGGCGAATCGCTCAATAAAGCGATTCGCCATAATTAATTGGGGTGGAGGCGCCTGGATTGCTAGAAGGTAGCGGGCTTTTCTTGGGGTTGGGCCAATTGGCCGATCATATGCGCCGCGGCAAGCTGGGCCCACCAGGCGGTTAAGAAGACGCCGACGAAACAGAGCAACATGCCAAAGGAGGCGATAAAAGCCAGGACAAAGAAGATCATGAGCAAGATGATGAGGTAATTGGCGCTGTCGGCTTTGAATAGCTCCCACATCTCGGCGAATCGGAACATATCGCTGATCTGATCCTCTTTGGCGTATTGGATATAGAGCGCCGGATAGAGCAGCATAGGTAGGAAGGAAAGCAGGATCACCAGGCAGGAAATGCACATCATGGCCACGGCAAGCGCATCCCCAGTTCCACCACCGGATTCGGCTGCTATGGCAATGGGGATGATGAAGAAGCTGAGCAGGATCACGGGAACCATGTAGACAAGGAACCCGGCCAGGAATTTCAAGCCATCGACGAAGAATTTGCCAAAATCATCCCATTCGGGCAGTGGATATTCGTGCCCATCGCGGACATTCTTAAGCAGTTGAACCATATAACCGTAGGTGGCGAAGTTAATGATGGGCACCAAGGTGACCAAGACGCCAACTGCAAATTTACTGATCCATCTTTCGTCTTCAAATACAAAGGTGAGTGATTTTCCGTAGTCCATATTTTTCCCCTTTCACTTTTCACACATAATACCAAAACGGCCGTATGCGAGACCGCTCTTCAACCTTCTGATTCCTATACGTCGACGTCAAGCAAAAGGTCTCAATAATCTTGATCAATTTCGACCTCGGAGATTACTGCTTCCGTTTCCCATTCGCCTTACAGAACTTTCAATACTCACTGGACGTTCGCTCAGATGGCCACGGCCGGGCGCAATGAATCGCTGACTTACGGCCTCTGAAGCACGGCCGTGTCTTTGAGTAGCCGCGTGGCGGCCAAGCGAGCGGAGACCAGCCCCGTGGGGACGCAGGTACCGGGATGGGTGCTGGCTCCCATATCGCCGGCCGCGCCCGGTGGCGCAGAGCGGGCTCCCGTTTTGTCGAGATGCCCCACGGGCGCTTTCGCAAAGATCAAAAACGGGGGTTGTTCATCAGCTAATGAACAACCCCCGTTCCCTATGTTTTGGTTTGAGGTATATCTAACAGATCGTCAAGTTCCGCCGCGATTTCGTCGCTTTCTGTCCCCGTCACGATTGCCCACTCTTGAACCAACCGTTCTTTGAGGGTGAGTAAGGCGCTGCGCTCCGAGCTGTATAATATGCCCTTTTCTCGCTTTCGCGCTCGCAAATCACGAATAAGCTGGGCGATGTCCTTGGGCGCATTACCAACGCGTACGCTCTGGATCCGGCTTTGCCTCAGTTTCGCGTTTGATGACATCTGTTTGGCTGGTCTATGCAATGCAGCAATGGCCTGCTGGATTTCTTCGGGAGTGGATAACGGCCGTAAGACCTCGCTGTCCATCTGGTCTACAGGCACCCAAAAAGTGCTATCAGATGTCGTAATCCGGTAATAGCGTGTATCTCCGCCGCTGATACTTTTTACCTCAATGTTATTGATTTTGCCGACACCATAATGAGAATGGACAATCCAATCTCCTTTTGAATATTCGTGAGACCGTTCCATCAGTGAAGCTCCAGTAGCTCTAGTTTTGTTCTTGCCGGATATGGCCACTCGTTTTGGCGCACTAGCTGAGGAATCAGGGATCAGGTTGGTAGGGAATCCCCTTTTCGACGATAGAGTTGAGATGTTGAATTATCTAAATGTGCCAGTAGCGCGTACAAACTTTGCTTATCGTTTCATCCACGCTGTCGGTATTGTGGTGATTATAAATGACTTGGTAGCGCTCTCTTATGACTCCAGGATGGCGAACGTAGCTGTTCGGAACAAGCTACAATATTCTCCAACCGATATGGACCCTATCCATCATACGTGACACTATTATCACATAATTGTCACATTACGTCAAAATTCTCAAGTGGGGGCCTGGCAGTCAACTAGCTGTCTGGCTTGGGCTTCAATGGAAATCCTGACAATTGAACTGGGAATGGGGATTACAGTCGCTAAGTACGGAATGGGCTATATTCGAAGATGTTTAGGAATGTTGCCCTTGATTTCCTTATTTTTTTATCTTCTGGTAGCATTTGATCCTTATGATAGATTTTACACCTTATCGCGAAGAAACAGCGACCATCGCCGACTTGACCAAAGGCCTGGATAAGGCGGATTTGCGCGACCTGACCAATGAAATGATCGATACGATGCTCGACCTGATCTGCGAGAGCATTGACGCGGACGTAGTTTTCGTGCCCGACGATCCTGAGGCTTACGATTCTTATGCGGCGAGCGAAGAGGAGATTGGCATTAGTTGGACATTGGGCCACGTGATCGTGCATACCACGGCCTCTGCCGAGGAAGCAGCTTTCCTGGCGGCCGAGTTGGCTCGTGGCGTGCCCCGCCGTGGCGGCCGTTCCCGATCCGAACGGCCATGGCAGAGTATTACGACCATCGAACAATGCCGCCAGCGCCTGGCAGAGAGCCGTCGCATGCGCCTGGCCAGCCTCGACATCTGGCCGGACCAGCCTTATCTGGAGAACACCTACCTGCGCAAACGGGACTTGCGTATAAATGCGGTTGCCCAGTTCTTATTTGGTTTGGTGCACGACGACAGCCACGTGCAGCAGATCGCCAACATCGCTAAAAAAGCTAAAGCGGCCCGTTTTCCCATACCGGCTCAACCAGTATCCTGATTGGGTCCACCACTTTTCCTTGGACGATCACCGGCCGGGCAGTTGCCCGTCGGGATCCTCAATGCGCACCGTGGCCGTGTAGGTCATCCTTTCGTCAACCTTTGATTCGTCATACTCCACGAAGAACTCGATCGGCGACTGCCCTTGAGCTTCAAATGTCGTCTGGAGTTGCGTTTCCGTAGCGTTGGCCAATGAAGCACTAACGATCTGGACTGGGAGACGGCCGTCAGAAGAGAGGACATACGCCATGACGCATGCCTCTCTTCGTTGAAGTCCGGCGAGGCCGGCAACTTATTAGCTGCTCTTCTTCTTGACGGGGATGTAAATATAGAGCCCTGTTCCCTTGTTTGGATCGAAGTCCACGTCGTAGAACTCAAAGTCGGGACCCTCATCTCGTTCAAACTCTGTGTGCGGCATCCAGGTCTGGTGGGCGTATTGGTACGTTTCATGGATGGTCTGCAAGGTGCTGGGGAAGACGGCATACGTCTGCTGCGGCACCTGCCAGCTTTCCATGTCCTTGGGCAGCTCAGCTTCTTGATCGACCTCGTAACCGGCCAGGTAGTGGAAACGGCCGTCTGCTTCCATCTCTCCGCATACGCCGTAGCATAGATGCGGTTCAACCTTGTTCTGGATCTCGCCCGCATGGGGCAGCATTTGATCCCACAGCTGGGGAATCTCGCTGTTTTCATTTTTACCGAAATAGGGCTTGCCGACGACGGTGAAGGCGGGTTTGGTGATAATCTTGATTTCCATCAGTTTTTGCTCCTTATATGATTGGACAGCGCTCAAGAATGGTTTCGGTCGTACCGGGAACTGCACCTCGGTGATGCCGCTAGCAGCCTCATCTGTGATAGATGGAATCTGTAGGAAGATATCCCGGTTTGGCCCGTCCATCTGGTAGCCGCTAGCGTCTACCCAGCTCAAGAGGGCACTGTAAGCCTCGCGCAGGTGAGTGTAATCGCCGCGATGCAGCACGCAGGCCATCGTCTCCACGCCGGGAAGTTCGTGTAACTGGACCCTTTGGCTCGCCTTGACATCCGTGTTTATCTGTGTGGCCACCTCCATGTCCATCCCGCGCTCGCGGAACACAGCGTCGTAATAAATGCCAAGGGTCGGCACTTTTGCTTGAGGGGAGACGCTTTGGGCGGTCAGGTATGCTTGAAGCTCATTGATCAAAGGCGTCATTTCGCCGAAGGATGGCACCATATCCCTGATGCCCGCCACGCGCATGGGCGGCACGCTCTTCAGGACCACCTCGTATGCCGGCTGCGAAGCTTGCTGCTCAATTTGCTGCAAGCGCGTTTCGATCCGAGCGAGGCGTGCCTGTTCATGCTGGATGTGCTGTTCCAGTTCAGCCCTTTTCAAACGGATCATGCCCCGCAGCTCTGCCGCGAGCAGATCGTCCCGCTGCATCTCGCCAATTTGATCGAGGGAGAAGCCCAAATCCTTGAGCGCCAGGATGCGGTTCAGTCGCGCCAACTGCTCCAATGTATAGTAGCGGTAGCCGCTGAAGCGGTCGATCCAGGCCGGTTTGAGCAGCCCGCGTTCGTCGTAGAGGCGTAATGTCTTTGGGGACACTTGAGCCAGTCTGGAGAACTCACCTATCTTGAGCATTTGTAATGCTATCCTTACCTAATTAATAGTCTTCCGGCCAGAAGTAACCGTATGGTACACCCTGCCCTAAGGGCAAAGTCAAGGGGCAGTTTTATGGAGATGTTGTTGGCATTCTGATGGGGCACGGTTAAGGTTCTAAGATCTTGGCCATGTTCAGCTCGTGTACATAACGGTTGTCGACCCAAAGGGAATCAACACTGATGCCTTCTTCTACGAAACCCATCTTGCGATAGAGGCCGATGGCCCGCTCGTTGTGGGCCATCACCGTTAGCTCCAACCTGTGCAGATTGCACGAGCGCGCCCACTCCTCCAAGGCAAGTATCAATCGGGTTCCCAATCCTTGCCCACAATAAGCGTTCAGGATGCCGATCACCACATCTGCTTTATGCCGGTTGCGACGGTAACTGCCACCAAGTCCGGCGATATAACCCACGATATGCCCCTTATCCTCGGCGATAAAGATGGTCCTATTGTTCAAGGTCAACATATGCTGGATCAGTTTTTTCTGTCCATCCGGCGTGGTTAAGCGTTCTCCCGGCTCCAAGAGCATGAACTTGCTCTCTTCATCCAGCTGCTTGCTGAGAGCCAGAAACTGGCTGGCATCCTGTTCTTGTATTTCGCGAATTATGATCATCGTTCGAACCATTCGGCGGAGTACCTGCGAATTGGTTTGCAGCTGTGCCGCCAACTGATATCATCCCAAATTGTGGCAACAATTTCAAGCGTGATTGTAAATCTCATGCGGACGGAAGATTTGATTGTGGGTGCGTGTATGTCTAGGATGTGCAGGTTCTGGTTCTGCCTACATTCGGCGGTGGTGAACGAGAAGCTTTTCCTATCCAGCAACCGGTCTTTGGCCAGGTTTATGTGGTGGATAAGCTGATTTTGGATACGCCGTTCAAAATCA
>JAACFF010000040.1 GCA_009937635.1 Chloroflexota bacterium
GCCCTGGGTATCCCCCTTCTTACTTTTCATCCCGGTTCCTTTGTCAAGAGTGATGAGGCGACAGGCCTGGCCAATATCAGTCTTGGGGTGAGCAGGCTGTTGGAAGAAACGGCCGAATCGGCCCCCGAGACAACCGTTTGTCTGGAAACTATGGCTGGACAAGGCACGAATCTCGGGTACCGCTTTGAGCAGCTGGCTTTTTTGCTGCAACAGTGTGGTCCTAGTGACCGGCTTGGTATCTGTTTTGATACTTGTCACGTATTTTCGGCCGGCTATGACATCCGTACTCCACAGGCATATGCCGAGACCATGGAAGAATTTGACCGGGTGATTGGACTGGAGCAGATCAAGGTCTTTCATTTCAACGATAGTAAATTTGAATTGGGCCAGCGCAAAGATCGTCATGCACATATTGGCCAGGGGACTATCGGTCTCGATGGTTTTGCAAACTTCGTGAACGATCCTCGTTGGGCAAATCACGCCGCGCATTTAGAAACTCCGAAGAAAGAAAAGGATGACGACGGCAATGAGGTGGAAATGGACCCGGTGAATTTGGCAGCTCTGCGCGCATTGGCGGGCTAATTGCCCCGAGTGGTTGTCGAGGTTGTATGTTTATTGTAGATGCCCATCTTGATATCGCTTACAATGCTTTGGAATTCGGCCGTGATCCCTTGTTAAGCGTTGAGCAAATCCGGGCAATGGAAACGGACGATCATCCACATGGCCGGGCCACAGTTGCTTTCCCCCAATTGAGAGAGGCGGGCGTAGGTTTAATATTTGGCACGATATTTGTTATGCCTCAGGCTGCTATCAGGCCAAGTGACGGCCAGGGCCGACTGTCTTATCATGATGCACAGGGGGCTTATCGGCACGGCATGGCTCAACTTGATTTCTATCGCCGACTGACGGATATTGAAGACAACAACCTCCGGCTTGTTACGGATCAGCTCTCTTTGGATGAGGTGCTGGCCAGTTCCCAGAATGGTGGCCAACCACTTTTGGGCATTGTTGTCCTGATGGAGGGCGCGGATCCCATCCGGCAGCCGGAGGAACTTGAGATGTGGGTTGAAAGAGGGCTGCGTGCGGTTGGCCTGGCCTGGGATGACACCCGCTATGCCGCCGGCGCCTGGCGAGGCGCCCGGCATGGCTTGACAAAAGAAGGACGGGCAATGCTGGAAGTGATGAATGAGTTTAAGTTAATCCTCGATCTGACCCACATGAGTGAAAAAGCCTCGCTGGAAGCTCTCGATCAATATGAAGGCCCTGTGATGGCGTCGCACAGTAACAGCCGCGCCCTTGTGCCAGGTGAACGCCAATTGAGCGATATCCAGATCCGCGCCTTGGGGGATCGGGACGGCGTCATAGGCACTGCTCTGGCCAATGGATTTTTACGCGCCGGACACAGGAAAGGAGATCGCAAAGAATTGGTGACGCTCGATCATGTGCTTGCGCATATTGATCATGTATGCCAACTGTTAGGAGATGCGCGGCACGTGGGTATTGGGAGTGATATGGATGGTGGTTTTGGTGTGGACGATATTCCTGCTGAATTTGACAGCGCAGTCGATCTACCACGCATCGCTACGAGGCTGAAGGATGCTGGCTATGGAGAGGCGGATATCGCACAGATTATGGGGGGGAATTGGTTAAATCTGTTGCGGTCCATTTTTAACGGCTAATTCACAAGCGCTTTAAATTTCCAGAATGGTGTTCGCGGTTAGCTAATAAAAAGCGCCGTTCCACGCCTTTGGGATTGTCTTAATTGTTATGTACAGTCTTAGTGATGGAATTTTGCCTCTTGACTTTTGATCCTCGAGTATGCTAGACTGCAACGCGAATGGTAAAAGAGGAGAGGTTAGGTGGTGAGCCGTGTTCTCCACATGAGCCAAACAAAATATCAACGAAGAAGGAAACCACTTATTATGAGTGATCTCACTAATCCGTTGGTCGACGACGAAGTCATTAACACGCTACTAAATGATGGCCTGGAACAGGGTTATTTAACCTATGACCAGATCTTGGAGACCTTACCGGATATAGAGAATAATCTCCCATTGCTGGAGAGCTTGCTGGAGGAAGCTCAGGCGGTGGGTGTGACCGTATACGAAACTGAAGATGATGCGCTGATTGGTGGAGAGGAAGAAGCGACCACCGATGTTGATGCACAGACCTATTATGCCCGGCCTCACGCTGCGCCTTTGTTTGATTTAAGCAATGTGCCAATCGACGATTCGGTTGGTCTGTACTTCCGCGAAATGGGGCAGCAAGGGTTGTTGTCTGCACAGGAAGAAGTTGAACTGGCCAAGGAAATTGAATCGGGCCAGGAAGCCTTTGAAAGATTAGAGGCGGAACGGGACGTACTATCCTTCGATGAGTTGGATAAGTTGGTGGTCGTTCGAGAAGTGGGGGATGCTGCACGTGCGCTTTTGATCCGCGCCAATACACGCCTGGTGGTGAGCATTGCCAAGAAGTATCGTGGACGCGGTCTGCAGTTTCTTGATTTGATTCAAGAGGGTAACGTCGGCTTGATGAAGGCGGTGGAGAAATATGATTACCGGCGTGGTAATCGCTTTAGCACGTATGCTACTTGGTGGATCCGCCAGGCGGTGACGCGGGCCTTGGCAAATCACGGCCGTACTATTCGCATTCCGGCTCATTTGGGCGGACGCATCAGTAAACTGTATCAGTTAGCACAAGAGTTGGAACAGCAATTTGGCCGCCAGCCAACAGCGGAAGAGATCGCTGCTCGAATGGATCTGCCGGCTGAACGTGTGCGCTGGATGCTGCGTACCAGCCGCCAGCCTGTGCATTTAGAACGTCCGGTCGGCGATGAATCTGATGCCGAACTCGGCGATTTTATAGAAGATATCGATGCGCCACCGCCAGTCGAAGCCGTAGCTCAGAATATGCTTACTGAAGAGATTGGCGACATTCTGGATCAATTGACACCCCGAGAGGCACGCATCTTGCGCCTCCGTTATGGCTTGCAAGATGGTGAGTCACGTACTTTGAAAGAAGTTGGCGAGATGTTTGGCCTTTCTCGTGAACGTATTCGCCAGTTGGAAAAGGAAGCTTTGCGCAAGCTACGCCACCCCAATTTTGCTGGGCACCTACGCCAGTATCTTAATTAGTGGGACCTTCAACCTAAGTGAACCTTTGGCGCTGAGGCTCTTTCACAAGCCTCAGCGCTTTTTATTTGTTGAATTGCTTGAGGGGAATATCCTTACGTTTCAAATGACCGCACCGGTAAGGATTAGTGAGAGTTAAGTGTCCATATGGTAGGAGTTAAATTTGTATAAGAAATAGGCTTGAAAGTTGGATTCTAAGCGTCCAGATGGTACAAATTAATAATCAGAGTCTGGCCATACTTGACGGACCAGACGTGACCAAGACCGGTATTGAAACGAAAAATGACCCCTGGCAGCTTGAGCTACCACCCGGCTGGACGTATTATGCAAAAAGACACTCAGTGTGCACCATACCTGATTTGCAAGTTGCTATCTTGGTGTTCTAGGAGTATTGATTATGGATGACAAACCCAATGGAAGTCGCCCTTCGATCCCAACCTGGGTATGGATTTTGGCGATTTTCGCGATCATCTTGGGCCTTCAGCTTTGGCTGAGCGGTCGCTTCAGTGGCCCTGAACAAATTAGCCTTCCCGAAGCTATGGACATGATTAAGTCGGGCGAGGTTGAAACTATCAACGTCACTGGTAGTAGCATGCGGCTTACGTTAGAAGACGAGAGTGAGGTAGGCACGACTATTGATAATCGCAGCAGCCCAGAAGAAGTGCTGACTTATTTCGGCATTACCGAAGAAGTGCTGGCCGAAAATAATGTAGAATGGATAAATAATGACCAATCGGCGTGGAACAGTCTTTTTAGCATTGTTCTGGCCATTGGGCCGGTGCTTTTGTTGATCTGGATTTTCACCCGTGGTTTCCGGCAGATGCAAGGTGGGGGTGGCAACAGTATCTTCGGCTTTGGTCGCAGCAAGGCTAAGAATTTGAATGATACAAACCGCCCAACGGTGACTTTTGATGATGTGGCCGGCGTTGAAGAGGCTAAGCAAGACCTGGTAGAAGTCGTCCAGTTCTTGCGTGAACCAGAGAAATTTGTGCAGGTTGGAGCCCGGATACCCAAGGGCGTACTCATGGTTGGTCCACCTGGAACGGGTAAAACGCTTCTGGCCCGTGCCGTAGCCGGGGAAGCGGGCGTACCCTTTTTCCATATCTCTGGTTCTGAGTTCGTGGAAATGTTTGTTGGCGTTGGCGCCAGCCGTGTGCGCGATCTCTTCGAGAAAGCCAAGCAAAGCGCGCCTTCTATAGTTTTTGTCGACGAGATCGACGCTGTTGGGCGGCAGCGTGGCGCCGGTCTGGGAGGCGGAAACGACGAACGGGAGCAAACCTTAAACCAAATTCTGGTAGAAATGGATGGCTTTGACAATGAAACCAATATCATTGTCATGGCTGCCACCAACCGGGCGGATGTTCTCGATCCTGCTCTGCTCAGACCTGGGCGCTTCGATCGCAAGGTGTTTGTCGACCTGCCTGACGTAACGGGACGAGAGAAGATATTAAGGGTACATGCGCGCGGTAAGCCAATCGCTGGTGATGTTAGCTTCACAGATATGGCGCGCCTAACAGCCGGCTTCTCCGGCGCAGATCTGGAGAACCTGATTAACGAAGCCGCGATATTTGCGGCTCGACGTGATAAACGGACCATCAATATTCTTGAGTTTCAGGATGCCTTTGATCGGGTTGTCATGGGACCTGAGCGTAAGAGTCGCGTGATGAGTGAGGAAGATAAAGAAACGGTGGCATATCACGAGGCAGGCCATGCGATTGTCAGTTTTTTCCTGACAAATACTGATCCGGTACAGAAGATAACCATTGTGCCACGTGGCCAGGCCGGCGGTTATGTGATGCCTTTGCCTGAAGACCGTTTTGTGGTTAGCCGGGAGTATTTCCTGGACAGGATCGCGATGGCTCTGGGTGGTCGCGCTTCGGAAGAGATCTTCTTCGGTCGCATTACCACCGGTGCATCTAATGATTTGCAACAGGCGACACAGATCGCTCGGGCTATGGTGATGGAATACGGCATGTCGGATGCGCTCGGCTTACCAACGTATGGCCGGGGGTCCGGAAACCCGTTCCTTGGACGCGAGTACGGATATTTAGGCGACGGCCGTAACTATAGTGAAGAAGCGGCTCGGGCCATTGATGATGAGGTAAGACAGATTCTGGAGACAAGCTATGAGACAGCTTTGGCGATTATCCGCGAGAATCATGATAGGATGGTGAACCTGGCCAATTCGTTGATGGAAATGGAAACGCTGGATCGGACGGAATTCGAGAAATTGATGAATGATCCATCCTTTAATGGACAGTTGCCTTCTGAAATCCCGCTGAGTGAAGAAGAAACCAGCTTGAATGAATCGCTGGTAGAGAAGCCGGCTCTGGGCAAGGCGACTTGACCCATAAGTTCTTGTTGGTTTAATTAGCGACCCGTTTTTACCCTCCCATTACTGTTTTGCGATGGGAGGGTTTCTTTTTGCAAAGGAAACTTTAATGAATGGTGATTCTGGTCAAAGCGGCGTGGAACTGAGCCTGGAGGATGGTGTGCTGCGGGTGGCGTTGAACCGGCCACAACTGCACAATGCCATGAATCCGGAGATGATCAAGTCGCTGTTCGCCGTTTTCGGTGAACTGAGGCAGCGAGATGATGTACGGGTTGTGGTGCTTACGGGAAACGGCCGTTCCTTTTGTGCCGGGGCTGACCTCGCTTTTATGCGCGCCGCGGCGGATTACGACTTCGAGCAGAATGTGGCCGATGGTGGAGCGATTTTTGATTTGATGCAGGTTATTGACGAATGCCCAAAACCTGTCGTTGGGCGCATAAATGGTGCGGCTATTGGCGGCGGTATTGGATTGGTAAGTTGTTGTGATATTGCCGTGGCTGTAGAAAGAGCGAAGTTTGGCTTGAGTGAAGTGCGTTTGGGACTTCTTCCAGCCGTGATCTCGCCATTCGTTTTATCGAAGATCGGTGAGAGCAACGGCCGTGAACTATTCTTGACCGGTGAACGATTTGATGCTCACCGAGCACGTCGCATCGGCTTGGTGCAGCATGTCGTGGCTGAAGCAGACCTGGATTCCGCGGTAGATGAGCGTGTTCAACAGCTTTTACAGGCTGCGCCCGGTGCACAAGCGGACGCGAAGGAACTAATCCGCACTGTAATAAAACAGCCAAAGGTCGAAACTCGCGAATATACGTCGCGGTTGATTGCCAGACGACGAGCCAGTGATGAGGGCCGGGAGGGGATGAGCGCTTTTCTGGAGAAACGTAACCCTGACTGGCAAACGCAGAAGCATTCCTAGACCCGCCTTCGTGGAGGCGTTATAAGTAGGAGATTGTGATGAGCGAAGCCAAAGCAATCGGGATGGTTTCCCAACCGGGCACACGCCAGAGTGTGGCCACTGATCTGCGGCGCTTGGGTATAGAACGAGGCATGGTGCTCTTGGTTCATTCGTCGTTGAGCAAAATGGGGTGGGTTAATGGTGGTCCAGTCGCGGTGATCCAAGCATTGATGGATGTGTTGACTGAGGATGGCACGTTGGTCATGCCTGCGCACAGTAGCGATTACTCCGATCCGGCAAAGTGGCAAAACCCCCCTATACCCCAATCATGGCAGGAGACAGTTCGCGAAACCATGCCACTTTACAACCCTCGAACTACGCCGACAAGGGCCATGGGGGCTATTCCGGAATTGTTTCGAACCTGGCCTGGCGTCGAGCGCAGCCTGCACCCACAAATGTCTTTTGCTGCCTGGGGGAGAAAGGCGGGCGTGGTCACGGATGGTCATACATTGGAATATTCTTTAGGCGAAAATTCCCCCCTGGCCCGCGTTTATGATCTTGATGGATCGATCTTGCTGCTAGGGGTAGGGTATGATAGCAACACCTCATTCCACCTGGCGGAATATCGCGCCCCGGATCCACCGTTAACGCGCGTTGGCGTTCCGTGGAGCGAAGCAGGACGTCGTATTTGGAAGGAATTCGAGGACATAGAATTTGACGACGATCCGTTTTCAGAGGTGGGCCAGGCGTTTGAAGGAACAGGCTCAGTAAAAATTGGACGAGTTGCTGCTGCTGAGTGCCGCTTGATGTCACATCGGTCAGTAGTTGATTTCGCGCAGACGTGGATCGGCAAATCTCGGGCAAATCAGTAGGCAGTGGCTGTTCATAGACGTTCGGGCTAAAATCGTGCCGATTAGACTCAGTAGATCAACAATATCGTATATTGCCTGGCACATTTGGATGCCGCTAACCTAAACCGCTCGCATCTAAGGATGCAAACTCCTCAACAGTGGATTTACTGAGATTTGAAAGTCGTCATCAGGCGGCCGTCTATGTTTGAAAAGATCCTTGTCGCCAACCGAGGCGAAATTGCTCAGCGCATCTTTGTCGCTTGCCAAGAGCTGGGTATACGATCGGTGGCCATATATTCGGAAGTGGATGCCGGCGCACCTTGGATATGGTTGGCAGATGAAAGTTATCCTCTTTCAGGTGTAGCCGCGTCTGAAACGTATCTTAACCAGGAAGCGGTTTTCGACGTAGCCCGCACTTGCCGCGCGGATGCGATCCATCCCGGTTATGGATTTCTCAGTGAAAACGCCGATTTTGCCGCCGCTTGTGAAAAACATGGCATCACATTCATTGGTCCTAGTCCTGAATCGATGCGACTATTGGGAAATAAGGCGGAGGCACGGATCTTAGCTGAACGTACGGGAGTACCCATTGTGCCTGGCGTTGACGGATCTGGTAAAAGTGACGACGATCTGATCGACGCGACAGCGGCTATCGGCTACCCAGTGCTCATAAAGGCCAGCGCTGGTGGTGGGGGGAAGGGAATGCGCGTGGTATGGTCGGCGGATGAATTCCTCGATGCCCTGTACATAGCACGCAGTGAAGCAGCCTCCTCTTTTGGTGATGACCACATCCTGGTGGAGAAGTTTTTTACTAAAATTCATCATGTGGAGATTCAAGTGTTGGGTGACGGGCATGGAAATCTCTTGCACTTGTTCGAACGTGAATGCTCAATTCAACGCCGCCACCAAAAAATCATTGAGGAAAGCCCAGCCCCTGTTATACGCGACAATCAATTGCGACAGGAAATGGCCACTGCGGCGGTCCGGCTGACCCTGGCGGCCGGTTATGAGAATGCGGGAACGGTAGAGTTTATCGTAGATGAAAACGGCCGGTTCTACTTCCTGGAGATGAATACACGCCTGCAAGTGGAACACCCAGTGACAGAAATGGTGACAGGCCTGGATCTGGCAGTTTGGCAGATTCGTATTGCCGCGGGAGAGGCTCTGCCTTTTTCGCAAGAGAAAGTACGGCAGAGAGGGCACGCTATCGAGTGCCGCGTTTATGCCGAAGATCCGTCCAATAATTTTTTCCCATCTACAGGTAAGCTACTCCTTTACAGTGTGCCTGAGGGACCTGGCTTGCGGATTGATGACGGTATTGAAGCGGGGATGGAGATCACGCCCTATTACGATCCCATGTTGGCCAAAGTTATTACCTGGGGCCATGACCGGGATGAGGCTGTACGCAAGATGGTTCGCGCGTTGCGTGAGATGATTATAATGGGTGTGACGACAAATATTCCCTATCTATTGTCAATCTTGCGGGAACCGCACTTTCTTGCGGGGCAGACGCCAACTGATTATATTGACGATTGGATGGCGGATTGGCAGCCGCAGGAAACGATTGGCGACGAAGCATGGTTGGGGGCGGCCGTATTTGAACTACTACAAGGCGGGGGAAAGAGCAAGGGAAGCGGCACTGTTGTTTCCGGTGAAGTCGAAGACCAACCCGATCCATGGAAAGATCTCGCTTCCTGGCGTAATGTACAGACCTGATCCCAGTATATTTGGCCATCGAACTAAAAGTTGAATAATGGTTCGATATGATTCTTCACGGTGATTGCTCGCCGATTTAGACCGGTTTAACGATACGTCACTGCTTTTTAGGTCGAAGAGACTTGGATATGAGGTATTTCGCCGACAGGGGTTTTACGCATGGCGACTATCGCCTCTGTTGGGAGCTGCATGAGTTCGGCCGTGGTTTTACGCGCCAACTGCGGATCACCAGAGGAAACGGCGGCTACTAATGTTTCTAAGAAGCGCGTTTCTGAGGCGATTAATTCCTCAATCGTCATGTTTTCTGTCTCCCAGTCACGTGTGCTGCGTAAATGTAATATAGGCCCGGCTAAAAGTTGCCAAACTGCATTATGGGTGGCAGCAAAAATGGCCTGGATGATGGCGATAAAAGCAGTACGATTGGCGCTTACTTCTGATAGTGGAGTCGATCGATTATTCGCCCAATACGTTTGCGTTGTATGTGTAAACAGCTCGATGTACTGTGTGGTGAGGTCTCTAATTTGCGCCAAATCAGCCTTAGAAGCCTTGGCGGCAGCCAACGCACAAACCTCCGGAAATACCATTTGTTCGAACTGTTCCACGTCCCAGACAGTGGCGCCGCTGCGCCGTAAAGCAAGCAGTAAAGCATCGCCGAAAGCGGCTGCCTGGGATTCGGTAACGAAGACGCCCCGGCCGTGTTGCGCTTCGACCAATCCACGAGCGGCCAGCATACGCGTGGCATCACGAATCACAGCCCGACTGACGCCAAATTCTGCGGCCAGTTCCGGTTCTGTTGGCAAAGGTTCCCCCGCCTGCCATTCCCCAGCGAGGATGGCTTCACTGACGGCCGTAGCTACCTGCTCAGCCAGCGTTTGCTTCTTGACCGTAATCGAAAACCGGGATTTTTTGCTCATTGATATTCACACCGCGCCTACGACGCCTGGCCACCCCAACATATAGAAGTAATGATACCATCGAAATCGTACCGGCCACAAACCAGGCGAGGTTGATTGAATTGTGTTGGGCGATGAAACCCAGCAAAATACCGCCGAGAAAACCTCCAACGTAGCTGGCGAGGGACTGGATAGAAAGCATTGCCGAGCGGCGAGACGCGGGTATCTCTTGATTCACCAGCGTTTCATGTGGCGAGTTCAGAACGCCCATATTCAGGTAAAAGAGCCAAAAACCGAAGGAGGCGGGGATGATATAGCCTTGTGTGGCTAGCAGAATAAGGGCAAGCCCCTGTCCGCCCCGCGCTAATGAGGCAACCCACGCATGACGGTGGCCAAGGCGCTGGCTGATTGGAATAGAGAATAGATTACCTAGTACACCTGCCAGGAAACTCACAGCCATAATCAGGCCGAAGATCCAGCTATTATTACTCTCACCTGCTGGCAAGAGATTTGCAAATTGGGGCTGCCAGAATGTTTCTACGCCAGCCAAAGAGAATCCGCCCACTAGAGCGGCTGCCATGAGCAACAATATTGACCTGTTTGAGCGGCTGATCAAGAGTGATTCACGTACGATTTGTGGGACTTGTGAGAAACTACTGCGCCAGTTTCCCGCACCAGCCGCCACAAGCGGTTTTTCTTTAACTGCGAAAATGATGGCGAAGATCAATAGAATCTTGAGCATGAGCGATAGGATCAGGGTCGTAGACAGCGGTGTGAGTAACGCCGTTCCTTCGTCCGGCAACGCGCTAAAGAAACGTGGCAGGAGACCACCGATCAGCGTGCCGGTACCCAAAGCAAGTAAGGTCACCGTACCGGCCTGGGCCAGGGCTGGTTGGAGATCAATTCCCGGCTCGGCTTCTTGCAAACTATCTACAAACCAAGCATCTAGCGTGCCGGAAGCAAGGGCTCGGCCAATGCCATTCAAAATCATGGCCAATAAGAATCCGGCAAAGGAGAAGGAAAACAACATCACAATACCGGAGATTAGGCTAATGCTATGGGCTAACAAGGCAACTCCTTTACGGCCGATCGCATCGGCCAAACCGCCGGTTGGCAGCTCGAGCAGCACAATGACGATGGAATAGACACCCATAATAATTCCAAGCTGGAAGAGATCGATGCCCCGAGCCTGCATGTACAAAACGAAAATGGGCAGCGGGATGGCAACTGAAAGCCAGGTGAGGGCGGTGACGCCAAAATAGACTTGTTTAACCTGATTTACAGATTGATTCATAAATCCTCCAACTCATCAGGTCATCATATGACCTGATGTCATTATACTGATTATGCACAGCTTGTCAAGATCTGATTTAAGTTTGAGTGGCTTCAGAATTGTTGAAAACAGCAGAAACCCGATTTTTTACGTGAGCTTGTAGCAAGCGACTCGCTCAGCTCTCGTCAATTGGATAGCAACAAACCGGGCTTCTAGGCTCCGTCACTATTGTGGCAACTTCGACTTGAGGTGGTTTAAGTGTCGACTTTTATATTTCAAGAGTCTTGGCGAGCGTTAGCCATTCAAACATGGTTAGCGTTTGCGCTCGACGGCGGCCGTCGATGCCCGCTTTTTGCAGTAGAAGGGCGATCTCTTCGCGGTTGAGGCCAAGTTGGCGAAGGTTTTTCTGAAGTTGTTTGCGCTTTTGGCTGAACCCTGCCCTTACCAGCCGAAAGAAGTGATCTTGCTGAGCTTGGCTGACAGGTACTCGTTGCCGGCCGGCAAGATCAATGCGGACAACTGAAGAATCGACGTCAGGACGAGGCCAGAAGGCACCCGCTTTTATGGTTGTGATCACCCTTGGCTGTCCATAATATTGCACGCTTACCGATAAGAGGCTCATGTTGGGCGGCACGGCCGTGATGCGTTCAGCTACTTCCTTTTGCACGGTTAAGACCATAAGAGATGGTTTGTTGATCGAGTCAAATAGATGACGCAATATGGCCCCGGTGATGTAGTAGGGTACGTTGGCCACAACTTTATACTGGCTTTGAAAGCGATCGGCTAGATTTTGATCCAGAATATCGCCATGGATCAGCTCGACGTTATGGAATCCGGCCAATTGTGTCTGTAAGATCGGTATGAAACGGCCGTCTAGTTCTACGGCAACGACCCGAGAAACATGACGCGCCAGTCGTTGTGTTAATGAACCCAGGCCAGGTCCAATCTCCAACACCTGGTCTTGTGCAACCAAATCGGCGGCGTCGATAATTCGAGACAGCACATTGTTGTCGAACAGAAAGTTCTGGCCAAGACTCTTCTTGGGTTGTAAGTCGTAATTGGCCAGTAACTGTTTGGGGTGCATAGTGATCAGGGTAGTATCTCTGGCAGGAGATAATTGATCTCCTCTGGTATAGGGGTAAGGTAATAAACGTCCGCATACCCATTCCAGGTGATTAAATCGTCTTCGTCGAAACCAAGATCGATCCAGCGACCTTTCACGCCACCGCCAGTATCGCCAACGAAGCCAATCCCATAGTCCGGTACGTAGACTTCGGAACGAAATGGAATCACATTGGGATCTGCCGCTACGACACCATTTCCTGCCGGCACACCGCTGGCTGTGATTCCGTAGGCGGGATGGTCGGGTGACTTACCAGAACTGGCGGCCGTATACGCTGTTGCGCGCATGCGCACAACACGCCAATATTCACGCGGTCCCTCGGGAGTATCAATTGTACCGACGGTGATCTTTGTCCCATAGCCGATCACCTGGTTGACCGGTTCCTGTTCTATCCACTCCTCGTCTAATTCCTCGCCGACTTGGATCCCGTCTTCGAAAAGAAGACGAATGCGTTTACGCCTAATGCCGGGAGTACCGGTAGAGAGAACAGCTTTGGTGTCCAAATCCAATTCTTCACTAGGTTGGTAGCGTGTTTGGTATGGCATTTCTTCATCCTCTAACCGGAACTCATCGCTGACACGAATGACCTGTATCGTATCACCTGCCAGCAGATTGGTTTCTGGAGCGGGAGATGTGTAGTCAGCTTCACTTAGTTCAATGCCTGCTTCGGCCAGGACCTCTAGGGGTCTGTTTTGACGGCTTCTGGTTTGAATTGTCTGCCCGTCAACCTGGATCGTCAACGGAATAGCACGCGTCACCTGGATGATCGTATCTGCCTTCAACTGGGCACTGGGTGGGGGAGTCACGCTGTCGGCCGCATCCAAGCCAATTTGTGCTTCTTGCAAGGCTTGGGCAACGGTCTGTGCCGTGGTTTGCAGGACTTGATGTTGATCGCCATCCTGGATTGTAACCGTATTAGTGCGGAGAGTGATATCAATTTCGGTTGGCAATGGGTGTAGGGTAAACGACTCCAACATCACCGGCTGCCGATCGGCTAGTAATTGTTGATTGGGCTTAAGCGTAATGTCGACTTCAGCAAGAAAGGCTGACAAGGTTGTTTGTTGGGTCCAGTGCGTGTGTGTTTCGTTTTGCAAGATTACGGTTACTGGCTGCGCTCGTTGGATTTGAATTGCGGATTCGGGGACGGCCGTTTCACGAGCATCTGGCAGGACGATGTCTTCAGGGCGAAGGGAGATTCCGGCGGCTTGCAGGACCTCGGCGACGGTTTGATAGTTGCCGCTGACTGTTATGGCAATGTCCCCGTCATAGACTGTATATGATTGCTGAGTTAATGTGATTGGTTGCTGTGCCAAGAGATATAGGGCTATCCCAACTGTGATCGTTCCAATAAACAGTAGAAAGATAATGAGAATTGATACGGGCCAAGGTGGTAGTCTGGATGTCATCAAACAAACTGAGGAGTAGGTACGGCGCTTGCCAGGCGACTCACTCCTCAGTCCTTTTCCTTGATGTGCTCATGAGGCCGATGGCGACCAGGCGATCCTGGGCACCCAGGAGGTACGCCTTAGCGCTGCTTCCTCCCGGACCTGACGCGGTTCGACGGCTCCTGCCGCCAGGGACCCAGTCGTCACCGGTCACATGGGCACATCATTGATGAAATGATCGTAGCAAAAGTATTATCCAGGGGCAAAAAGTCTTAGTTCCAGACTCCTAATGCTTCCGGCCCGCGATCAAGCTCCCAGGGATAGATGATATAGGCATCGGTGACGGCTGCGTAGTAGGTAGGCGTGTAACCGGGGTAGAGAGAAGAGGCCGGCTTATAGTGCAAGACGCAGGTTTCTGGGAAGCCACCGGCGGAACCTACATGGTTGGCAACTGTGACGCTGTTACGCCCCTTAGTCCAAACATCATCCACGACCAACACACGCCGCCCTTCTAATAGCTCATCATCCGGAAATTGAATAAACTCCGGGATGGCGTACTTGGCTTGCTCGGTGGCCTGCATGCCGGGGAAGTCGGCCGGGAATCGGATGGATGCAGTCAAAATATAGGTGATGTTTAGGGCCTCAGCTAACATTCCGCCCGGCACAATGCCTCCACGTGTGATGATAAGCATGGAATCGAAACGGCCGTGTATCTGTGGCGCTAGGTAATCGACAAGTTTGTCCACATCAGACCAGGTCAAGACTTCGCGACGCATTGGTAAACCCTCATATATAGCGTAAAGTGACTGCCCTCATCAGACGAGATCGCCAGCTTGACGGGTGACAGCCACTTATGTAATTTCCTATGGTAATAGCAGATACTCTCGACTTGATGAAGACAACAATATCTGTAACAAGCGATCCTACCCCGTGATGCGTAGCGTGTCAACTTGATGCCGGTGCAGGATTCTGCTCATTGAGAGGTGCGGTACGCATCTGATGTAGCAGGATCATCACCCAAATAATTCAACAAATGTGCCGCACCTGAAGATGCTAATTAAGCCTTTTTGGCCTTCTTACGACTCGGAAAACGCGTTAACACAGTGCCGCCATCAGGCAAAGGAAGGCGTGCTCCGGTTTTAATCTCACGCGGCGTGCGAATTGCACGTTTACCTCCGCCAAGTTGGTAGATATAAACAGGCGTGTCCGGTCGAGTCATTTCAAGCGGCACTACCGCTTGTCCTAA
Organism: Chloroflexota bacterium; assembly: GCA_009937635.1. Lineage (GTDB taxonomy): Bacteria > Chloroflexota > Anaerolineae > Promineifilales > Promineifilaceae > JAACFF01. The sequence goes on from JAACFF010000040.1 coordinate 14,843, forward strand.
CAGGTATCCTTCACGATCTATAGCACAACTTGTTACCGTGCCGATAACCTTGCCGCGCCTGTCCAGCACCGGATCGCCGTTGTCAGGTCTGCGCACGGCTTTCTCATTCATGCGAAATCGTACGATCGCATGTTCACGATCTTGTTCGTGAGCAATAAATGCAGAACGGCCGATGAAGAATGGTTTCCAAAGTTTGACATAGCTGCCAAAGCCGGCATCAGCAGGATTCAGCTCGAGGTCACTGGCCAGTTCATGACCATAAAGAGGCAGACCGGCCTCGGTGCGGGTGCTGTCGCGAGCGGCAAGACCGCATGCTCTTAATCCCAAAGGTTGGCCTGCTTCTACGAGGCTGTCCCACAGTTGGGGCGATTGTTGTGGATGAACGAACAATTCGTATGCAATTCGTTCACCGGTGTAGCCTGTGCGGGAAATGATAACATCAAGGCCAGCGACCTTTCCTTCAACGAGACCAGTCCAAGGTAGGCTCTTGATCTGTGCAGCTAGCACGTCATCATCAACCAGGGCCAGTAGGATTTCCGTGGATTTCGGCCCTTGCAAGGGAATATCAACGCGGCAATCGTCGCCATGGGAGAGGTTCCGTAAGTCACGTAGCGTTACAGGATGTTGAATATGGGCATAGGGCCGTTGCTCGTCAATCAGCACCTGGCCATTGTTGACCGCGTTTAGCCAGGCCCAGTCTTTGTCATTATTGGATGCGTTGACGACCATCATATATTGATCCGGTCCGCGCCTGTAGACCATCAAATCGTCGACCACACTGCCATCTGGGAAAAGAAGATACGTGTAGTGAGACCGGCCAATCTTCAAGGTCGATACATCGTTTGTGGTGACAGTGTCGAGAAATTCAACTGCGTTGGGACCACTTACCTCGAAGACGCCCATGTGTGTAGCATCGAAAAGCCCTGCGGCATCACGCACTACTGCATGTTCCTCGCCGACGGAAGTGTACCAGACAGGCATCTCGTAGCCACCAAAGGGAATAACCCTTGCGCCCATGGCTTTGTGGGTGTCGTACAACGTTGTGCGTTTCAAGGGAGCGTCTGTTGGCTCTTGCCAACTAAAGGCGGGCAATGAATCAGTATCGGGGCGGTTTTCGCACCCGATGAAATACGGTTTCGTATCAGCGAAGGGGCTGCCTGCCACATCAGTGTCGCGAGCGGATGGGTCAGCAATATTCCTGATGGCTACGGGACCATTGAGCTTGCCATACAGATCATCAAATTGCACGAAGGCGTCGGAAAGGGCTGTTAGCCATTGTGTAACGGCGTGGGCGGTTCTTGCGTCGGCAAAATGGAGCTTGAATAGTTCGGCCGATTCTCGGTGCAAGGTCCCGTTCGCATCGAGTCCATCACCGTATATGTGTGTTGGTTGCGATTCCCCATCGGAAAGGGCCCATACATCGCTGGTAAGGGCATGGTTCAAGAAACTGGCTGCTTCCTGCCCGCGTACCGACAGTGCCTGGGCAACTGGTTCTGGCTGGGGACGATTGCGTAACTGACGCACGATCTCTCGCCCACGGAGCAATGCCTCATAGCTCACCTTTGACCGCAGTTGTTTCTTGCCGCCCCTACCGGCGTAATAATATGGTTTGCAGCCTTGCATCACCGTAGTTATGGCTTCCGCCAACAGGTCGACTTCCTCGTCACCAAAGCCTAACTGGCTGATCCATACAGTTCCGAGGCGCAATCCCGTAGGATTAAGGGCTCCTTTGTCGCCGGGAATTGTGTTACGGTTGAGAACAATACCCGCTATGTCAAGTATGCGGGCCGCCATATCGCCTGAAAGATGAACGCCATTATGGGTGACGCTCTTGGTGTCAATCATGAGCAGGTGGTTCTCGGTACCGCCGGCGACGATGCGCAAACCGTTTTCGGTTAGCTTATCAGCCAGGCGGGAAGCGTTTCTCACAATACGTTGCTGTAAGGCCAAGAATTGTTCACTCTTGGCCAGCTTGAGCGCCACAGCGAGCGCAGCTATCGTATTGAGATGGGGACCGCCTTGCTCACCTGGGAAGACAGCGCTATCAAGCTTACGGCGCAGGTCGCGACGATGGGTCATCATCATCGCTCCGCGTGGGCCACATAAGCTCTTGTGCGTTGTCGTGGTAATGACATCAGCTATGCCAATGGGGCTGGGGTGAACGCCGCTGGCGACGAGGCCGGATATATGTGCTATATCGGCCAATAGATAGGCGCCACAAGCATCCGCGATTTCCCGGAAGCGTTGCCAGTCGATAATCAGCGGGTAGGCTGAAAAACCTGATACGATAATTCGCGGCTTAACCTCTAACGCTTGAGCTTCTAAGGCGTCGTAATCAAGGGACTCTGTTGTTGGATCAACGAAATAGGGCGCAGTATTATAAACCTTACCGGAACGATTCACGCGCGAGCCGTGCGTGAGATGGCCGCCATCATTAAGGTTAAGCCCCATTATCGTGTCTCCCGGCTGGAGAAGCGCTGTGTAAACAGCACTATTGGCCGGAGCTCCACTGAGGGGTTGCACATTGATATACAACTGATCTGCAGTAATCCCATTGGCGGCAAAAAGCTCCGCTGCGCGGCGACGCGTTAGCGCTTCCAATATATCGGCGTACTCAACCCCTTTGTAGTAGCGAGGGTCACTGTAGCGACGATAGCGAGCTAATTCCATATCCACATCAAGGATTTCTGACTCGGTTTGACGACGGCTATCTTCGCGTGGATAACCTTCAGCGTAAATATTGCCAAATTTACTGGCCATCACATCCCGAATCGCATCGGGAGAAGCGCTTTCGGAGGCGACTAATATAATTGTGGAATCCTGACGATCGTCCTCGAGATCGAGTAGATCCTTTAGTCCGGGATCAATATCGGCTACGGACCCTCGAAAAATGAAGTCATTAGACATGGTTTTCTCCTGGTAAAGAATTGACGGGGAGTCTTGGCAAGGTAAGGGTTGATATTACTGCCTGAGAATCTCATTGATTTAGGGAATTTTAGCATGATTTTAATCGTCTGCCATGCCAATGAAAGCTTTAGCGGAGGCGCTTTGCCCTAGCCATTGAGCGCGGTTGTCATCTGCGATATTTGGGCTAGAAACGGCTGCGGAAAAAGCGCAATCAAGATGGCTAAGAGTAGGATTACGGCAACTACAGCACGCTGCCAATTGGGTTCTGTTACAACTTGCTCCTTATCACTTTCCTCAAAGAGAATAACCATTACTCGAAGAACCCCATAAACAGAAAGCGCCAGTGCTAAGACCAACAGGGTTGTGAGCCAGATGCTCGTTTGCTGCCCAAGTGATGTGATCATAGCCCATTGTGCCGGAAAACCGATGGTAAGCGGAGTTCCTAGCAATGAGAAACAGGCATATGCGAGCAGGGCTATAATAAGAGGAAGTTGCTTGCCTAAGCCACGACTGGCAGCGATGGTGTCATCCTGGCGGTAACGTTGCAACAAACTCAGAGCACTTGCTGCCAGGAGTAAACTGAGAAAACGTGAAATATGGGCGAGGAGCGCTACATTCCACGCCTGTGGTTGGGGTAAAGTGAGTGCCAGAATGCTCATACCCATATTTAACAGCAGCAAGTGTCCCAGCAGGAAACGCCACCGCCCGGCTACCAAGATTAGCAATGCCGCTATCAAAACTGTGCCAACGCTGCTCCAGCGCAGCCAGTTTAGGAATTGTGTGTTCTGTGTGAGCCAGACGTTGGCCTGCAATAAGCTGAAGACAAAGGCAATAACAACTGTCTGTCCTAAACCGAAGATGAGCGCAGGTATCAATAGAGGCGCTTCAGCAACAATCGGATAAACCCAAATATAAAATGGGAAGCCGGCCAAGACCATGGCAATGGCCATGGCCAAGGCAGCGACCATAAGCGGGGAAAGTAAAGTGGCCGGTCCAGACTCAAACAGCCAGCCGATAAGCAAAAATAGAGGCAAGGTCAATAAAAACAGTAACAGATAACGCAGAGCTCCCATTGTTTTTTGCGGCACTTGAGGTTGGTAACTCATGAGTAGAAGCGTTATGGCGATGATTAAAAGTATGGCCGCGAAGGCAGTGAGTTGAACCAACAACAGCGCCGCTAATGGGGAAAGGGCAGCCAATCCGGCTGGAACAAAGGTGGGCCCTTGCGGAAATGGCAATGAGACGAGAAACAATAGGCCAAATCCAACGAAAAGGAGCACAAGAAAATCCTGGAGCCCCGCGGTTAACAGTAAGCGACGTCCAACAAGAAGCCACGTGCTGCCTTCAAACGGAATGGCATTCTGGCTTGAGGAGGTTGTATCTGTGCTATCTGGCGACAGCGTGGCGATCCAACCCGCGAGGATGATTGCAACGAGTACCCCAACAATTGATTGGAGACGGGGCCAACGGCCGAGCAATAGGACTGCAATGGCCCCTACCAATGGTCCAACAATGGGCAAGACTGGAGCGGGAAGTGACATCAGATAATATTCACCGTGAATAAGATTTCTTGTAAATACGCCCTTTCTACCGTTCCTGTCATAGCTGTTTATTCTGCAAAGGTAATTCCATGATAAAATCCAAACAGATGAAGAATGACCCATTGATTGATTCTGACCAGTATACCAAGAATATGCCTAGTGATGAAGTGACGGGAAAATGAAGCATAGGCACTCTCTCTATTTTCTGGCTCCTTATGAAGTGGCCATACGCCAGGAACTGGTTCCCTCCCCTGGTCGCGGAGAAGTGTTGGTTCGTAGTGCTGTCTCAGCTATTAGTGCGGGCACTGAAATGTTATTCTATCGCGATCAAGTGCCAAGAGACCTGGTGGTCGACGCAACTATTGATGGTTTGGACAAACAGGTTTCGTATCCACTGAAGTATGGTTATGCTGTCGTGGGACGTGTGATCAGTTTGGGGCCAGATGTAGATAATAATTGGCTTGGACGGATGGTGTTCGTTTTTCATTCCCATGAGAGTCACTTTGCAACCAAGGTTTCCAATCTTCACCCCGTGCCGCAGGGATTGGCAGCGGAAACGGCCGTCTTTCTGCCCCTGATGGAAACGGCCGTATCCTTTCTGATGGATGGGCAACCCATGATTGGCGAACAGGTGGCGCTGTTCGGGCAGGGTATTGTCGGTCTGCTAACAACTAGCTTATTGGCAGACTATCCGCTGGCGAGCCTGATTACCCTCGATCCATTCCCATTGCGCCGGGAATGGTCGCTCAAGTTGGGGGCTCAGGCGACGCTTGATCCGGGTGAAGTTAATGTTTTGGAGAGGCTAAAAACGTTGTTACAGGGTAAGGGATCTTATGAGGGTGCAGATTTGGCGTTCGAGTTATCGGGCAATCCGCAGGCGCTCGATCAAGCGATCGCGATTACGGGGTATGACGGCCGTTTGCTGATCGGCTCCTGGTATGGACAGAAACCTGTTGCTCTGGCCCTTGGTGGTCGTTTTCATCGCAGTCATATGCGCTTGATCAGCAGCCAGGTCAGTTATATCGCCCCCCGCTGGCGCGGTCGATTTGACCATGTACGCCGCTTGAAAAGCGCCTTGTCACTGTTGGCGAAACAGAAACCAGACAGATTGATCACGCACCGTTTTCCCATTGACCAAGCTTCTCAGGCATATCAGCTACTGGATCAACATCCAGAATCGGTCGTGCAGGTCGTTTTTACCTATGACAATAGTGATTTTGTCTCGCGATAAAGCGGTTATCGTTTCTGATGTTATGATGACTGATTCCGCGGATGATGGGCTAGAAGCTCGGCACAAGGAGAATATTGGATGATTGGGATAGTTGCTGGTGTTGGCCCGTACGCAGGATTGGATCTCCTCAAAAAGATTCTTTCCCAGACGGTGGCTAGTAGGGACCAGGATCATTTGGATATTGCCAGTCTGTCGCAGCCGGAAGAGATCGCCGACCGCACAGCTTTCTTGCTTGGCGAGACGACTGTTAACCCGGCCTACGCTATGACGAATCAGCTTCTTAGATTGCAAAAAATGGGCGCCAGCGTAGCTGGGATCCCATGTAATACAGCACACGCTCCAGCCATTTTCGGCAGGATACAGCGAGGCTTGGAGGAGGCCGGTAGCCAGATCAGGCTGCTAAATATGATCGTTGAAGTCGGTTATGCATTGCAGCGTGACACACCCGCTGTTAACTGTATTGGCGTATTGTCTACTCTGGGGACGGCCGTGACGGCTGTTTATCCGTCAATACTGGAGCCCTTGGGCTTCGAAGTGATCACTCCAGAAAAACGATTGTTAGAAGATGCGATTCAACCGGCTATTTACGATCCGGTCTATGGCATCAAAGCATGCGGCTATGCTACAAAAACAGCCCGCGATAAGCTCATGCTTGGTGTGCAGCATCTCAAGGAGGCAGGCGCGCAAGCCATTGTATTGGGATGCACGGAGATCCCGCTGGCGATTAGGGACAAGCAGGTGGCAGGATTAATTGTTATTGATCCGACGCTTATCCTGGCGCGGGCTTTGATATTTGCTGTCAATCCCCAGAAACTTGCGACGCAATAATACTCACGTTGCCGAAGGTGCGACGAGGTTTTCGTGAAAATCCTGTAACCGGTTGTATTTAAAGATTGGGATAATAGATGATTCCTAGCGCATCCATTATGGCGATACTGGCCGGTGCGACAAATATAGCTGGGAGTAGGTTGGCCGCACGAATGCGTTTCAATTCCAACAACCGCAGGCCAACGGCTAATAATACCACGCCCCCGGTGGCTGTAAGTTCTGTTATCATTGGCTCACTGAATATAGTGCTGCTCAACCCCGCTAGCAATGAAATACCGCCTTGAAAACCCAGAATGACAATGATCGAGGCGATCACGCCGGGGCCTAGTGTCGTGGCGAAAGCCAGAGCTGCAAATCCATCCATCATGGCCTTGATGGCCAATTTTGTGTAATCGCCCATCAAGCCGTCTTCGATGGCACCTTGAATAGTTAGCGGGCCGACACAGAAAATGAGACTGGCCGTTATGAAGGCTTCGACGAAACGCGCTCCTTCGCCTCCTTCCTGATTGTGAACCAACCTATCTCTCAGCCAGCGGCCGAAGTTCTCTAAGCGGCTTTCGATGTGCAGAGCCTCGCCAATGAGCGCGCCAAGAAGCAGGCTGCCGAGGACGATCAATGGATTACGTGTGACTAGAGCGCTGTCAATGGCAATAACCAAGGTGAACAGGCCCAGACTCGCTAATACAGTCTCTTGCATGCGTTGAGGGAATCGATGCCCTAGCAATGTGCCTAAAGTGCCACCAACCAATACAGTTATCGCATTTATCAGAGTGCCAGTCATGCTTTTTCCTTGCTGAGCCGGATGTCGGAAGTATAAATCGGAATATGCAAATAGTACACTGCTGAATGAGGCTGCAATTCAGTAAGCTTCCTCACTTGAATAAATACTGGTTGTGATAGGATGGTCGCCAACTGTTGATACTTTCCACGTATGAGTATATTTTTTATGCCTGTGCGCAGAGTTCGAAAAGGATATAATGGAGAGGTAACGCTGTTCTATGGAGTTTTTTATTTGATGCGAACTATGATGCGCACTTTCTTCGCTGCGCTGGTTTTACTGGTTGGTCTAGCTGTCTTTGTGAACCCAGCAACTGCAGCTGGTTGCTATTTTCATTCTCTTGATGTGGGTTATGTCTGTGATTCAGACCCCGCTCCCAGTATCTTCATCGAGCCGCAACCATTTCCCGACAGCCCTCTGGAACGGGCGACTTATGCACGTTTGAAGGATATGATTAATGTTTACCCAGAACCGACAACGGAGATCGCGCCTGTGCGCAACGTGGGGGATGGTTTCTTGTTCGCCACCGTTCAAGCCGTTGAAGTGCACAATGGGAAAACCTGGTACATGATCAATTTGGGTGAATGGGTGCAGGAACAGGATCTTATCCTGGTTGACGATTCAGAATTCACCGGATTTGAGATCCATGCTCAACCGGAACGACCCTTTGGCTGGATGATCGTGGACTTTTGGTACAGCAATGAGCCAGGGACCGAGCCGGTTCCTGGTGCGCTTAAGTTACCACGCTATACGTTCTTTGAAGTATATGATGCTGTTGAAGCGTCGGATGGATGGATTTGGTACGACATAGGCAATGGCCGGTGGATGCGCCAGACCTATGTGAGCTTGGTAGATGTGAATCCTCGACCCGAGGGTGTAGGCGAGGATGAGCAGTGGGTCGAAATAGATTTGTACGAGCAGGCGTTTGCCGCCTATGAAGGGGATCGTATGGTTTATGCAGGCCTGATTTCGAGCGGCCTCAATCGTTGGCCGACTCATGAAGGCCTCTTCCAGGTATGGGATCGCCAATACACGACCAAAATGTCTGGTGCCGAAGGCAAGGTTGATTACTATTTCATTGAGGACGTGCCACACACGATGTTCTTCGATCAGGATATAGCTTTGCATGGCGCCTTCTGGCATGATCGTTTTGGTTACAAACATAGTCATGGGTGTGTCAACATGCCTCCTCGCGCCGCGGAATGGGTCTTTAACTGGTCGGCGGAATCCCGAAGTGATCTCTGGGTTTGGGTCCATACATCGGAACCAGAAGAAATATTTACGCATTACGATCCACAGGAGAACTTCGCCGGGCCGTAATAAATTCATCATTACTTGTAATTTGATTGAAGGTAGAAGCCAGGCGGTGATGGTTGAATCCATCTGCGCCAGGCTTCTGTTTTTCTTTGCCTGAATAGCGCGCACGGTTTATAACTAGAGCAACGCTATAACGAGGAGACCGTACGTGCCGCGGCGCACCACCATGAACGTAAAGCAACCTTTCCAGGTTGCGATCAAGCTGGAAAGCTTGAGTTACGAAGGAGTTAACACCTATGTCTGAATACGAGACCATTTTGTATGATGTTCAAGACAACGTTGTCTTGATAACCTTAAATCGACCGGACCGGCGAAATGCCATGAACAGGGAATTGAACAGGGATTTACTGGCCGGCTTCGAACGGGCGGCCGGGGATGATGAGGTGCGTGCCGTGGTGGTTACCGGTGCAGGACGGGGATTTTGTGCGGGCGCCGATTTGGCGATGTTTCAACCCCAGCCCACGGCCGATCAGATCTACGAGATTATTATCAGCAGCTATCAACCCATGATGGAAACTATCACGAGCATGAAAAAACCGGTGATCGCCGCTGTAAATGGTGTCGCGGCCGGCGCCGGAGCGTCGTTGGCGCTGGCGTGCGATCTACGCGTTATGGCCCACGATGCCAGCATAATGATGGCCTTTAGCAATATCGCTCTGGTCCCTGACGCCGGGGCTACCTGGTTTCTGACGCGGTTGGTCGGTTACAGTCGCGCCTATGAAATAGCTGCAGAAGGCAACCGGATCCCGGCGGAGCGTTGCCTGGAATTGGGGTTGACGAACAAAGTCGTGCCGGCAGCGCAATTGGATTCAATTTCGTTGGCCTGGGCTGGAAAATTGGCAGAACGGCCGACCCTGGCTCTAGGATTGACTAAACAGGCTATGCAACATGCACATTTACATGATCTCGCTTCTACGATTGAATATGAGGCAAGATTGCAAAAACAGACCATTCCCAGCTATGATTTCAAGGAAGGGGTGATGGCTTTTATGCAGAAGCGAGAGCCGAAGTTCCAGGGCAAATAAAGGAGGGGGAGCGAGATGCCAGCAACCAACTTCGATTTAGATGGGAAAGTGGCGCTGGTTACAGGCGCTTCGCGGGGTATTGGATTGGCCATCGCACAGGCTTATGCACTGGCCGGGGCAAAGGTGGTTCTGTCTAGTCGCAAACAAGAGGGCTTAGACAAGGCGGCCGATCAGATTCGAGCGATTGGAGGCGAGGTGATGCCCCTAGCGGCACATACTGGAAGCAGCGATGCGGTTAAGACTGTTGTAGACCAGGCTGTTCACATGTGGGGAGGTATTGATATCGTAGTCAACAATGCGGCGACGAATCCCCATTTTGGGCACATCATGACGGCTGAAGAAAGTCATTGGGACAAGATCCTCGACGTAAATGTGAAAGGATACTTCCGTGTGGTCAAGGCGTGCGTGCCGATCATGAAAGAGCGAGGGGGTGGCTCGGTGATCAATATGGCATCGGTGGCAGGTAAAGAACCGCAGCCGATGATGGGCGTATATTCTGTGAGCAAAGCGGCCGTTATTATGCTCACAGAAGTCCTGGCGGCTGAATTGGCGCAAGACAATATTCGGGTCAATGCTATTGCACCCGGCTTTGTGAAAACAAGTTTCAGCCGTGCCTTATGGCAAAATGAAGGCATTTATAATGCAGTTGTCAAAGCGATCCCCCAGCGACGTATGGCTGAGCCTGATGAAATTGCGGGCATGGCCTTATATTTGGCATCAGGCGCAGCACAATTCACTACCGGAGGTACGTTTGTTGTTGACGGCGGGCAATTAGTTGGTGGGTCATATTCGCCATTCTAATTTTATTGCGCCGAGGGATACATGGATGAAGACTCTGGAAAAAGTTGATTATTATGGTTGGCCAAACAGCTATCGGCTGTCTAATGGCGCAATCGAACTGATCGCCACGAGCGATGTAGGCCCTCGATT
>JAACFF010000041.1 GCA_009937635.1 Chloroflexota bacterium
AAGCCGTTCGCCAAATTGAGTGTAGTGGATAACGTCAAAGTGGGCATTTTCTTGCATACAACAAACGCGAAGATGGCAGAGACCGAGGCCCGAAAGATGGTTTCCTTTGCAGGGCTCTCTCCTTGGGCAGATCATCCGGCACGGGTTCTCACCGCAGCCGGGCGCAAACGTTTGGAATTAGCCCGGGCTTTGGCTACCCGACCACGCCTGCTTCTACTGGATGAGGTGATGGCAGGTTTAACACCGACGGAGAGCGTCGAAATAGTACAATTGATTCGCGAAATTCGAGACAGTGGCGTGACGATATTGGTGATTGAGCATGTGATGAAGGCGATCATGAGCTTATCAGATCGAGTAGCTGTGCTGCATCACGGTGAATTAATTGCTGTGGACCCTCCCTCCATAATAACCAGTGATGAACGTGTTATCGAAGCTTACCTAGGGGAGGAGGTTCAAATTGCTGGAGCTTAAGAACATCACCGCTGGATATAGTGACGTGACGATTTTGCGAGAAGTTTCGTTGATAGTTCCGGAAGGGCAAATCGTGGCTCTCATTGGTGCCAACGGAGCTGGAAAAACAACTACGTTGCGAACGATTTCAGGCTTATTGAGGCCATCTAAGGGTACCATCAATTTCGGGGACGAGTTGATACATACCCTGGCCACACACAAGATCGTTGATTCAGGCCTGATTCAGGTTCCCGAGGGGCGCCATCTCTTTCCGAAAATGTCAGTTCTTGAAAACTTGGAATTGGGATCTTTCCGGCGCGGAAAGTCGAAGCGAAGTGAGACCCTAGAAAAGGTATTGGCGATGTTTCCCAGGCTGGACGAGCGACGCGATCAGCTGGCCGGAACCCTCAGCGGGGGGGAACAGCAGATGCTGGCTATTGGCCGGGCTTTGATGACATTGCCAAAACTCCTGATGTTGGATGAGCCATCGCTAGGGTTGGCTCCACTCATCGTGCAGGATATTTTCAGAATTGTGCAGGAGATTCGCGCAACTGGAACGACGGTGCTAATTGTGGAACAAAATGCAGTGCAAACGCTCAGTATCGCCGATCATGCCTATGTGATGGAAAATGGCAAAATCGTGCTCCAGGGGACAGGCGACGAACTACTGGAAGATGCACAAATTCGCACGGCTTATCTTGGATTGTGATTTCATGAACAGTGAAGATGCGACAGAATTGGTCGAGCGTTTCTTACGCCTTATGGAAGCCCGGGACTTGGAAACGGCCGAATCCCTCATGGCTCCGGGCGTAAAAATTACATTCCCAGGCAGCCGTCATTATTCTAGCCAACGTGAAGTTGTGGCCGCGGCATCTGGTCGATACCAATGGATTAAGAAGCGCTTCCTTAAAATCGAAGCCTTCCAGCAAGATGATACCGTTATTGTCTACGTTATCGGCACCTTGTATGGAGAAAACCTGCAAAGGATCCCATTCGACGGCATTCGTTTTGTCGACCGCTTTTTGGTCAGAAACGGCCGTATTGAACAGCAAGATGTGTGGAACGATCTGGCCGAGTCTGGCGTATTATCTCGAGAGGCCTGAAATGCTCCCGCAAGCAAAAGGGGTCTTGAGAACATGATTTGCCGCCCACATGCCGGTGGTTGGTTATTCATTTCCCAACCGGCTCATGCCTGGATGGCCGGCGAACTGGCAGCCGCTTGGGGCAATGCCCGATTCGCTACCCCAAGTCCAAGAGAGGGGGTCGTCTTGGCCACGCGCTTGCACGACATCGGCTGGCTTAGCTGGGACGCCCAACCACGTCTGGAAAATGACGGGCTACCAGTCAATTTCCTCGCCACGACGTTGGATGAAACGCTTCCCATCTGGCGCTTGGCTGTCAAGTGGGTACAGATGATGAACCCCTTTGCGGCGCTGCTAGTAAGCATGCATGCATCCACAATATATGACCTTCGCCTGGAACGGGGATCAGATCAGCCAGAAAAGCGAGCAGAAGTCCAGAATGCATTGCAAGAGCACAAGCGCCTTCAGGCCAAGCTACGCCAGGATCTGGCCCAGAGCTCACTTTATAGCAAAGCAATTGAGCCTGAACGCCTTAACTTCACTTATCGCTGGTTACGGGTATGCGATCTGATGTCGCTGGCAGTTTTGGCTGGTGTGTTTGCGCCAGACGGCCAGATCGAACAGGTACCGGCACGTGCTGAATCCGAACTCACCACGATCGACTATCGTCGTCACGACCCATTCACCTTAGAAATCACGCCGTGGCCTTTTGCCCGATCGGACATCCAGCTCTCAGTGCTTGCGCGCGCCGTAGATCAGAAGAGGTTTGAAGATCAAGAAGCCTATCATGTCGCACTCGCACAAGCTGCGTGGCAACCGCTGCCCGTAACGCTGCGGCAATTATCTTGAGGGAGAAGGTGCGACGACAGCGTGGAGCTGATCATGCCCTCCAAACTCACGAGGCCAAGCCGCCAGGACTAACGCAAGCTCTGATTCTCCAGATCGAGTACGCGTTCAGCCAGCAAAGCCAGCAGTTCCCAATCCCTTTCAGGATACAACGTCTGATCCGGTTGTCCGTTATAAGTATCTAGCAAGACCGTCTCCGCTCCCAACACTGCGAGTGCTTCAAGGTCAGAACGTATCTGATCGATTGTCCCCTGCCCAGCTTTTCGTCCGGTCTCCGCCAGCGCTGTCTGGTGCAAAAGAAGCGCGATCCTCGGACACAACGCGGGAACCGGCTTTTCTTCCTCCTCGGCAATCTGGCGCAGTTTGGGCAGACCTTCCTCTTGCAACCAGTCCAGCCGAACACCATATGGATGCCATGCATCACCATAGCGAACCGCTCTCCTAAGCGCCGCCTCGCTGGCGCCGCCAACCCAAATCGGGGGATATGGCGAACGCGCTGGTCTGGGGCCGCTGTATACATTCTTGAAGGAAACGAACTGCCCGCCGTATGAGGCGATATCGTTGGACCAATAGATTTTGATCGCCTCCAGGTACTCATTTGTAATCGTCCCCCGCTGTTCAAAAGGGATGTCGAGTGCCTCAAATTCCTGCTTCGCCCATCCAACGCCTACTCCCAATATAAATCGGCCGTCACTGAGCCGATCGATGTTGGCAGCCATGCGCGCCGTCAGTAGAGGGTGGCGGTATGGAAGAATAATAACCGTGGTGCCAAGTTCGATCCTGTTAGTAGCAGCAGCAAGCCACCCTAGCGATATAAAGGGATCATAAAAAGGCGCAGGAAATTGTGATTGTACATCTGGTGTAATCGCTACATGATCCGAGATCATGAGCAGATGAAAACCTGTATCTTCGGCGAATTTTGCCCAGCGTCGTAATGATTCGGGATTGGTTCCTGGTCCAAAATTAAGGATATTTATGCCAAATTTCAATAGAATACCTTCCCCATAATTGCCAAAGTCAAATCAAGCTCTCAGCGACAACACCTGCTTCTCATATGTCCGCACTTGATCCATAAAAGCCAAACCCACCGGCACCCCTTGTTGCATGCAGTAAATATCCCATACCGCGCCAAATGGCAATCCCTTTAATTCCTCCAGCAAAGCCAAACGCGCCGTGTAATCGCCGGCACGTTCTAACGCCTGTATCTGACCAACAGGTTCCAGCAAGGCCATCAGCAGCGCCCGTAAGGTATTGCGCGCGCCGATGACCCATGCCGCTACACGGTTGATGCTGGCGTCGAAAAAGTCCAGGCCGATGTGCACACGATCCAGGTAATCACCGCGCACAATTTCTTGCATGATTCCCTGCAATTCATCCGTCAGGGTAACGACGTGGTCACTGTCCCAACGCACGCCGCGGCTGACGTGCAGTAAGAGCTCGGGTATATGGCCCAACACGGAGGAAATCTTGTCCGAGATCAGTTCCGTCGGATGGAAATGGCCGGCATCCAGGCAGAGCAACTTGCCGCGACTAATCGCGTAACCCAGGTAAAACTCGTGCGAGCCAACGATATAACTCTCAGAGCCGATGCCAAACAGCTTGGCTTCGACTGCATCCTTGTTGAAACGAGCATCGATCTCTTCGGCGAAGATCTTGTCCAATGAATCTTCTAGCAGCAAGCGCGGCGTTTTACGATCCACCGGCGTATCCTTGAAGCCGTCAGGAATCCAGAGGTTGGTGATCGTCGTCGTATCCAATTCCCGCCCAATATAAGCGCCGATCTGGCGACTGAGCCGGCAATGGTCGATCCAGAAACTGCGGATGCGCTTATCATAGCTGGCCAGGGTGAAACCACTGTCGGCCATGGGATGAGAAAAACAGGTAGGATTAAAATCAATGCCGTGATTGTTACGCTTTGCCCATTCGATCCAGCCATGGAAGTGGTGTGGCTGCCAATCATTACGGCCGACTTTTTTACCATCCCCGTCACCATAGACAGCGTGTAAATTCAGTCGATGCGTGCCCGGTATGAGGCTATACGCCTGGTCTAAATCTTGCCGCAGTTCACCAGGTGAACGTGCTTTACCCGGATAGTCGCCGGTGGCCAATATCCCTCCGCTGAGACCGCGTGTGGGATCTTCAAAGCCTCCCACATCATCCCCCTGCCAACAATGCAGACTGATGGCGATTTGCGCCAATTGTTGCTGCGCTTTATCAGCATCCACACCAATTGCCGCGTACCGCTCTTTTGCCCAGCCGTACGCTTGCAACACTTGTTGTTCCGTGGGCGATTTATGCATGGGGCCAATCCTTGTTTAGGTTTGTGGGTTTTATAATCTCAGCTTCGGATATCTTCTTCTCACAAAAGGCCGTGCGATAGGATAAATCATGCGGTTCAACTTACCAAAATTGTAGAAGAAAGAGAGGTCAAAGGCCTTCTTGGCTGCCTTGTTTGCACCGTCTTGCACGACGATGGCGTAGTTATTGAATCTGGCCAGTTCCCACAAAAAACGGCTGGTCATCGTCGCTTTTTGCCTGGCTTCAAAAAGCGCCGTAGCCTCAGCAGTATAATCCTCGTTATTGACGATACATCGTGCGGCTAGGTATCCCGATTTGATCGCTGTGCGGATACCAAAACCCCACATTAAATCCTGCAAGCCGGCCGCTTCGCCAACGTAGTAGGAGTTTCCTTTCTGGTAGATGTTTTGGGTAGAAAAGCAACCAACCCCAGCGACGGGAACAGGATCTTGAATATCAAAGGACATCGACTCAGCAAACATCTCTTTGCTGGTCTCATAACAATCGTCCAACCGTTCAAACTTATCAAACAACACGGTACAAAGACAGCCATACCCCTTGGTGATCAGCAAATAGGAATATCCTTTATAGGCCGCATCATCGTTCACTAAAAAGACGTTGGTATCTTTGTAGCTTGTCTGGAAAACGATCCCCTTATCTACGGCGAAGATCTCTTTGGAAATCGGTCCTGTGGCCACAATATCGGCTTCTTCCAAGGGTATAGTCTGGCCAAAGCGCAAGTTGGCCCCAGCCTCCAAAGCCTGCTTTTTTAGTCCCTGGTCCAGGCTGCCTGGTACAACGCCTCGTTTTACCAGGTAACATAGGGGTTTCTCTTCAGGATAGTGAGAGACGCGGCTGTTGGATCCATTGGTGATCACAAGTTCATGAAAGGGATCACAATCAAAGTTGACATTAACGTTCATGCCTTGCAATTCTTGCAGCACATTCGTTTCTTCGGACCAATTTTCCAATCCTTGTAGATCCCCATGAAAACGCTTGCCGGTGTCCGTGCGCTTCTCGAAAACATCAACCTCATAGCCCGCCTTGGCAAGGTTTATAGCGGCCGTCAATCCTGAAGGCCCGGCACCTGCTATTTTGATTTTTTTTGTTTTCATATTTTTTCCTTCGAAATACACTTTGTAAGAACCACCTATTAAAATCCACTCGTAGGGGTAACCGAGCAGATAAATGATATTGTTTTGGCCCGCTTTGAGCAACACCACAGGAGAGTCTAAGCATCGGGCTGGAGGACTTTTTCATGGTAGCAAAAGGGGTAACGATGCCGCCTCTTAAGAAGAGGCGTGTGATTTCACACATGATTTTGACGATGCCCACAGATGAGAGAAAATTGGTGGGTTAAACAAATGATACGAGGATCAATGCAGAAAGAATATCCATCTTTTATTGAACAAACGGCCAAGACAACAGCTATGTTGCGATCCACCTGGCCGGTTGATCCGGCCTCAATCCAGCACGTCGTCGCGCCTTATCGGGTGTGCCCCCTGGGAGCACACGTCGATCACCAGGGGGGACACGTCCTGGGTCGCACCATCAATATCGGGACGGTGCTCAGCTTTGCGCCACGCGCTGGAGCTCACGTGCAGCTACAGAGTACAGCATTTGACACGGCCGCTAATTTCAACATCGGCGATGCGGTGGATATGACTCACTGGGCGCGTTACGCGCAGGCAGCCGCCTTGGCGCTGCAAGAGCAATACCCCCTATCACGAGGAATGGTTGGCATCGCTGACGGCGCGCTTATCGGCGCCGGGCTTAGCTCATCCGCTTCCGTCGGCCTGGCCTATTTGCTAGCCCTGGCCACGGTAAACGACATTTCCCTACCAGCGGATGAACTCGTGGAATTGGATCGTCAGCTAGAAAATGATCACCTGGGTCTGCAAAATGGCATTCTCGATCAGAGCAGCATCGTATACGGCTGTGCCCTGAGCCTGACGCATATCCAGGTACGAGATCATCAGGTCACCGCCGTGCCCGATCCGGCCAATATGCAGGAGGCCTGCTGGCTGGTGGTCTACTCAGGCGTTCCACGAATACTGACCAGCACCGATTATAACCAGCGGGTGGAGCAATGTCGCCAGGCGGCGCAATGGCTAGAGCCCGATGCCTCCGTTCTGTCAGATGTTCCGCTAGACCAGTTCCAACAAAAACAAGGCGCTATGCCGGGATTCTTGCGCCGGCGGGCAACTCATTTTTACGGTGAGGTGGAGCGGGTCGCGCAAGGGGTAAAGGCCTGGGAAGTGGGTGACTTTAATCAGTTTGGTGCTCTGATGAACGAATCCTGCACAAGTTCAGTGGAACAATATGAATGCGGGCATGAAGCGGTGATCAACTTGCAGCAGATCGTTAGTCGTGCCCCCGGCGTCTATGGCAGCCGTTTCAGTGGGGGTGGCTATGGGGGCTGTGTCATTGCCCTAATTGATCCGGAACATCTTGATTCGGTCTCTGCGGCAATTCTCGACGAATATCAGGAACATTATCCGGATTGGGCGCAAGATGCAGCCGTTTATCGGGCGCATCCCGCCGACGGTTTACAGGAGCAGGTCGCAAATGAGCAAAACTAGCCGGCCTCGCTTCGCGGTTCTTCTGGCAGCAGGCAGGGGCAAGCGCTTGCGGCCGTATACAGACGCGACTCCCAAACCGCTGCTACCTTTCAACGGCCGTCCAATGCTGGATCATGTACTGGCGGCGGCGGCCAACGCCGGCATCAGGCACGTTTGTCTGGTCACACATCACCTATCCGAACAAATAGAGCAGTTTGTGGGAGACGGAAGCAAGTGGGGATTGACGGCCGTTTTCTGTAAGCAGAAAGAGTTAAGGGGAACCGCTCATGCCTTACAAACGGCCGTGCGTGCCCATCCCACCCCATTTCAGGAAAATGCCTCTTTTTTGCTGGCCGCTACCGATTACATCCTACCCAATACTTACTTATCTGATTTGGTCCATGCCCACACCCATAATGGCTCAGCAATCACTGTCAGTTTGAAGAAGATGTCCCTTGAAGAAGTTACCGGACGCAGCAGTGTCGTATTTTCCGCCGATGGTGGCATCGACCAAATTGTGGAAAAGCCTGCTCCGGGGCAAGTGCCCAGCGAGTTTGTCGCTTCGTTGATCACTATCTTACCGGCGGCCATCACCCGTTATCTAAGCAACATGACTCCATCCCCTCGCGGCGAATATGAAGTGCAAACCATCATGAATCAGATGATGGCTGATGGGTATCAGGCCCAAGGAATTGTACAAAAGACGCCACAGGAATGGGAACCGCAGTTCTAAACCGTCTAGGAAGGCAAAATCTTTCCAGATTTCGCGCGAGCTTGGCCCAAGCCCAGCCGGGTGAGGATCAAGGCCAGTAAGCGTTGGCTTAGGGCAAGGAGGATCAGGATGGAGACGACGAGGCCTATTTGTCACCATTTAGGGGGTGCAAAGCGGCCGAAAAACAAGCCGACGGGAATCGAAATTATACCGGACATGGCACCTACATTGTGTATATCACCAAGCATGGCGATAGGGCCAGCATCACTCTAACATTAAGCATAGCGCATGTCGGCAAGGAGGTGAAGCCAATTTTGTTCATGGATTTGTGGGTAACTTGGCAAGATGCCTTACAATAGTGTCCTCATGGAAAGAGTAGTTGAAGTGGTCCCCTCCAATTCGGATTGGGTCACGATGTTTTCGGCCGAAGCGAAGGCGCTGCGAAACCTATTCGGAGCGGAGGTGGTGGCTGTGCACCATGTAGGCAGTACGTCCATCCCTGGCCTCAAGGCCAAGCCAATCGTAGATATCCTCCTCGAAGTGCGGGATATCGAGAAGGTGGACGCATTTAATGAGGACATGCGCCATCTGGGCTACGAGCCTCGGGGCGAATATGGTTTGCCCCGCCGGCGCTACTTTCCAAAGACGGTGAACGAGAAACGTTCGCATCATGTGCACGTCTGGCAGCATGGCGACGGCGAGATAAAGCGACACCTGGCTTTCCGCGACTTCATGATCGCCCACAAAGAGAGAGCCGCAGCTTACGGCCGCTTGAAGGATGAATTAGTGGCCCAGTTTGCCGGGGATAGAGAAGCGTATATCAAGGGCAAACACGACTTCTGCCAGGAGACGGAACGCCAGGCGATAGCCTGGCAGCAAGCGATCAGCGCCTTCGAAATTAAAAGCAAACGCTTACGCTTGATCCCACTTTCGGCGGCGCAACTAGAGTTTCTGATATCTCGGCCTAGGCAACTAGAAGCGGAACTGGGTTTTGCGACCTCCCACGCCGTGCTATCGCCCCCGGTGGTGCAGCACGCCATCCACGTTAAACAGCAAAGATTGGTCACCTCGCCCGCCGAAGAATTCCCTTGGCATACTTATTGGCTGGTGGTCATCCTCGCCGAACCTTTTGGCGCGGGCCTGATTGGCTTCAAAGGGGTTCCCGACAAGAATGGGGAAGTAGAGATCGGCTACGGTATCGATCCCGCTTGGCGCAGACAGGGATATACAACAGAGGCGGCCAGGGCGTTGATAAACTGGGCGCTGCGGCAGCCACCGTGCTTGGCGGTGACCGCATGGAGCGATAAGGGCAACCTGGCCTCGGCCCGGGTGCTGGAGAAGGTGGGGATGCAGATCGCCAGGGAAACGCCTGGGCAATATTGTTGGGTGTACAGTTGAGTGAAAAACCCAGTGTTTAGTATGAGCAGCCAATTCTTCCACACCACAAACTGAGTTTCTTAATTTAGAGCTTTACTCACCTTATATGGAGGTTCCAATATGAGTGATTATGAGATTTCGGCCCATGATCCTTACGTTCGCCGGCGAGTGAATGTACTCGATTCGCAGATGGCCTATATAGACAATGGACAGGGAGATCCTATTGTATTCTTGCACGGCAACCCGACGTCTTCGTACTTGTGGCGTAATGTGATCCCGCATTTGCAGGAGCACGGCCGTTGTCTGGCTCCGGACCTGATTGGCATGGGCGACTCGGGCAAAAACCCAAGCGGAACATATCGCTTTGTGGACCATAAACGTTATCTCGACGCCTGGTTTGAGGCGCTCGAGCTGGACCACAATGTCACTTTGGTCCTGCACGATTGGGGTTCCAGTCTGGGCTTTCATTGGGCGCGTCGCCATCCAGAGCGGGTAAAGGCTCTGGTCTATATGGAAGCCATTGTGCAAACCTTATCCTGGGCAAACTGGCCGGAAGCTTCGCGTAAAATCTTCCAGGCCATGCGCTCACCGGCCGGGGAAGAGATCGTTTTGCAGAAGAATATCTTTGTAGAGCGCATACTGCCCGCCAGCGTGTTACGTCCGTTAACAGATGAAGAAATGGCCGTTTACCGCCGGCCATACCTGGAAGCGGGCGAATCTCGCCGGCCGACCCTGACCTGGCCGCGACAAATCCCCATCGACGGTGAACCGGCCGATGTGCAGGCAATTGTCGACGATTATGCACAATGGCTCAGCACCACTGAATTGCCCAAGTTGCTGATCAATGCTGAGCCTGGTGCAATATTGATCGGCGAACAGTTTGATTTCTGCCGCAGTTGGCCCAACCAAAAAGAGATAACAGTGAAGGGCATTCATTTCATCCAGGAGGACTCCCCCCAGGAAATCGGGGTTGGCATACATGAGTTCTTAACTTGACTGTAAGCGCTATGGCATGATTTCTCATTTCGTTAGAAAATAAGGGTGGACTCTGCAAACCAAGGAAGGGTTGAAGATGATTCCCAGAGACCAATCAGTGCCATATTTCTTATGGATAAGACCCTTTCATAGTTGGAGGATTAGATAGGTACAGATGAGTAGTAAGAAAACCGCACAACATAAAAAAAACACGCAACATCAGAAGCACCCACCCCACTCGAAACACAAGCCAACTCAAAAAGAGCGGGGAGGCTGGTTAACAGCCGCCATCGTCTTTGTCATTCTGCATGGCCTGCTGATGCTGGGTGTCATCTATGGCAATGATCTACTGCAAGGAACGGATGTCCCCCTTCCAGCCTGGTTCGTTCCCTCGGTCATCGGCGTAGCTGTTGCCGATATCGTGGCCGGTATTGCACTATGGAGATGGAAGGGCTGGGGCTTTTACTTGTATCTCGTATCAACCATCGTAATCATTGCCCTTGGCGTATTGGCAACGGGTTACGCGATGCTGTGGTCCTTTTCGCGACTCTTACCGTTTGTAATTGTGGGCTATATCATGCGCCCCAAATGGAAGTATTTCGATTAGGGGTCTCTGTTTAGAATAAGCCCGGCGCTCCGCAATATAAGTGCAGTTTAGAAAACGCATTCGCGGAGTACCGGGTACGATGCAGATGGGGATGCCGTACAAGACTTTGAGGGAGCGCCAGGGTCGATTTGAATAAATTGCAACCAATCCGCATAGCTTTACCAACGGGTTTGCAGGTTGGGACAGTGAATGTCTACCTTTTCACAGATCCCGAACCCGTGTTGGTGGATGCCGGGATCAAATCGGCCGAAAGTTGGGAAGCATTGCAAACGGGCCTGGCCCAACATGGCCTGACCGTCCTCGACCTATCGCGAATCATCATCACTCACGCCCACATCGATCATTTTGGCCAGGCAGGCACGATCGTTGCCCATAGCGATGCTGACGTATGGATTTCTGATCTGGGAGCGCCCTGGCTGCTGACTTTGGACGAGCGGTGGGCAAGACGAGCAGCCTATTACCGCGATCATTTCCTGCCTGCTACCGGCCTACCGGCAGTCACCAGGGAAATGATTATCGCCGGTTTGAAGAGCATGGCCGACCAGCGCGATCCAATCCCGGCGCAACGAATCCATACCTTCCGCAAAGACGGCACACTGCAAATGGGTGGGAGCCCTTGGCAAGTATTGCATACGCCAGGACATGCCAGTATGCAGACCTGTTTCTACCAGCCACAAACCCGTCAGTTATTGTCGGCCGATATGCTGCTAGCCATCACACCCGTCCCCATCGTAGAAAGCCCGCCTGAAGGTTCTGTGGAACGGATGCCAGCGCTGCCGAAGTTTATGCAGTCGCTGGATATGATTGAGTCCCTGGACATCGATCTTGTGCTGCCGGGACATGGACGGCCGTTCCACCATCACCACGAGGTTATCCGACGCCAACGGGAACGCATCTACAAGCGCAAAGATGAATGCCAGCGCTGGATTGAATCAGGACTCATTACGCCGGCAGACCTCCTGGAGAAAATGTATGCGCATCGCCCGATTCAGTTCCGATTCGCAGGGCTTTGGATGTTAATGGGCTACCTCGACCTGCTAGAGGCCGAAGGTGCTGTGGAGAGAAAAACCATCAAGGGAGTATGGCATTATGTCCCCCGAGCGTAGTTACTGGCCCTCTATCAGAGCAGTCGAGCCAAAAAATTAATTCACAAATGTTTTGTACTTACAAACAACTGGTTTACAAGGCAGTAAAGCATGATTTCACTTAAAAAGTTGAACGCGCTTCCCGTTTACTATCGCAAAACAATACCAGACGACTATTTGGATGTGATGGGACATATGAACATACGCTGGTATATGACTTTATTTGATGAGGCGGCATGGCATTTCTTTAATTCATTTGGCATGGATCGGCAATATTATGAAGCGTCTAACAACGGCGCTTTTGCCTTGAAACAGTTTATCCGCTACCTGGCTGAAGTACACGCTGGCGAAACAGTCGCCGTACGTACGCGCGTTCTGGGTCGTTCAGCCAAACGTATTCACTTTATGCACTTCCTGATCAATGAAACGACAGGAAAACTGGCAACAACCATGGAATCTCTTGGATCCCACGCCGATCTAGCAGCGCGCCGGACGTCGCCTTTTCCAGACTCAATCGCCGCTGTCCTTGATACCATGATCGCCGAGCAGAACCAATTAGGATGGGCTGCGCCCTTGTGTGGAGTGATTCAACCATGAGCGGTCCTCTATCTTCGCTCCGTATTCTTGATTTTACAACGTTGCTGCCTGGTCCCTTCGCCACGATGATGCTCGCCGATATGGGGGCGTCTGTCTTGCGTGTTGAAGCCCCCCACAGGCCAGACATGGTGCGCGCCATGCCCCCCTTCGACGGAGACACGGCCGCCTGGCACGGCGTGCTCAATCGCTCCAAACGCTCGCTGGCCCTGGACCTGAAAAAGCCCGGCGCGACTGACATTATCCGTCGGCTGATCATGGACAGCGGCTATGACATCGTCGTCGAGCAATTCCGGCCAAGCGTAATGGATAAGCTCGGCATCGGGTATGAAAATTTGAGGATTGACAATCCAGCCTTGATCTATTGCGCGATCACCGGTTACGGCCAGACCGGCCCATTACGGGATCGCGCCGGTCACGACATTAACTATTTGTCCCTGGCAGGCGTGATGAGCCATAGCGGAAGGCGCGAGGGAGGACCCATTCTCCACGGCGTGCAAGTGGCCGACGTCGGCGGCGGTTCGCTTGGCGCATTGGTAGGATTGCTGGCCGCCGTTGTCAATCGCCAGGTTAGCGGTGAAGGGCAATTGGTAGATATCAGCATGACCGATATGATGCTGGCCTGGCAAGCGCATATCATCAGCCAATACCTCATCGGGCATGAGCTGCCGCGGCGAGAAGCTTTACCCTTGAACGGTGGTGGCTTTTATGATTTTTATGAGACGGCCGACGGCCGTTATCTTTCCGTTGGCAGCCTCGAACCAAAATTCTGGATGGGCTTTTGCCAGGGCATCGGCCGTCCCGATCTCATGTCCCACGGATACGATCCAGATCCAGAAGTCATAAAAAGGCTGAAATCAGAATTACGCGCTGCCATCGCGGCGCGCCCACTGGCCGAGTGGATGGATATTTTTGCCTCATTGGACGTTTGTGTAGAGCCGGTTTTGAATATGAACGAAGTGCTCAAGCATCCACAGATCCAGGC
The DNA here is from genome assembly GCA_009937635.1 of Chloroflexota bacterium. Lineage (GTDB taxonomy): Bacteria > Chloroflexota > Anaerolineae > Promineifilales > Promineifilaceae > JAACFF01. The sequence goes on from JAACFF010000041.1 coordinate 13,573, forward strand.
GCGCCGCATGCTTGTGGATGTACCAAATCCGAAGGGCGGGAAGCAAAAACAAGTAGGCACCCCTTTTCGCTTTTCGCGCAGCAATCCTGAATATAAACATACCGGCGTAAAACTGGGCGCCCACTCTATTGAGGTTCTTGCTGAGATCGGGTACAGTGAAATGGAGATAAAAGAATTTCGCGATAAGGGGTTTCTAGGATGAAGATAGAATCCTTTAACCAACCGCCTCCAAAGTTGGGCAACCAATATGACAAAGATCGCGTATTGCGCTCTTACTTGCTCCGCAAGCTGCCAGCAGACGTTTTGGCCGAAGTGGAACCAGCGCTGCGTGAACTAGGGGAGTTGTCTGGTGGTGAACTTTATGAGATGCAGTTAGCAGATCGTTTGCAGGAACCAATCTTGACGCAGTGGGATGCCTGGGGCGAGCGCGTTGACCGCATTGAGGTAACTTCGCTTTGGAAAGTAGCCGAGAGGCTGGCCGTTAAAATGGGAATCGTGGCAACTGCTTATGAACAGACATACGGCCGTTTTTCCCGCCCTTATCAATTTGCCCTGGCCTATCTGTTTCACCCTTCTACTGATGTATACACTTGCCCTTTGGCCATGACGGACGGCGCGGCGCGCACGCTGCTCACTTCCGGCAACCAGGCCCTGATCGAGCGCGCGGTACCCCATCTGACCAGCCGCAATCCATCCCGCTTTTGGACCAGCGGCCAGTGGATGACAGAATCGACCGGCGGTTCTGATGTAGGCCTATCAGAGACCATCGCGCGACGGGATGAGAATGGGTCCTGGCATTTATACGGTCGTAAGTGGTTCACGTCGGCCACCACCTCACAGATGGCGCTTACGCTGGCTCGACCGCAGGGCAATGGACCAGGCGGTCGCGGGTTGGCCATGTTCTACCTGGAGTTGCGGGATGAACGGGGACGCTTGCAAGACATTAGGATCAACCGCCTGAAAGATAAACTAGGAACAAGGAAAGTGCCCACGGCCGAACTAACATTGGATGGCACTCCCGCATATCCGGTTATGGGCCTTACCCACGGCACGCGCCATATCGTGCCTATGCTGCACTTAACGCGCACCTGGAACGCCATCACCAGTGCGGCGTTGATGCGCCGGGGAATGGCCTTGGCCCGTGATTTTGCCTCTAAACGCTACGCCTTCAGGGCGTACCTTTCCGAGCAGCCGCTGCACCTGGATACGTTGGCTCACTTACAGGCGGAAAGTGAAGCCGCTTTCCATCTGAGCTTCTTCCTGACGGAGTTGATCGGCCGTCACGAAACAGACCAGATTTGCAGCGACGATGTCGATCTACTGCGCCTGCTGACCTCGGTAACCAAGCTAACCACAGGCAGGCAAGCCGTCGCTGTCAGCAGCGAAATTCTGGAAACCTTTGGCGGTGCGGGTTATGTGGAAGATACGGGATTGCCTCTTCTGCTACGCGACAGTCAAGTATTTCCCATTTGGGAAGGAACCACCAATGTGCTATCTCTGGATACCCTCCGTGCTCTATCTAAAGGAAAGGGCATAAACGTATTTCGGCAAAAGGTCAGAGAATGTGTTTCCGCAGCGCGTGATGTGGCGCTGGTAGCGTGCGGCAAGAAAGCGGAAGAAGCGCTTGCCCACGCCATAAGCTGGCTGCAATATGCCCCACGCGCTGGCGATCGCCAAGTTGAAGCTGGCGCACGCCGTTTTGCGTTGACGTTGGGTCGGGGGCTACAATTGGCGTTGTTGGTCGAACACGCCCAATGGTCATTGGACCACGAGGGGGACGGCCGTGCGCGCGCTGCAGCCCTCCGTTTTGCCCAGACCGAAATCGACCTGATCGCCGATACGATTCTGGACGAAATCGGAGCCCTGGCTAACGACCTCCCGCTGCCAACTACGCAAACAACGTCCATTCATAACTGCTCAGCCTCTGGCCGATCTCTAGATCGCGGCAGTCGAGGCGGCACGGTGGGGAAACCGGCCGCAGCCAGAGAAAACTAAGTGGTTACGGCCATTCAGTAAATTGGATTCATTATTAGGCAACCTGTGCTAAATCGTAAGACCTGGTCCATAATTCTCATACTCTTAGCCGGTGGCGTCATGCTCGTGGAGAGAGGCGTTGTCGGCGGATTAATAGGATCGATTTTACTTGTTGTTATGCTGTTTCTCTGGGTCGTTCCCAGCGGCGCGTTTTCGCGCGACCCACAACAGCAAGATCCAACGGTCAAACGTATCTCACAAGTGGTTCTTGGCGTTGGCCTGGGCTTGTTCACCGCGGTAGGGGCGGCGCTTCTCTTGCCACCGCAACTTTTCTCCTGGGTGATCATAGGCGTAGGAATCGCCCTGATCGCCTGGATATTCTTGCGCAATCGATAAGGAATGATGAAAGATGAAACGTGACATATTTGATGAAGAACATTTGATGTTTCGTGATGCGGTACGCCGTTTTGTAGTCCAGGAAATCGAGCCCTTTCACGAACAATGGGAAGAAGACGGTGTTGTCTCGCGCGAGATCTGGCAGCAGGCAGGCCAGTTGGGCTTATTGTGCATGGATGTGCCCGAGGTATATGGTGGCGGGGGTACCGAAGATTTTCGTTATAATGCCATTGTCACCGAGGAAATTATACGCGTTGGCGCCAGCGGTGTTGGCTTCGGCCTCCACAATGACGTCTGTTTGCCTTACTTCCTCAGCTATGCCACAGGGGAACAGAAACAACGCTGGTTGCCAAAGATGTGCACCGGGGAATCGATCACGGCCATCGCCATGAGCGAACCGGGGGCCGGTAGCGATCTGGCAGGTGTACAAACCTCGGCCGTCCGTCGTGATGATCATTATATTCTCAATGGGCAAAAGACATTCATCACCAACGGCATTTTAAGCGATATTGTGATTGTCGTTGCCAGAACTGACACACAATCCAGCCATCGCGGTCTCAGTCTATTGGTCGTAGAACGAGGTATGGAAGGATTCGAAAGGGGCCGCAATCTCGAAAAGATTGGCCTGAAGGCACAGGATACGGCCGAGTTATTCTTTAATGATGTGCAGGTTCCGGCCCAGAATCTGCTAGGGGAAGAAGGTCTCGGTTTTTACTATCTGATGAATCAACTACCGCAGGAAAGACTCTCCGTCGCGGTGATCGCCGTAGCCGCATGTGAAGCCGCCTTGGAGATGACCATCCGCTATTGCCAGGAGCGGACCGCCTTCGGCCGTCCCATCGGCAAATTTCAAAACAGTCGCTTTAAGCTGGCCGAGATGAAAACGGAAACACAGATCGCGCGTGTTTTCGTGGATCGCTGTATCATGGAATTGAACGCCAGCCAACTTACGGCCGAAGAGGCAGCCATGGCCAAATGGTGGACAACTGAACTGCAGCAACGGGTTGTTGACCAATGTTTGCAATTGCATGGCGGCTATGGTTATATGCTGGAGTACCCTATCGCCAAGTTTTATCTTGATTCCCGAGTACAGACGATCTACGCAGGGACGACCGAGATCATGAAGGAAATCATCGGCCGTTCGCTCGGTTTTTAAGGCGTCAGAGCCTCCAGATGGGGAATAATTTCTGGAGATTGAAAGAAAGAAGGGTGCGACACGCTTATGTCAGAGATAACATTAAAAGAATGCCAGCAGCTAGTTGATGGATGGGTAAACACCATCGGCGTGCGCTATTTTTCAGAGTTAACCAATACGGCCGTGCTCATGGAAGAAGTAGGTGAAGTAGCGCGAATCATGGCCCGCATCTATGGCGATCAAAGCTTTAAGAAGACAGATGAGCAATACGATCTGGCGGACGAGTTCGCAGATGTGTTTTTTGTCCTTGTCTGTCTGGCCAACCAGACTGGCGTCGATCTCGCCGAGGCCTTCCAGAGAAATATGGCCAAGAAAACGGGCCGCGATAAAGAGCGGCATGCCAATAACCCTAAACTACGATAATCTCACAGCGGGCCTTAATAACGGAGGCATTTAGATTCATTCATGGCCAATGAAAAAGCAGATGGAACCCAAGCCAAACCCGGCAACGAATTTGTAAACTTGGATCAGGCCCTAAATTTTCAGTTTAAGCCAACAGAATTCTCGTACAGCAAAAAGGAAGCGATTTTGTACGCCCTTGCGGTTGGGGCAGCGGCAGATCCGGTTGATCTGAAAGAGTTGCAGTTTACTTATGAGCTTAATCAAGCCGGTTTTAAGGTCCTGCCCAGCTTTGCCGTAGTATTCCCCTTTGACGCACTGGAACAGATCTTCTCTGTACCGGGACTCAAGTTTAGCTTTATGAACTTGTTGCACGGTGAACAATTCCTTGAATTGAAACGGCCGATTCCAGTAGAAGCTACTGTCACCAATACGGCGCATATCAGCCAGATCTACGACAAAGGGTCTGGGGCGTTGCTCCTTGTCGACGTACATAGTGTTGACGAAAAAGGGGAGGAGCTTGCATATAACCAGGCTTCGATATTTATTCGAGGTATCGGCGGCTTTGGCGGTGAGCGTGGTCCTTCGGGCCAGATCAATATACCGCCGCAACGCCAACCTGACGCGCAACTGGTCGAAAAAACTGCAACGAATCAGGCCTTGTTGTACCGTCTCGCTTCTGGCGACCGAAACCCATTACATGCCGATCCGGCGCTGGCCGCCATGGTAGGTTTTGAAAGGCCAATCTTGCACGGGCTGTGTACATTTGGCTTTGCAGCGCGCGCCGTGCAAAAACAATATGCCTCTAACGCCCCGGACCGCTTTAAGAGCATAAAAGTGCGATTCTCACGACATTTCTTTCCAGGAGAGACGATCGTCACCGAAATGTGGCGCGAATCCGCGACGCGAATCCTCTTTCAAAGCAAGGCACGCGAACGAGATGAACTTGTGCTGTCCAATGGTGCCGTAGAACTGCACCCGCCAGTTACCGAAGGCGGGAGTGACGAGAGAAATTAATCGTAGGGGCGTGGTTTCATACCCACCCAGCCCTACTGGCAGTTGCCGATGCTAAATGAAGCCTTGTAAACCCTAGTCAGCGGCGGGCAGTTTGTTTTCGACGCCTTCTTCGGATTGTTCCTCAGCCTGCGCCGCTGCTTGGTCTGCCTGAAGTTTGTGCACGCCATTTCGTACCACGGCCAGAGAGCGTAACAAATCTTCCTCAAGATTGGCCAGGACTTCCATTACGTAGACATCTGCATCCTGGCGCATGACTATCGCATCACGCCTTGCTCGTTCCAGAATGTGGTCAGCCCGCTGCTGAGCAGAACTGGTAATGACCTCGCGATTGACCAATTCGCTGGCTTCTTGTTTTGCAAGGCTTCGAATCCGATCAGCTTCCTCGTGGGCCTGAGCCAGTATGCGTTCCTTTTCCCCCTCAATGCGGCTGGCTCGCTTTATTTCTTCAGGAACAGTCACACGCATCTGGTCAACAATACCAAATATCTTATCCCCGTCTACCAGTAAATTGGCACTAAATGGAATGCGAGAACTATCGTTTAGCACCTGTTCAAGCCGGTCAACCAGATGTTGGATATCCATATTTCTTACCTGCTAAACACATTACGTAATATCGCCGAACCTCTCTTTCATACCAATTATAAAGGGTTTAGCCTTAATCACGCAAAGGAGATGGCGTATTAAAGGAGCGGTTACTTTTCTTGCCTAAACGTTCGCAGAGAGCTATGGCGACGTTATCCGGTACCATACTGTCTACGTTCCCATTCAAAGAAGCAATCTCACGCACGGTTGTGCCGCTGAGAAACGTATGTTGCTCGCGAGTCATCAGGCTAATCGTTTCAAGTTCAGGAGCCAGGCGCTTGTTAGCCAGCGCCGAACGAAACTCAAACTCAAAATCTGAAAAGACACGAAGACCACGAACAATTACCTGCGCATCTATCTTACGAGCGAAGTCGACCAACAATTCACTAAAAGGGAGCACGGTGATGTTTTCCTCTCCATCTAGCGCCTCTTTTATCATCTGGATGCGCTCATCGACGGAAAAGAGCACTGATTTAAGCGGTTTTCTATGATCATATACGGCAACAACCAGCTCATCAAACAGCGCTGCGCCACGGCACATCAAATCCAGATGCCCATAATGTACAGGGTCAAATGTTCCAGGGTAAACTGCACGCTTTATCAAATCATGTCTCCTTCAATAAATTAACTCACATCTCCAGCTTTTTCCCAGAACCGGCCAACGCGTTCTCGTAATTGAGCATGATCAGCCTGTTGCAATTCAGGATCGGCTTCATAAAGCTTAACAGCTTCTTCCTGTGCAATTTGCAGCATTTCCATATCAAGAAGTGAGGCCAGCTGTAATTCCGGCAAACCACTCTGGCGACGGCCGAAAAACTCACCAGGCCCGCGTAACTCCAGATCTTTTTCAGCCAACAAGAATCCATCGTTCGTTTTTTCTAAGGCAAGAAGGCGTTTCTCAGCCTCAGGCGTTCCTTCATCGGCAATAAGGATGCAGTAAGATTGGTGCTCTCCACGACCGACGCGCCCGCGGAACTGGTGTAGTTGCGCCAGGCCAAAACGATTTGCACCCTCGATCACCATAACCGTACTGTTTGGTGCATCAACGCCAACTTCGATAACCGAAGTGGCAACCAGCACGTCGATCTCACCCTCATAGAAGGCGCGCATTGCCTCTTCTTTCTCTTCTGACTTCATCCGGCCATGGACCAGTCCCAGCTTCAGCATGGGAAACACTTCTTTCTGTAAGACCTCATATTCGGCAACGGCCGCCTTTGCCTGGATTTTTTCCGACTCTTCCACCAGGGGGAAAATGATATAAGCCTGGCGACCTTCGGCAGCTTGGCGCCGAATGAAAGAATAAGCGCGTTCGCGTTCACTGGAATGCAGCCAGCGGGTCTTGATCTCCTGCCGACCCGGTGGCATTTCGTCAAGGACCGACAGATCGAGGTCCCCATAATATGATAGAGCCAACGTCCGGGGAATAGGCGTGGCAGACATCACAAGCAAGTGCGGATTCACCTCACCATTCAATCCCTGGACCCCTTTCTGCCGCAGAGCACCTCGCTGGTCCACACCAAAGCGATGCTGTTCGTCAATCACAGCCAGCCCCAGTTTTTTGAAAGTGACGCCCTCTTGGATAAGTGCGTGAGTTCCAATAACCATCTGTATCGATCCATCAGCCAAACCGGCGTAGATCTGCGCCTTTTCATTGGCCGCGGTGCTACCCGTGAGCAAAGCTAATCGAACTCCCAAAGGGGAGAGTAGCTTACTCAACCCACGATAATGCTGTTCGGACAAGATTTCGGTCGGAGCCATCAAGGCCGTTTGGGTCCCAGCACTGACCGTGGCAAACATCGCCGCTGCTGCTACTACCGTTTTTCCGGCACCGACATCTCCCTGGAGTAAGCGGTTCATCGGCACATCAAGTGTAATATCAGCTACTATCTCGTCGATCACGCGTTGTTGCGCGCCGGTGAATGGGAAAGGCAGGGCGTTTCTGAACTGAATCACACGCCCAGGCGAAACGTCAATAGGAATGCCGGATTGGGATCGCCATTGATGTCGTTGATTTTGCATGCCAAGTTGCAGTAAGAACAACTCATCAAAAGCCAACCGCCGGCGGGCGTCGTGAAGTGTCTCCTGGCTGTCGGGAAAATGAATTTGTTGTAAGGCACGCGGTAGAGCATAAAGTCGTTGCCGTTGGCAAATATCCTGCGGCAGAACATCCGGCACCCGCGGAGCCCAATAAGACACGGCCGCTTTAACAATCTCACGCATCTTACGGCTGCCTAAACCTTCCGTAAGGGGATAGACCGGAACGATACGCCGTGTGCGCAAAGGCTCCAATTCCAAAGGTTCCCATTCCGGAGAATTGAAAACTGGGCGGCCTAAAAACTGCTCCACCTTGCCACTGATCACGATTTGCATACCCGCGGGCAGTTGCTTGACAATCCATGGTTGGTTAAACCAGGTGATCTGCACAGAGCCCGTGCCATCACTGATAATAGTCTGAACCATCACCTTATTGTTGCGAGTACGTTTAGCTCTTGTCTGCCAAATGGTGCCGATGATCGTCACTTGCTCCCCATATTGCAGCTTGTTAATGGGCTTCATCAAGGTATAGTCATCATACCGGCGGGGAAACAGATACAGCAGATCCAGGATAGTGGTAACCCCCAGCTTCTGCAACTTCTCAGCAATCTTTGGCCCAACCCCATTGATACTCAAAACAGGCTGGGCTAATCCCTGCGGGTCCGGTTCAATCACCGCTGGCAATTCGGCCTGTGCCGGCTCATCAACCGGGGGCCTCGTCTTCACAGCCTTTTGCGCGGTGATTGCCGGTTTTTTGGGTGGCGTTTTTTTCGTAACGGGCTTCGTTTCGACCGGCGGTTCCTTACGGTCAGGAACAGCAATGCCCAGACGTGATTTCCTGCGCCCGAGACCTTCCATGAGGGATTCAATAACACGAGCCCTTGCTTCCCTACCTGGCAACCGGCCGTAATCGACTAACGCTTCAGCCACCTGCTCGATCAGGGCCCGATCGGCTTCGTCCACTGCTTCTTCGCGCGCTTGTCCTACCCAGTACACCACAAACTGGCGGATTCCGCCTACAACTGCCTTGTCTTGATAACCTTGTTGCGCTTCTAAATCCAATACACGCTCGAGGCGTACAAATATTCGTGCCATAATTTATTCTGAAATGAATGCGAACCCAACGGCTCCGGGGCCAATATGTGACCCAATGGCGGGTGTGATCTCCATAAAGATCACCTCCTGTTCAGGCGGGAAAAGAAAGGCTGCCTGTTGCTGTAAACGCTGCGCGGTCGAAAGGTTATTAGCGTGTAAGACGGCAATTCGTTCCAGCGGCTGCTTGGCTCCCGTCAATTCGATAAGGCGGAGCAAGGCCCGCTTGAATGTACGCACGCGGTCATTCATAATAACCTCGCCTTCATAGACTTCCAGCACCGGCTTGATCCGCAGCAAGGTACCCAGACCAAATTGTGTCCAACTCACGCGACCGCTTCGCCGTAGGAATTCAAGCGTGTCCAATACAGCATAAATGCGCGTCTTGGCTCGCTTTTCCTGCAACAAGGTTAGGATCTCTGCCATTGAACAGCCGACCGCCGCCGCTTCTGCCGCTACCATCACCTGTAAACCGGAGCCCAAAGTGATCTGCTTGGTGTCCCAAAGAGTCACGCGCGCTCCCCGTACATCCTCAGCACCAAGCCTGGCAGCGTTATAAGTGTTGCTCAGATTGGCGGCGATATGCAACGACAAGATTTCAGTGGCTCCTTCATCGGCCAGCTGCTGATAGACGGAGGTAAATGCCCCGGAAGCGGGAGCGGCCGTCGTCGGGAACGTGTCATAATTTGGCAAATTGACAAAAAAATCACGACGTGAAAGATCAACGCCATCAAGATAACTCCGGTCGCCAATATTGATATATACCGGAACGATGGTGATGTTCATTTTTTCTGCAACATCTGGTGGGACATCGCAGGTGCTGTCGGTTACAATGCGAATCGTCATGGACTACCTATCTGGATAGCTTGTGTCTGGCGTTTACAACGCCACGCATGACACACTACTCTGCTCCGATGATGTAGGAGTAATGGGCCTGGTCTCCAGGCAACAGTTCAACCTCTACTTCAGGGTAGAGCGACTCAATTCGCGCGACGACGCCTTCTGCTTCTTCTTCGCTAACGCCAGCCCCACTATAGATGGAGATGATTTCTCGCTCGTCCATGTCCATCCTCTGCAGCATCTGGACCAGTATATGATCGAGTTCGTCACCGGAAGCGGAAAGACGGCCGTCTACCAGGCAAATGACTTCCCCTTCGTTGACCTCCACCCCATCGAGCGTCACTGTGCGGGTGGCGCGCGTAATCTCCCCAGTCGAGATTTGTTGCGAGGCTTCAATCATATTTTCGGCCGTGGCTTCTAATTCACCATCAGGATCATGAGCCAGGAGAGCGGTAAAACCCTGCGGTGCGGTACGTGTGGGCACCACGGCCACCTGCTTCGGGCTCAAATCTCGCGCCGCTTCAGCCGCCAAAATGATATTCTTATTATTCGGCAGAATGATAATCTTATCTGTGGGCACATCCTGGATAGCCTGGAAAATCTCCTCCGTGCTGGGGTTATTCGTCTGTCCTCCCTCCACGATGTATGCTGCACCAAGACTGCGGAAGATATTGGCCAATCCTTCCCCCGCGGCCACGGCGACGACACCGATTTGACCCGGATTAACCGTCACTTGTTCCACTTCCAGATCCGTAGACGTTGCAGGAGATGTGTTGATGATCTCTTCCATCTGTAGCTGCATATTCTCGACAACCACATCTGTGATCTTCCCAAGACTGATACCATAAGAAAGCGGTTCACCGGGATTCTTGACATGAATATGCACCTTGATGGCGTTTTCATCACCGACGACCACAGTAGAATCTCCCATGGCGTCAATTCGGTGGCGTACCTCCATCACATTCAGGTTCTCTCCCATCAATATAAACTGTACATCGTAAGGGTTTTCTATCTGCCCATCCACCGGGGCCGCCAATTCCTGGGCTGTTCTCTGGCGCTCCAAGCTGGCGCTTTGTTGTTCTGCCATGTGATCAAGTCCACGCATCTGGCGCGTCACATAACGTAACATACCCTCAAAGATGTACACCAATCCTTGCCCACCGGAGTCGACAACGCCTGCCTCTTTGAGCACCGGGAGCAAGTCGGGAGTTCGTTCTAACGCTTGTTGGCAACGCTCTACGACACGCTCCATCACAAAACGCAGATCGCTGCTCTTCTCAGCCGCGTCTGCTGCTTCAGAAGCTCCTTCGCGGATGACCGTTAGAATAGTACCCTCGACCGGCCTCATAACGCCGTTATATGCAGTTTCAGCGGCCTCGTGAAAAGATTCGGCCAACTCATGGACGTCAAATGTCTCTTTATTCTTCAGCCCCTTGGCCAGTCCGCGCCAAATTTGACTGAGAATAACGCCCGAGTTGCCCCGAGCGCCCATGAGAGCGCCTTGGGATAATTGAGCGGCCACGGTGCCCACATGGATTTCCTCGTCATCCTCGATACGAGCAACGGCCGATCGCATCGTGAGCAGCATATTCGTGCCAGTATCCCCATCCGGCACTGGGAATACATTTAGCGAGTTAACATATTGGTGATTTTGTTCTAACCAAATCAGTCCGGCTTTTGCTAGTTTGCGTAGCTGTCGCCCATTGCATTGCACCCATTTCTTTTGTGCGGGCAACACGCCAGGATAATCTTGCTGTACCAATTTCTTTCTCCTCTAAATACCAGGTTGAACGCGCCGAAAATGCGGGTGGAGTTGCTACTTGCCGGTCGTAGATTGATCATTGTTGCTGAGGCGCAAACCTTGAACGAATATATTCACCTCGCGAACAGGCAAGCCCAACACACTTTCGACATGGTATTTGACCGTATTCTGAATGCTCTCAGCAACAGTCCGGATGCGCACACCATGCTCTACGATTACGTATGCATCTATGACGATCTCATCATCTTCCATGTGCACGTCAATGCCACGCCGCCCATCCCGGGTTAGTAGGCGGGCAATGCCATCGACGATATTCTTGCTAGACATGCCCACCACACCGTAACATTGATTAATCGCCTGGCTGGCTATGGTTGTAATAGCTGTCGAAGATATGTCTATTTGACCTAATGACTCATCTCTCGTTGGCATCTGAGCTCCAATCACAATAATAGTGCCCTGTTAAAATAGTTCACCTTAATCGTTTTCTAGGTAAGGTTGCAAAACAACCAAGCCTGTGTA
>JAACFF010000289.1 GCA_009937635.1 Chloroflexota bacterium
GCAAAAAACCAGGACCAATTTGACTGTCGTTTTCAGATATATAGAAACACAATGGTTATGAGAAAATTAGATGGTTCTCAATTGCATTCTTACGAGTGTTTCACCAGCGGGGCGATTGTGACCCTAACGCGGCTTTGCTCATAACCAATTGACGAATATCACGCTGCTTACCAAGAGGCGATAGCTCCGTCCGGTGCAAACGGGTTAGCCCGCACGTTGGCTCAGATCGCCACTGCCTGCGGCCACGGCTCCCGACGTGCTTGGGTCCATAGCGTGTTCACATAATTCAATGCGAAGTAGTTCTGCGCAAGATGAAGCCAGAACGCGCCGGACTCAGTGAGTTCGAGGAGCTTGCCATTACGATCCGCAAGCCCGGCCTGTTCCACGACTCTCAGCCATTGACGAGCCTTGGGGGCATCGTTTCCAAGAACCACATCAAGGTCGTCCATTGGAATGCGTGTGTCGTAAAAGCGCCAGTACAGCCACCACCAGCCAGACATCTCACCTGCGAACGGCATACGCAGGGCGATTGCTGTGCGCCCGTCGCATGTTGCGTTAATCCAACTGTTGAGATCGAATGTATTAAGCACGAAGCCATCGGACAGATGCGATCCGGCACCGGGACCGATCCCTATGTAACCATCCCTGGTAACCGAAGAATAGCGAGGCACGGCGCCATGTTTGAAACCCCACACTGAAACGCGCTCAAAGCCGTTTTCAGCGCACCAACTGCTGATGGCCCGATAGTGCGCTTGTCGCATACGCAGATTTGGCATCTTCACCGCGGTCAGACGCAGATATTTACCGACCGTGGTGTAAGGAAAAGTAAAGAGAGGGTATGTTGTGAGCTGGTCCGCACCGAGTTGTACAGCTTGGACCAAATCAGCAATCACGTTTATGGTAGTCTGGCGCGGCAGGGCAAACATGATGTCCGCATTGACCGAGGAAAAGTTGCTCTCCGCAAGCAACGCCAGGGCGCGCTCGGCGACGGGGGGCGTGTAATCGCGTCCGATCACTGCGAGATTCTCGGGTTGGAATGATTCTACACCAAGTGAAACAAGCTCAACACCCATATCATGCAGCCGCCGCACGGTCTCATCGTCCACATCCGCGGGGTTGGTCTCGATGCAGATGTCGCCTGTCAGGTGGAACCGCTCACGCACACGCATCAACACACAGCTTACGCTGTCCAGCGCAAGTGTCGGCGTGCCTCCGCCGATGTAGACACTTGTTATCTCAGTCGGCCCAACTGCATCAGCCCACCAGTCCACCTCGGCGAGTGCCGCTCTGGTGTAGGGTTCCACGAGTGACTCGCAATACGGTACTTTGGTATAAGGGCAATAGGGACAAAAATGGCGACAGAAGGGCACGTGCAGATATAACGAGGTACGCTCGATGTGCAGCGGAGCCCAGCCCTGTGGAGGCTGCTCGAAAAACCAGTGTTGTTCGGTCCCCACAAGGTAGCGGCGGATGGTGCGTGTGATGAGGCGTAATAACCAACGGCCTGAATTATTCACCAGTACCTCAACATGCCAAGCAGCGCGGTCGGTTGCAGGCGTTGAAATTCAGTAAGCTCGGTGCAAGCCGCGTAGCCGCAATCCTCACATATCTCATCGGAGGCGCGACAGCATATCGACTCGCCGTCAACGTCCCTCACCGAAGCCACTTGAAACCGACGCGGCCAATTGCCTGACTTGAGTGCCAGCAGTCCAGCCCGTGAGTTGAGAATCGGTAGTCCAGCCCGGATGCAGTTGAGGAGCTGGCTAATGATTGGTGCGCGCTCCTCTGCGGTTAGGAATAGCTCATCGCGCCCGTAGTAAGGCGTATGGAAGTAGAACATGACACCGATGATAGGGAACTTCGTTTCATCCACCCACTGCAGAAACGGCTCAACTCCCTCGGCGGTGTAGCGATCGATCACGTAGATGACGGCAACCTTAGGGTGTGAACCCGCGCGAATGGTGTGTTCGACCTGATGAAAGTGATTGCCGCGTCGCAAATCAAAGGTACCGGGCAACCCATCCATACTAACCCAGATGAGATCAGCCGAGGTTTCGAGTCCAAACAGGCCGTTGGTGTAGATATGCACGTGGAAGAAACCAATCCGTTTCGCCTCGGCAACCGCGTCCTTGAGTGTGTGGTCTGCGTCGCGCCACAGCATGGGTTCTCCCCCGCTGAAGTACAGATCGCGGAACCCGCGGTTCCACGCATCCTGCATCGCGGTGACCAGTTGATCCCAGGTCATATCGGGACGGCCGGTATTGGAGATGTGGCAGCCACGACAGGCAAGGTTACAACGGTCCGTCACGGCGACGCCATAGATGAGCGGTTCCGGGCGTTGCAACACCACAAAGCGCCACACGAACGTGGTGTAAAAACGGAGCCGACTCCAAAGGGTTCTTCGAAACCTAAGGATATCTTCTTGCGCCTCATTTTTGGAAAGGTATTGTGGTCTTAGTGCATCAGGCATGGATACTTCAGTTACTTTATTACTGCGGGCAAACGGGTTGATAAGCAAATTAATTTATGCGTATTCTTAATAAAGAAATACAATATTTGCTTTTATACATATAACCGTTACACACAAAATGCCCTCCTACTATATATAGGAGGGCGATGAAAAGGGCTAAGTTACTCCCTTTGCCAATTCACGAATTGTTGAGGCATCAAGTACTTGTAAGCTAATGTCAGTATATTGCATAGTTCGTTTTTGCACAAGTACAAACGCGCCCTTTGCGTTAGACAGTTGTATGACAAGTGTGTCCCTCAGTAACAACAAAAACCCCATCTTCAAGACGTAAAAATCACCCCCGCCCGGTAGACACGTGGTTATAAATGATGTTGGTCGACATCAAAAGAGGGGATCATTACAATTGAATACCTAATCCCTATCGCCCGTGCCCCGGATGGGGTACTAGTATCCTTTTGGTACCGGTCGGGCATCGGGGAACAGGGTGTGGTGCGTCGTGTGACTTCTCAATAATTACAGTTCACACCTTATACTCAGTGGAGGATTGGTTTGCTCACAGATGTGGAATAACCTAGATAACACTCTTCAAAGGTGGAACCATGTTCAAGCAAACGAAAAGGGGCTGTCAGCTACGACAGCCCCATAAACTCAGTTTTGGGTTTGATTCTTTGATGCTTCTATTCTAACCATCTACATCAATCAAGCCTCCATCGGAAAGATTGGTTTCCAATCTTCACCATACGCTGCTTTGTAAGGTGCTTCGTCAATTGGGGGAACAATCGATGCAACCATCGTGCCGCCGTTCCACACGTCGTATTCAGGCGCGGCATGTTCTTTGAAAAATTCGGCGAGGGCCGCATCCATCTCGGCCAGGACATCAGCGTTGGATGGGTCTGAGATAACATTCCGGTGTTCGCCGGGGTCTCGCAGTAGATCATAGAGTTCGTTCTCATTCTGCTTGTCGAAGTGTTTGATATAAAGCCATTCGCGCGTGCGCATCAGGCGCAACTCGTGGATCTCACAAAATACTGCGTCAAAATCGCCCTCAAGCTTTTCGCTGCGCAGTAGGGGCGCCAGGCTAGAGCCTGGAGAGTGCCCGTTGGGTGTGTAGTCGGTTTCTGCCAGGTCGAGAAGCGTCGAGTAGATATCGGTCTGCATTACCATAAGATCCGACTCTTGTCCGGCGGCGATGCGTCCTGGGTATCGCATGATCAAAGGAATGCTCCAGCCGTGTCGATGGCCTGTGAACGGAATCGTCGTCCAGCCGGTTCCCCAGTTGCCATTCTGTCCATAAGATGTGCCATGATCCGCAGTGAACATGACGATGGTGTCATCATCCAGTCCCAATTTCTGCAACTCGGTCATGATCTGTCCGATCCCATCATCTACGTAACTGATCTGGGAGAACACGTTGCGGAGGCGTGGCATATTGTTGATGCCTCGAATTTCCTCTTGAAATCCATATTGCGGGGCGACCTGATTTATCATCATCGCATAGCTGATCGCTTCCTGTGCCACTGGTTCTCGCGGCATCGATTCCATTTCCTTGTTTTCGAATCGGGGCCAAAACGGATTCTTATCCTTGCCATTGATCTCCGCATCCAGACAGCCGGAGGTGCTGTACGGTGCGTTGTAAGAGACATACATAAAGAACGGCTCCTGGTCATTCGCATGATCTTGCAGATAGTCCAGTGCCTTGTTTGTCCACAATTCGGTCATGTGCCCCTCGTACACGTGACGCTTCCCATCTTCCCAGTACGCATCGCCCCAAAAATCAGATGTATGACCATCTTCCTTGCAGACCCAGTAGTCAAAACCTGTTTGGGGATGTTTGGTGGGATAATCTCCCAGATGCCACTTTCCGATCATTGCCGTGTTATAGCTATTATCCTTCAAA
Source organism: Chloroflexota bacterium (assembly GCA_009937635.1). Taxonomy (GTDB): domain Bacteria; phylum Chloroflexota; class Anaerolineae; order Promineifilales; family Promineifilaceae; genus JAACFF01. The sequence continues at coordinate 4,368 of JAACFF010000289.1, forward strand.
GTTCCGGATAACGATTCAAATCCATCTAAAGCGCACCAGTCTTCCGGATACATCCCCTCGGAGTCCGGTAGTGCGAGGTGGACACCGTGTGCTGAAGGCATTACACCGGTAAGTAAGGAAGCCCGGCCGGGAGAGCACAATGCACTGGCGCCATAACAATTGTTGAACTGGATCCCCTGGGCCGCCATACGATCCAGATTGGGGGTGTAGGCATCCGGGTTGCCATAGGTCCCCAACGTCCAAGCACACATATTGTCTACAATGAAGAGAATAATATTAGGTTTTTTGTCATTCATTCGCTGCTCTTTTTATGTGTTTGCTCAAATAAAGATAATAAATAACAAACCATACGACCACTACAAAATGGATGCAATGTCCGCGTCTATTTGGCAAAAGTCAAAATCCACACGTATGGTGTACGCTAGATTATAAATGATGTTGGCTGACATCAAAAGTGAACATGGGGGGGTCTTTACAATTGAATAGCGTATCCTTGATGCCGGTGCCCTGAGGATACCGGTACCCAAGGGGGTACAGGCATTCGTGCCGCTTATTTTTCGCAGTCGTTCGCACGACTCAACTCAGGCCCGTCTCCGGAGGTGGGCTTTTCACTTTCCATTGGTAGGATAAATCGTACTCATAATCAGTTGTATTCATGAAGCAATGTCTGTATAATGACAGTAAGGCAAGGGTTTACAAATCAGCATATCGCGGGGGAATAAAACAAAGCACTAACCCTTTTTGCTGTAGACTTGCACCTAATCATGGGGAGTGCGCATGTCCACCACGCTGGATGAACAGATCAAACAGCTAAAACAAACTATAGCTGATATTGAATCTCAAAGGTCAATACTTGGTGATGAAGCAGTGGAGGCATCCCTTAAGCCAATTCGCCAGAAGCTCGTTGACGTTGAGATGCAGCTTCACCCTTCTGTCGAGGTGAAGGACGAGTTGCGCTCCCGCCAGCGTAAATTAGTCACCTTGCTCTATTTGGATGTGGTCGGTTCGACTGCCATGACCCAGCACCTTGACCCAGAGGACACGCTGGATATCATGGATAATGCCTTACCTCGTTTGGCAACCCCAGTTGAGTCACATGGTGGACATATTACCCGTTATACAGGCGATGGCTTCAAGGCTATCTTCGGCGATTCAATCGCCAGGGAGAACGACCCCGAACAAGCTATCCGCGCTGGTTTGGAGATCCAAGATGTAGCGAAATCCCTTGCGAAAGAATTACGTTCAGAGTGGGAGATTGATGATTTCCATGTGCGTATTGGCATAGATACAGGTCTGGCTGCTTTGGGTGGGCAAACAGAGGCGGAAGATACCGTCATGGGAAGGGTGGTCAATCTAGCAGTACGCATAGAAAGTGCTGCACCACCAGGAGGTCTATTGATCTCTCATAACACCTATCGCCACGTGCGGGGTGTATTCAACGTAGAATCTCAAGAACCGATTATGGCGAAAGGTTTCCCTGAACCCGTTCCTGTTTACTTGGTAGAAAGTATCAAGCCGAGAGCTTTTCGCGTACGCACCTTAGGCGTAGAAGGTGTTGAGACGCGTATGATCGGGCGAAGGACTGAATTGGATTTCCTCAAAGACGCGCTGTTAACTGCTATTGAAGAGGGTGAGGGTCAGGTAGTCACTATAAGCGGTGAGGCAGGAGTAGGCAAATCACGTTTGCTGTATGAGTACCAAAATTGGTTTGACCTATTACCTCAAATCGTGCTTTTATTCCAAGGAAGGGGTCGTCAAGAAAATCAAGGACAACCTTTTTCATTGCTGCGGGATATATTCGCCTTCTATTTTCAGATCCTAGACTACGATACAGGTAAGCAAGCTCAGCACAAGATAATGACTGGTTTTGGAGATGTGTTTGGTGACGATGAAGATGCAATGATGAAAGCCCATATCATTGGACAACTGCTGGGCTTTGATTTCAACGCCAGCCCGCACCTGAAAGGTGTGCTTAATGATCCGGAGCAGCTGCGCAATCGCGGTCTGATGTACTTGAAGAAATATTTCCAGACATTGTCGCAGGAAAGCCCAATCGTAATCTTATTGGAGGACATTCATTGGGGGGATGAAAGCTCATTGGACGTAGTCAACCAGTTAGGTGATCAAATACCACAACTGCCTATTGTGATTGCCTGTGCAGCACGTCCAACCCTGTATGAGCGACGACCTTATTGGGGCGAAGGGCAAACCTATCACACTCACCTGGAACTGCGTCCGTTATCAAGGCGCGAGAGCCGTCTGCTGGTTTCCGAAATCCTCAAACTCGCTGAGGATATTCCAACAGAGCTGCGTGAATTGATCGTTCGGGGTTCAGAAGGCAATCCCTTCTACCTGGAAGAATTGATCAAGATGCTGATTGAGGACGGCGTGGTCATCCCCGAGGAAGAAACCTGGCAAATTGACTTGGCTCGCCTTGAGCAGGTTGATGTTCCCTCTACCTTAGCAGGTGTACTGCAGGCTCGACTTGATAGTTTGCCGTCCCACGAGCGCACAGTCCTCCAACAGGCCTCCGTGGTGGGTCGGCTGTTTTGGGATCGTATCGTGTCTTATATCCAGGCAGAAGCAGGGAATGGGGATAACCCCCAACGCATCTCTCTTGCATTGACCTCCTTACGAAATCGAGAATTAGTTTATCGCCGTGAAGAATCTGCTTTTGTGGGTGCAGTAGAGTATCTCTTCAAGCACGATGTGCTGCGTGAAGTGACCTATGAGAGTGTGATCAAACGCCTGCGCAAAACCTATCATGGACTAGTTGCGGACTGGTTGATCACTAATTGTGGAGATCGTATCGGAGAATCCAGCGGTTTGATTGCTGAACACTTAGTATTGTCAGGAAGAAAGGAGGATGCCTGCCAATACTATATTCAATCTGGTGAGCAAGCTCTACTCGCTTATGCTAATTTAGAAGCAGAAATCCAATTTCGCTGTGCATTGAGTCTAGAGTGCGAAGAACTTGACAAATCTAAATTATTAGAAGGTCTTGGTGAAGCACTCGAAAGACAAGGTCGCCATGAAGAAGCTATCCAAATATGGAGTGAAGCCATTGAATTAAATTTGGAATTAGAGGATATGGCAATTGTTGCCCGCCTTCATGCTAAATCTTCTCGTGCCAATCATGAGGATTTTCCTCGAAGTTTGGAAATTTGCCTCGAAGGACTCAAATGGATAAAAGATGAACCTGAGAGTCATGAAGTTGCGATGTTATTGCACGAAACCGGGAAAACCTACTATGAAAATGGAAAACCTGATGAAGCTTTGGAATATTGCCAGAAGGCATTGCAGATGGCTGAGAGGTTGGAGGATATTGAAGTCCAAGCGGACACCTTAGTTACATTGGGTAGCCATCCAACCCAGTCACCTGAATCTGCGCTGGATGCTTTGACACTGGCGGTTGAACTTGCTCACAAGGGGAATTTTCCCCTTATAGAAAGTCGAGCACTAAATTACCGTGGGGGGCTCATAGAGGAAGTTACTGGAGACCTTCTCCGTGCAAAGGAA
>JAACFF010000003.1 GCA_009937635.1 Chloroflexota bacterium
CATGCTTACCTTCGGCCGCAGCGAAAAAGATGTCAAGGATCAGATTGCTCTCACAGCGGGGACCATTCCCGAGAAGATAACCATCCCTAAAATGCCGGTGACAAAGTGGGCTGTGATCAAGAGCATGCTGCCAATTATGTTTAAACTGCTGCCAGAGCAGTACCGGCTGATGCGGAAGCACCAACAGATTATTGATGCGACGCCGGAAAAATGCCGGCAGCTGCGACAGGAGATCCAGGAAACAGAGAATGGGGCAAAACTAATTCGATTGTGGCGTGAAGAGATTTTCCCCTTCTTCAGTGACTTCCTGCAATTACAAGACAAAGCCAATGAGGACTACTTCTTCCCCTATATGGCCGTGAAAAGGCAATTAACGACGTTAGTTGGAGAGGCCGAGAGCAATGCGATCTTGGCAACCCTGTCTGCGGGATCGGGGCAGCTAGCCAGCATGGGAGCGCTGGCTGGATTGGCGAAGGTATCGGCAGGGGAGATGAGCCGCCAGGAATATATGCAAATCGCCGGGCACCGGCCTGTGCAAGAGAACGAACTTGCCGTTCCACGGCCGTATGAAGATGCGCAGTGGCTTGACCGGCAGTTGGCGGAATATGAAAAGGATCCTATCGATGTCGCAGCGATGTCCGCCAGGCGAAAAGCTGAGTTTGATGCGCTGTGGCAGGATGTGGTGGAAGCATATCCAAGAGAGGCCAAGAAACTACAGAAGAAAATCGACCGGGCCACCGCTGGGATGGAGAAACGGGAAAAGGTTCGTTCAGAACTAACGCGAACATTCGGCGTGATCCGTGACTGGTTCTTGCGCGCTGCCGAGTTGACAGGTTTGGGCGAGGGTGTCTTCTACCTGTCCTTTGAAGAGGTGATCGATGTTCTGTCGGGTGATGATGCGGTGACAGACACGATCCCTGCCAGGCAAGAGACTTACGATAAGCTGCGCGCACTACCGCCTTACCCGATGTTTATCAGCGGTCGTTTTGATCCTTTCCAATGGGCTGCCGATCCGCAGCGCCGCGCGGATGCATTTGATTCTCATGTGCCCTATCAGGTCAGCCAATCCGACACGATTAAAGGTTATCCGGGATCGGCGGGGCGTGTTGAGGGCGTGGTACGTTACCTGACCAGCCCGGACAATGGCCACCAGCTGCAAGAGGGGGAAATCCTCCTGGCCTCGACGACCAACGTCGGCTGGACGCCGCTCTTCCCGCACGCAGCCGCAGTCATCACCGACATCGGCGCACCCTTGTCCCATGCCGCCATCATCGCCCGCGAGCTGGGGATCCCCGCCGTCGTCGGCACCGGTGACGCCACCATGCGTCTGCGCTCCGGCGACCGGGTACGCGTCGATGGCAGCCAGGGAATCGTGGAACTACTTAATTAACCAGTTGCCAGGCACTTCAAAAGGGCCTGGCAACTCTCTCGTCACGGGGTAACCATGCACGCCACAGCTAGCCGCCGTAGCCTGATGATCCTTTCCTTTACCCTGGTAGTGGTCATGCTCGGCTTTGGCCTCGTCATTCCCATCTTCCCCTTCTTCGTCGAGAATCTAGGGGCGGGCGGCAGGGAATTGGGGTTGCTGGTAGCCACCTCTGCTCTACTGGAGTTTGTCTTTGCTCCGGTTTGGGGTGGGATATCGGACCGCGTCGGCCGTAAACCCGTCTTGATGATCGGCGTCTTAGGTTATGGCCTCTCTTCGCTTTTATTCGGTCTTTCAACCCAATTATGGATGCTTTTCGCCTCCCGCGCCCTATCGGGCATATTGTCCTCCGCTACCCTGGTCACATCCCTAGCATATGTTGGCGACACCACGGCCGAAGAAGACCGCGGCAAAGGCATGGGCTATCTAGGAGCAGCCATGGCCCTGGGCGTTATTCTCGGTCCAGGCCTTGGCGGCTGGCTGGCTGGGGATTCCCTGTCACGGCCGTTTTTCATCGCCGCCGCTCTCTCAATGGTCGCCTTGCTGCTCATCTTCCTCCTGCTTCCAGAATCCCTCCCTCTAGAAAACCGCCGGCCGGGTGGCGCTAAGATCGACACCGTCAACTTTCGCGAGCTATGGCAGGCGCTCTCTAGCCCCATCGGCGTTTTGCTGCTGATGGTCGCTCTTTTCAGCTTCGCCCTGACCAACTTTGAAGCCGTGTTTGGCCTCTATGCGCTGCAAAAATTTAACTATGGGCCCGAGCAGGTGGGCACCATCCTCATGGTTATTGCCGTCGTATCTACAGTGGGTAAGGCTGTCTTGACCGGCCCAACCACCAAGCGCTGGGGCGAACCGGCCGTCATCAAAGCCTCCTTGCTGGCCGGTTCGGCAGGCTTTTGTGCCCTGCTGTTAGCCGACACCTATGCTACCATTCTGTTGGCAACAGCCTTCTTTATCCTTTCCAAGACCTTACTGCGCCCCGCTGCCCTGGCCTTGATCTCCAAACGCGCCACGGTTGGGCAGGGCACCGCCATGGGTCTGAGCAACTCCTTCATCAGTCTGGGACGCATCGCCGGCCCCATTTGGGCCGGCTTCGCCTTCGACGCCAACGCCAACTATCCCTATCTCAGTGGTTCTGGGTTCATGTTCATCGGCTTCCTGCTCGCCCTTATTCTGATATCGCCGAGGCAGGCTGAACCACCAGTGGAGAGTGTGGAAACGGCCGTTCAATAAATCTACTCGCACTCTGTCTTCCGCTATTCCTACATGTGTCGCATAATCCAAAAAGGCGCTATGAAAATCGATTCTGAGATATTAATTGAGACTCGGCCACAAACTGGCGTCTCGGCCGTGTACTTAACGAGACATCGGGTGAGGCAGAATAACAGCCTTTACTGATCCACCTATGGTATAATTCGATTTTCGTTTTAGTGAAGTGGGATTCGAATGGAAGGAAATACTCTAATTCGAACAAAACTCCACCGCCTGCGCCTTGGGAAGGATCTTTTCCCGCGCCCTCAATTGTTCGAATGGCTTAAGCGAGGCATGGTTCGCAAACTAGCTCTCCTCTCGGTCCGGGCCGGTGCTGGCAAGATCACCCTGTTGGTTCAATGGCTGGAAGATTGGCCGCAGTCCAGTGCCTGTCCTTCGCTTGACAAGCGTGATAATAACCTATTGGTCTTTCTGATCTATCTATACGCAGCCATTGACCTCGACTTCGTCCACCAGGGAAATGCTTATTTGACGGTCATCACGTGAGAAGCGTAAGTGAAAATTGAAATCTCGCCCATCATTCGGTTCTTTGTGGTGTCGGCCACAAGCCACGCTTCATTGGCGAAGGACTAACTCTCTCGACATTGGCCGTTTTTCTTTCGGGATGGGTGTTAGGGCCGATTGGCGGTTTGCTGTCTGTACCGATAACGATGATGTTTAAGACGGTGGACTCAGATAGCCGCGATGATACGCGTTGGTTGTCTAACATGATGAATTCCGAGCCGAATCTTGCCGACAAAACGGCTCCTGACTTCAAAATTGTCGTGATTTCGCCAGCAAACTCAAATATGCACAGCATCCTTAAAATCACTCAATAAGGATATGAGAGGAAGGAATGGACAAGGAAGACAATACTTGGATGAAGTATAAGGCACTGGTCAAGGGCATTTATCGTATCTGGATCGGAGAACGGCCAGGGCCGCTCGCAGCAGCGCTAGCTTATTATGCTCTCTTCTCTTTGGTGCCGGTAACCTACATAAGTATCGTCATTGCCGGATTATTTATCGATGCCTCTGAGTTAATTGACCGGCTGGTGGACCAGCTAGAGGAACTACTAGGACCGGAAGCCGTCGAACAGCTTGCCGGTGCGGTCGAACTGCTGGCGGACAGCACAGCCCAAGGATCTACCATAGGCTCATTGATCAGTTTTATCGTGCTCCTCTTCAGCGCTTCATTAATATTCTTCCAACTTCAGTATGTGTTGAACATTGTTTGGAAGGCGCCGGCACCCTCACGGGATGAGACGCGCAACTATATCAGAAATCGTCTACTCGCCTTTGTCATGGTCCTCTCTGTCGGTCTCGTTCTTGTCTTGGCCACGGTTGCTAACATCCTCGTCTCAACGGTCAATATCCTTCCCGAATCTGAAGGCATCGTATTCTTTGTCAACTTCCTTGTCTTAGGGTTTCTGCTCATGCTGGCCCTGGCTCTGATTTACAAGTTCCTGCCCAATGTGAATATCGCTTGGCAGGATGTCTGGGTGGGCTCAGCGGTGACCGCGGCTCTTTTAATCATTGCCTTTCAGCTGTTTGCTATGCTGCTATCAGCCAACAGATTTAACACAGCTTTGCAGGCGGCCGGCTCCGTAGCGCTATTTCTGATATCGTTTTACTTCTTTGGTACTATCTTTATTATTGGCGCAGTATTCACCCGCGTATATTCCACAGTATTCGGCTCACACATCGCCTCAGGACAGGGGGTAGGTGTCCCAGGTGAGGCAGATGAGTAAGCTAAAATGGAATCACCCGCTGCCAGCAACCATAAGGATTTAAAGAAAAAGATGCTCGTTATCCTAGAAACAACACAAAGACAATTTGAAAGGCTAGCACTTTGTTAATTCGTTTATTGTCATTTGCTCTGGCCGGTCTCCAGATCATGTCAGGGGGGACGCGGTCTGGAGACCAGCCCCAGCGATATTGCAGGATTTAGATTAATAGAGCACTAGGCAGTAATGAAAGAGTAAAGATAGGACCACTTTTGTTATTTCTTTGTCAATTTCTCGATGGCCCACGATTAACCGGTTTAACATTAGGATGGAGACGGCCGTGTTCCAACAACACGGCCGTTTCCAGTCATCTAGGGATCCAACAACATTATGGCGCGCTTAGACTTTGATACGAAAAATCTACCTGCAGATATCGGGGCATCGATTACCATGGCATTAGTCGCCGTGCCTGATGCTATCGCTTCGGCCATCTTGGCCGGTGTTAATCCAACGTATGGTTTCAATGCCTTGATCGTGGGCACGCCGATTGGTAGTCTTTTTACCAGCTCCCAATTCATGAATATCGGCTCCACGGCGGCGATGATGCTGGCCGTGGGCGGCGTACTGGCCAATTTCAGCGCTGAGAATATTCTGTCCGCGTTGGTCACGCTGACCGTGTTGATCGGCCTGTTCCAATTGCTGCTAGGCGTGTTCAAATTGGGAGTGTTTACGCGCTTTATCTCCAATGCAGTCATGATTGGCTTTTTCACCGGCGTGGCCACGGTATTGATCTTAGGCCAGCTTGGGGATTTAACCGGTTTTGAGAGCGACTATTCCAACAAAGTTATGCAGACGGTCGATCTGCTTCTTAACCTGGACCAGGTGGATTGGCCCTCGCTGTTAACCGGGCTGGCGACCATTGGCGTGATTATCCTGTTCGGCCGTACCAGGCTGCGCAATTATTCCTTGGCCATCGCCTTATTGTTGGCTTCTGTGGCTGTATTGGTATTGGGGTTGGAGTCCGTCGAATTGGTGGGTGATTCCTTTCAAATAACGGCCTCCTTTCCTACCCCGACCGTGCCCGATCTATCCATGGTCAGGGGCTTGATAATGCCGGCCATCGCTATCGGCTTGCTAGGCTTGATCCAGGCCGCCGGGATAAGCCAGACTATCCCCAATCCCGATGGCCAATATCCGGATCCTTCAGGGGATTTCCGCGGACAGGGCATTGCCAATTTCGCCTCCGGATTATTCAAAGGTTTACCGCTGGGCGGATCATTGGGTGGTACCAGCATCATGTTGAGCGCCGGGGCCAAGTCCCGTTGGGCCAACGTCATTATGGGCCTGTTTGTAGCCATTTTTGTCTTCTTTTTTGCCGACCAGGTAGAAAAGGCTGCACTGCCGGCTATTGCCGCTGTGCTGATCGTGGCTGGCTTTGGCGTCTACAACTTTGAAGAGATCAAAGATATCTGGGATGTCAGCCGTTCATCCCGCCTGGTGATGTTGGTCACATTTCTGGCTACATTGGTCCTGGACATTCAAGAGGCTGTTTTTATTGGTATCATCCTCTCGATATTGGACTTCGTGTACACCTCGGCACAGGATGTGCAAGTGGTCGAGTTGGTGGAGAAGAAAGAAGGCGTCTTTGAGGAACGGCCGTGTCCCGCGGAACTCCGCGATAACAGCATTACCATCTTATATGCCTGGGGTGCCTTGTTCTTCGCCAGTGCACGTACGATAGAAGATCTGCTGCCCGATGCCAGCGAGGCGAAACGAGCGGTGGTTATTCTCAGAATGCACGGCCGTTCGCGTATCGGCAGCACCTTCATCCAGATCGTGGAGCGTTATGCTGGGCGCCTGCAAGCCAATGGTGGCAAGCTTATGCTGTCAGGTCTTAGCCAAAATGTGTGGGACCAGTTAGAACGAACCGAAACTTTCGAGGCGCTACCTGAATCAGACGTCTTCTTAGCTGATGAAATCCTGGGGGGATCAACCAAGCAGGCCTTTTCAACGGCCCAGGATTGGCTCAACCATCCACTCGACGAAGTCAGATAAATGAACTTGTTCACGATGATCCCTCTCCATACCTTTTCCGCAGCGGGATATCTATTTTTACCATCCTGAGCTGCAATAGGAATGACGATAATGAAAGTTAGTGAAAACTTCGCGCCCATAACCATCGCCCTGGCTGGCGTGGCTCTTGTAGGAATCGTTTTGATTTTAATTTCCTGGTCGGCGCCGGTGCTGACACCGATCATGCTGGGTTGGTATCTCACCGCTTTGACCTTGCCGGGATACCTTTGGCTGCAAAAAAGAGGCGTCAAGAAGGGTATCTCCCTCTTGCTGTTGATCGTGACCATATTGGTTGGAGGCGTGGCCATCGGCCTGTTGTTCATAGTTTCCATCAACAGTTTACAAGATGGCCTATCTCTCTATTTGGATAACCTGGATGAATTTGCGGAGAGTGTCGCCGATACACTAGGTGAAAGTGGTGCGAGCGCGACAGTAGGAAATTTATTGGGCAGCGGTGGCTTAGGAAAAGTATTGGCAAACTTCTTGCCAGCGCTCATTGATGCCGCCACGGATTTTCTGTTCAGTCTTGTGCTTGTCGCCTTTTTTCTACTTGAAGCACCGCGTTTTCAAAAATTGCTAAACAATGTCTTGAGTGATCGCCCGATGCTCAGCCAAATGCCGGCCTTGATGAAAACGGCTGTTGCCTATTTTGGGATACGTACCCGGCTAAACTTGTTAACAGGGCTAAGTTTCGCCATCTGGTTGCTTTTGTTGGGAGTAGATTATGCGTTGTTATGGGGTGTGCTAACCTTTGTACTCAGCTACATCCCCTACATCGGTCTGTTCACGGCAATGATCCCGCCTACCATTCTGGCTCTTGCTGAATTCGGCTTGGTGCGCGGTATCCTGGTGGTTGTAGGAGCAGTTGTTCTTAACCTGCTCGTTGAAAATGTGTTGGAACCATCCTACACCGGTAAAAAACTGCGCCTGTCACCTTCTGTTGTATTTATTTCATTTTTCCTGTGGGGCTGGCTTTTGGGGCCTGTTGGTGCTTTGTTGTCTATGCCGATCACGGTGATGCTCATGCTCATCTTGAATCAGCACGAAAGCACGCAGTGGTTGGCAGAGATTATTGGACGTGAATAGGCAATTCAGGTTTACCCTGACAAAGGAGGAACTGGATGGACATTATTGAGATTCCTATTGCAGCAATTCTTGTGCGACTCCTTGCCGTGGTGATCACTTTGATTGCGGGTCGATGGCTGGCTCGACACAGCCAAACCCACACTGCCCAAAATAGAAAACAACACCCTCAAATTACACCAAAGTGTCTACAACAAAAGCCGGGTTGTAGATACACTGTCAGTGTATCTAATTGAAAGTAATTGATCGCTGAAACATTTCCGCTGAGGATCACAAATGAGTCATAATCGTTTACCGATTTGGATCCTGTTTCACTTTGACATTATTTACTGATTGCGATCTTTCAAGAGTGTGAAAATGAACACTACCTGGGGTGTAATCCTCTTCATCATTTCTTCCATCGCCTATTTCGGCCAGGCAATCAGCGCCTTTTGGCCGGAGACGGCTGCCCGGCTGGGTCTGGCCGAAGCGGAGGCGGACGTTGATCCAACCTTTTATGCCGATGGGCGTGGTGAGGCTATTTGGGATACGGCCGTTCTCTGGACATTACCACTCGCTTCCCTACTGTTGCTGTTGAATAATCCCGCCTGGGTCTATTTCGGATTGATCGGCGGCGGCATGTATCTCTACTTTGCTGGGCGGGGAATCGTGGTCCGCAAAATAATGCAGCGCCGTGGAATCCGCATCGGGTCGCCGCAATCGTTGAAAATGGCCACTATTTTCCTGGCCCTCTGGGGGCTGGCGGCAATCATCACGATTGTCATGGCTATTGCTGCTATCGGACCGTATTGATCGAGGTACGAGATGGCTGTATTCCAAAACGAGCAAACTGGCGATAACTATGAAATCAAGCTCAAAGGGCATCTCAATGAGAGTTGGGCTGGCTGGCTCGAGGATCTAACCTTCGCCCACGAAAGCGACGGCACCACCACGCTCACCGGCGAGAATATCGATCAGGCTGCCCTGCACGGCTTGCTAAAGAAAATTCGCGATCTAGGCCTGTCACTTATCTCGGTCAATCGACTTGACTCTGGCCAATCTGGCATGCCGAAAATGGATCGATTAATTGACAAACCAACTGATTAGTTGCCCAATCTATGCAAAGGAGCACAACATGCGACGCCCACTTATGCTTTGGCCCCTGGTTTTCTTTCTGCTGTTCCTGGCCCTGGGAGGCTTTGCCGGCGCCATTCCGCTGTTAATGGACCCCAGCGGCGAGTTACTCGGAATGGCTGAAGTCCTGCCGCTACTGCCTGTGCCCAATTTCATCCTACCGGGCCTGTTCCTGCTGGTCGTGATGGGGTTGTTTCCCCTGCTGTTGGCCTATGCCCTGGTTGCCCGCCCAGATTGGGCCCGGTTTAGCTCGTTACTACGATGGAGCAAACATTACTGGGCCTGGACGGCCACCCTTGTACTGGTGGTGATCATTGCCCTCTGGTTGATCTATGAAGGCCTGTTGATCGGCTTCTTCCCCATCACCTATGTCACGGCCGTCTTGGGACTGTTGATACTCCTCTTTGCGCTGATGCCGGGCGTGCGAAAGTTTTATGCGAGTTGAATGCAACCTTCGAGGCCTACCTTACTGGCGCTATTTGCCAAGAGGTGTGTTTCAAATGCATTAAAGTAGTAGGCAGCCTCAGATGGGTTCTGTTACAAAAAATCTTGAGCTCAAGTAACCTCTGCCGCTTTTTACCTAATTTATCTACAGATCAAGGCGCTTTGCATGGAAAACCCGTTCAAATGGCGGCATTGCCAAGCTGAAATTATCCTTCTGACAGTCAGGTAGTATTTGAGAAATCCGCTCAGCTATCGAGATTTGGAGCAAATGATGACGGAACGAGGTTTATCACTGGATCACACCAACATCTACCGTTGGGTCCAGCGCTATGCGCCCGAACTCGATAAACGCAGTCGCCCATATTTGAAACAAACCAACGATTCCTGGTGGGTTGATGGGGCGTAAGTCAAAGTCAGAGGCAAGTCGATGTATCTCTATCGCGCTGTCGATTGAGGCGGCCAAACACTGGATTTCTTCCTGAATCAGACCCGCAGCACTCGGGCAGCCAAGCGCATTTGCCGCAAAGTCTTAGGCAGACCGCACATCACTGCTGCACGAGTGATCAATGTCGATAAGAACCCAGCTAGATTGGCGCATTTCGCGATCTCAAGCGAAACAACCTACTGCCCAAGAAATGTAAGCGTAGACCCAGCCAGTACATGAACAACATCATTGAGCATGATCATCGGTTTATGAAGCGCAAGATCAAGCCAGGTCTTAGGTTCTTCTCTTGCCCTACGTCTTAGCGAACAATTCAAGGTTAAGAAACAATGCACATGATTAGGAAGCGAAAAATTCGGGGAGCAGACAAAGGAAATATCCAAGCACAGAATCCGTTTGTTGCCGGACTGTTTGGCCTAGTCGCGTAAGCCAGAATTGGCTGTTTCGTTTCATCCTACCTGTTTGAAATCTGCTCCGATTATTTGCAACGGAACCGCCAGTCGCAGCATGAAAATATCGCCTTCATGCGAGTCAGATAAGCTCGACCGGCGAGTAAAAAATAACATTTGACACCCCAACCCGCTGATTGTATAATTCTTCACAATTACATAGATTTGCATAGAATTTTACAACTTTATCGCTCTTTATATCCCTGTCGTTGGTTCCGATTTCGTATAGTTTGCCTTTGCCGGCAGTGAAAACCGTGTCGGCCTGGTTTGGCTTTTCGATGGAGAACTGAAGACCTTTGGAACTGTGTATGAACACAACGGAACTCCTGGCCAAATACGATGTCCCGGCCCCGCGATATACCAGCTATCCCACCGTGCCCTATTGGACCGATGATCCCACTTCAGGGCAGTGGCTTGCCGAACTAAACAAGACCTTCGATTCCAATCCGCAGACTGGCTGGTCGATCTATATCCACATTCCCTTCTGTGAATCCCTCTGTACATTCTGTGGCTGCAATACCTTTATCACCCGCAACCATAAGAATGAAACGACCTACACGGCCGCAATTCATAGCGAGTGGGAAACATACCTGAGCAGCGTTCCCTTATTAAAGGAAGCTCCCCTTCGCCAGATCCATCTGGGTGGGGGGACGCCCACCTTTTATTCTCCCGAAAACTTGCGCCTGCTCCTGCAGCCCATCTTAGATGGCGCTCAAATAGACCCGGCCTGGTTTGAAGGATCCATCGAGGTTGGTCCACGCTCGACTACCTCCGAACAACTACAGACCTTGCTCGAATTGGGTTTCCAGCGCATCAGCATGGGCGTTCAGGATTTTAACCCAGAGGTGCAGCGGTTGGTCAATCGCATTCAGCCCTATGAAATGACCCGCAATTTGACCCTACTGGCGCGACAAATGGGTTTTGAGTCGGTCAACTATGATCTGATATACGGTTTGCCGGCCCAAACTGAGGATTCCTTTCGCCAGACGGCCGAAACAACCATCGCCCTACGCCCGGATCGCATCGCCCTCTACAGCTTCGCCTTTGTGCCCTGGATCAAAAAAGCACATCGGCTTTTCACCGAAGATGACCTGCCCAAAGGGGCGGAAAAACGCGCTTTGTACGAACTTGCGAGGGAGATGTTCCTGCAAGAGGGCTACGTAGAACTCGGCCTGGACCATTTTTCTTTGCCCACCGACACCCTCTACGAGGCTTATGAAGCGGGCAACCTGCACCGCAACTTTATGGGCTATACCGACCAGCGTACCGAGGTCATGATTGGGCTGGGCGTCAGTTCTATTTCCGAAGCGCCCACCTGCTTCCATCAAAATGAGAAAGGTTTGAATGAGTACAAACGCCGGGTCCTGGCTGGCGAAGTTCCCACCTTACGTGGGCATTTACTGAACGAAGAGGATCGCCTGCACCGCGAGCAGATATTGCAATTTATGACCCAACAAGTGGTTGTTTTGAATGATGATGCGCAAACGGCCGATGCCCGCGACTACTTGGGCGAGCTGCTCAACGACGGTCTGGTCAAATTCGAAGGCCGGCGCATGGAACTAACGGAACGAGGACGACCGTTTCTGCGCAACGCCGCCATGGCCCTGGACATGCGCCTGCGCCGCCACAAACCGCAGACGCGCACATTTTCCCAGGCAGTTTAAAGGCTGTTTACTGATTACTAACCAATGATTACTGACTACTGAACTTATGGAATCGGCACAAATCGCCCTCATCGGCCTCAGCTACCGTACTTCGCCAATCGTCATTCGCGAGCAATTGAGTTGTTCGGTGGCCACTTTGCCTCCATGTCTCCTTGGACCAAGCGGCCGTTTCCCCTCGATCAGTGAAATAGCTATCCTTTCAACCTGCAACCGGGTTGAGCTTTACGCGGCTGTTGAACCCCATCTCACCGGCACGCAGGAGTTATTGACTACATTACTAGCCGAGATAACCGGCGTAAACACGGCCGTTTTTGCCGAACACACTTACTTCCATACCGATCTAGATGCCGCTGATCATCTTTTGCGCGTAGCTACCGGGCTGGAATCATTGGTCTTAGGTGAACCACAAATACTGGGCCAGGTCACCAATTCCTATATGAATGCCATTGAGGGCAAAACCATCGGTCCCGTGCTTACCGAGCTGTTCCGCGCCGCCATCCGCAGCGGCAAACGAGCCCGCACCGATACCAATATCAGCCACAACCCGATGAGCACCAGCACCATGGCCATTGCCCAGGCGCAAAAACTCGTCGGCGACCTCACCCATCTCAACTGCCTCATCATCGGCCTGGGCGAAATGGGCCGGCTTGCTTTCAAGAGGCTGCAGGCCCGTGGCGTGCAACACATCAGCCTCGTCAACCGTACCTATGAACGCGCCGCCAGCTTGGCGGGACAGAATGGCCATGTCGCCTATCGCTGGGATGATTTGCCGCTTGCCTTGACCAAAGCCGATATTGTTATCAGCGCCACCAGTGCAACCCAGGCCGTCATTAGCGCGGATGATTTACGCCACATTATGGCTGACCGCCCCCATCGCCCTTTAATACTGCTGGACATTGCCGTCCCGCGCGACATATCGCCCGACGTTGGCCAGATCCCAGGCGTGACTCTTTGGGATGCTGACCAATTAAAAGGCAGCCTGGACGAGGCCTTGGCTGCCCGCCAACAGGAAGTCCCCAAGGTTGAGCAGATCATTGCCGCAGAAAGTGAGACTTTGATGGCTCAGCTACGCATGTTGGCCGTCAAACCAGTCATCGTGAACCTGCGCGAAAAAGCTGAAAACATCCGCCAGCACGAGCTTGAGCGCATGCTTAACCATCTTGGCGAAGTAGATGCAGAAACGATGCAGCAGTTACAATATTTCTCCCGTTCTCTTGTTAACAAATTGCTGCACGATCCCACAATTCGCCTCAAAATCAGGGCCAGCCATGACGAAGCGAACACGTACGCCGCCGCCATCAGCGACTTGTTTGCCCTGGATCCACAACCGGCCGCTGAGCTTAAGAATTCATGACACAGTTGCAAACGATCATTATTGGCTCACGAACATCTTCGCTTGCCATGTGGCAAACCCGGCACATCATCGCTCAATTGCAAGAGGCATGGCCTGGTATACAATGCCAGGTCGAACCCTTTATCACCAAGGGGGACAAGACGCTAGACCAGCCATTGCCCCAGATTGGCGGTAAAGGGCTCTTTACCCTCGAGCTGGAAAATGCTCTACTAAACCATCACATCCATCTTGCCGTCCACTCTCTGAAAGACTTGCCTGTCGAAGATGCTCCTGGGCTGACTCTGGGTGCCATCATCGGCCGTGCCGATGTGCGCGACGTGCTCATCTCAGCCGCTGGGCACAGGCTAGGATCTTTGCCCCTGGGAGCGGTGGTTGGAACCAGCAGTTTGCGCCGCCAGGCCCAACTGTTATATGCGCGCCCTGATTTGCAAGTGCAATCCATTCGCGGCAACGTGGGAACCCGTATTCGCAAGGTGCACGAGGGTTTATACGACGCTACGATTCTGGCGGCAGCCGGCGTGACACGACTGAATCTGGAATACCACATTTCCCAGTGGCTGCCCTTGGATGTGATGCTGCCCGCGCCGGGGCAGGGGGCTCTAGGTGTGCAATGCCGCGCTGGAGATGAAGACACGTTAGCCTTGTTATCTGCCATTCACCAGCCTCCAGTAGCAGCAACCGTAACCGCCGAGCGTAGCTTTCTTCACCATCTGGGTGGAGGCTGCGCTACGCCAGTGGCTGCTCATGCTACAAACGAGAACAATCACCTGCGTCTCAGTGGCCTTGTTGCTGCGCTCAGCGACGGAAAGCAAATTCGTGTTGACGGCCACGGCGCGAACGGCTGGCAGTTGGGTGCTCGACTGGCCGAAGAGGCGCTCGCCTTAGGTGCGCGGGAGATATTGGCCCATGCCTGAGCCCTCCCATGCCATACCGCAGGAGGGATTTCCGCGAGTCGTCGTCACGCGACGGGCCGAACAGGCGCCTCCATTTTGCGACAAGTTGCGCGCCGCCGGTTTTACACCGCTCTGCTTTCCCACCATCCAGCTTGAGCCATTGCCGGCCTTGGCCTTGAATGGTGCCCTGGCCAAGATCGAAACCTTCGACTGGCTCCTTTTCAGCAGCGGCAACGCCATTGACTTTTTCTTCCGCCGCGTTCGTGAATTAAACTTGGCGCTGCGCCTGCCGCGCACGGCCGTCGTCGGTTCAGCCACGGCGCAAAAATTGGCTGAATACCATATCTACCCCGATTTTATGCCCCAGACCTTCACGGGAGAAGCGTTAGCCGCCGGATTGGGCGATCTGGCCGGACAACAGATCTTGCTGCCCCGCGCTCAGCTCGGCCGTCCGCAGATCGTGGCCAAATTGTGCAGCCAGGGGGCAGAAGTCACAGAAATACCGCTCTACAATACCGTGACGGCCGTTCCTACCCCTGGCGCACTCGAAAGATTGGCTGCAGGCTTCGACGCCATTACCTTCGCCAGCCCCTCTAGCGTGCGCGGCTTTTTGCATATCGCCGGGGCGAAGCCTATTGAGCCGGCCGTCGTCGCCTGTATTGGTCCTGTTACAGCGCAAACGGCCGTCGAAAATGGCCTAGCTGTTACCTTGATGCCCGATGAATACACCCTGGACGGTTTAGTCCAGGTACTAGCCCAACACTTTGCGAGGCAACCTTTGTAAATTGCGCTAAGGACGCTGGTCGGCCAGAGTTTCAGCGGCAGAACCAAAAATATCTGCGATCATCTGCGTCCCTTAAAACCTTCTCCTGGAGAAACGAGAAAATGAGCGATGCTCCAATCCCTGTCCCAACCATCCGCCCGCGCCGCCTGCGAACCTCCCCAGCGCTGCGCAGCATGGTGCGCGAGACCCATTTAACGCCGGCTGATTTCATCTACCCGCTATTTGTCACCCACGGTGCAGGAGTTCGCAATCCGATCCCCTCCATGCCCGGCGTTTTCCAGCTATCCGTCGACCAGTTGGCGGGCGAAGCGCGGCAAATGACGGCGCTCGGCATTCCCGCTGTGGTTTTGTTTGGCCTGCCCGCGCACAAGGACCCGGTGGGCCTGGAAAACTTCGCCGCCGATGGCATTGTGCAGCAGGCTATCGGGGAACTCAAATCGGCCGTTCCCGAACTCATCGTCATCACCGACGTCTGTCTTTGCGAATACACCGATCACGGCCACTGCGGGCTTCTCAGTACCCATGATCAACATCCTCACCTGGAGGCAGGTTACGTGCTCAACGACGAGACATTGCCCATCCTGGTCAAAGTTGCCCTCTCTCATGTGCAAGCAGGCGCCGATATTGTCGCTCCCAGCGGCATGATCGACAGCATGATCGCTGCCCTGCGCGCCGGTCTTGATACCCAGGATTTTGGGCACATTCCCATCATGTCTTACGCCGTTAAATACGCCTCCGCCTTCTATGGCCCATTTCGCGATGCGGCCGACGGCGCACCCCAATTTGGCGACCGCAAAACGCACCAGATGGATCCCGCCAACAGCCGCGAGGCGCTGCGCGAAGCGCAGCTTGATATCGAAGAAGGCGCGGATTTCTTGATGGTCAAACCCGCGTTGCCTTATCTTGACATCATCCGCCAGCTCCACGATCATTACCCCGACTTGCCGCTAACTGCCTACAATGTCAGTGGCGAATACGCCATGCTCAAAGCCGCCGCCGCCAATGGCTGGCTGGACGAAGAACGTGTCGTTTTAGAAACCCTCACCGGCATAAAACGAGCCGGCGCCGATTTGATAATAACCTACCATGCCCCAGACGCCGCCAAATGGCTTGGCGCATAAATACAAACCTCAGAGAGGTCTTGATGCATTCACTCGAGATACGTCTCTGAGGTTTCACTTAACATGAAAATGAACAATTCTATGAAAAACAACCTGGAAAAAACCTCTCCCTTTCTCCGAGCTTGCCGTCGCCAGGCGGTGCCTCACACACCTATCTGGCTGATGCGCCAGGCGGGACGTTATATGCCTGAATACCGCGCTATCCGCGCCAAATATGGCATGTTGGAAGTGATGCGCACGCCGGAATTGGCCGCCGAAGTTACCTTGCAACCTATCGAAGCTTTTAGCATGGACGCCGCCATCATTTTCTCCGATATACTGCCGCCGCTCATTGGCATGGGCCTCGATCTTGAATTTGAGAAAGGGGTGGGCCCGGTCATCCATAACCCCATCAGTAGCACGGCCGATATCGAAAAACTCTCCACCCCAACTGCTGCAGAGAATATGCAGCCCACTTTGGATGCCATAAGTCTCGTCGCCGCCGAATTGACACCGCGCGGCATCCCGCTTATCGGTTTCTGTGGCGCGCCTTTTACCCTGGCCAGTTATGCTATTGAAGGCGGAGGATCCAAAACCTACGCCAAGACCAAGGCCCTGATGTATTCTGAACCGGCCGCCTGGGATCAACTCATGCGCAAACTTGTGCGCGTGCAGGTTGATTATCTGCTCAAGCAAGTGGAGGCGGGCGCTTCAGCCCTGCAGGTATTCGACTCCTGGGCCGGTCTGGCCCTTGGATTGCAAGATTATGTGCGTTACGTCCAGCCCTACAACACCCTGCTCTTCCGAGAAGTCGCCCGCTCCAGCGCTCCTACCATCAACTTCAGCACCGGCACGGCCGTTTACCTGCATGAAGTTGCCGCTTGCGGTGGAGATGTGATCGGCGTCGATTGGCGCTTGCCGCTGGACATGGCCTGGGAAATGATAGGCTTTGATCGTGCTGTCCAGGGCAATCTCGATCCTGTTGCCCTGCTCACCCCTTGGCCTGAGCTAAAAAGCCGTGTGGACGATGTGCTGGAGCGAGCAAACGGCCGTCTAGGCCACATCTTCAACCTCGGCCACGGCATATTCCCCAACGTCCCCGTCGACAATGTACGCCGTCTCGTAGAATACGTTCACGAAAAAACCAGCAACAACTAAAATAAAAATCCCCGTTCTGAGCGGCAGCGATTCAGGAGAGCTTTCCCAATAAACCATTCACCTATTCAGAAATTCAGCAATTCACTAATTTTCTTCTATGTGATTTCATCTGCATCCTGTCCAATAAGCGTAACCAAGAGGCTCCCATGAACATCCAAAAATCAATCCAACTCTTCAATCAAGCCCAAAACCTCCTCCCTGGTGGAGTCGATTCCCCCGTGCGTGCCTTCCGCGCCGTTGGCGGCCAGCCCATTTTCTTCGATCGCGGTTCAGGCCCCAACCTTTTCGACGTTGACGGCAACCGCTACATCGATTACGTTCTCTCCTGGGGACCCCTGATCCTCGGCCACGCCCACCCCCGCGTCGTCGCCGCCTTGCAAGAGGTCGTGGCCAGAGGCACCAGTTATGGCGCGCCTAGTCCGCTCGAAAACGAACTGGCCCGCCAGGTGATGGGACTTATGCCCCATATTGAACTGGTTCGTTTCGTCAACTCCGGCACTGAAGCCACCATGAGCGCCCTGCGCCTGGCCCGTGCCTACACCGGCCGCAACAAGATCGTCAAATTCCAGGGCAACTACCATGGGCATGCTGATATGCTCCTGGTGCAAGCCGGTTCCGGCGTCGCCACCCTGGGTTTGCCCGACTCCCCTGGCGTGCCTGCCGCCACCGTGGCCGACACCGTCGTCGCCCCCTTCAACGATCTAGCGGCGGTGCAGCAACTATTTGTCCAATTCCCTGGCCAAATAGCGGCCGTTATCGTCGAACCAGTTGGTGGCAATATGGGCCTGGTGCCGCCGGTTGAGGGATTTCTCCAGGGACTACGCCAGGTCACGGCCGAATCTGGCGCGTTGCTCATCTTTGATGAAGTGATGACCGGTTTCCGCGTCCATCCGGGTGGCGCGCAGACTCTTTATAATATCAAGCCCGACATCACCGCCTTGGGCAAAGTCATTGGCGGCGGTTTACCCGTCGGCGCCTACGGCGGGCGGCGCGAGATCATGGAAATGGTAGCCCCGGCAGGCCCCATGTACCAGGCCGGCACCCTCTCCGGCAATCCCCTGGCCATGACTGCCGGCATCGAGACGCTGAAAATCATCCAGGAACCGGGGGTGTGGGAAGGGATGGAAGCGCGCGGCGTGCAGCTACTCGATGGACTATCAGCCGCCGCAGATGCGGCCGGCATCCCTATTCAGCCCGGCCGTGTGGGCACCATGTTCGGCTTCTTTTTCGCCGAAGAGCCGGTGACAGACTGGAACAGCGCCAGCAAATCCGACACCGATCGCTTCGCCGCTTATTTCCAGGCCATGCTCCAGCGCGGTATCTATATTGCCCCGTCCCAATTTGAAGTGGGCTTTATGTCGGCCGTGCATGGAACCGAAGAAATTGAAGCCACCATCGCTGCCGCTGCCGGAGCATTCACCGCGCTGGCCAACTAGATTCAAACTCCCTAGATAGCTGAGCCTGCATTCTCGGATGCGGGCTCAGGCGCCACATAGATCCGCTTGCGCGCAAACACATCGTCAACCCCGTAGGGCAAAATGGTTTGATAATCAAAAAGTGCCTTTGTCATGTTGCCCTCAATTTGCCTTTGTTTCCTCTTCAACATGCGCCTTTAATCCAGCCAACAGTGCTTCCATCCCTTTCTGGTACGAATTCCGCACATAGACGCGATCCAACAGCTCGCCCATCACGCCGTACTTCAACTTGTACAGCGGAGAAACCGTCACCATCGTGGCATCACCCTCTGGGCGCAGCGTGAAGCGGATATCGGCCGTTTCAAAAGGCAAATTCGTCCCCGTAATACGCATCGTCAACTTTTCATTCGGCTGCCAGGTCACCACCTCTTCATCTAGATAATTCTTGCCACCCAAATCACAAAAGCGCGTCGCCCCCAGGCCCGCTTTCTGTTCCGAAGTTGTGTGCGAAGCTTGCACCCCTGGATTCCAACGGTAAATATCCCCAATCTCCCCCAACGCCTGCCAAACCTCGTTTACGGGCGCCTCAATTTTCGTTTCAGTAGCAAAACTGCCCATCAAAATATCTCCTTAGCAAGATTTTTCTACTTTATACCCCGAGTTCACCCGCCAAGTCTATGAAAAACAGTGCCATTAGCTGCCAATTTCCGAAACTGGGTGAGCGAAAATGAAAAAGGACGGCTGATAGCACCATCCTCATATAGCCGATGCCGCCGAATCAGCATCTCGATTTGGCGACCTCATCCATTATTGTGTGCAGCAATCGCTTGTCCTGGATCGATTATCCCAGCCAGAAACGGCCGTAGCTAATCTACGTCAACTTGATCCCCTATGAATTCCTTCCTGATAAGAAATCTTAATTGAGATACAAATCCTTCCAGTTACTACTGCCGGCTAGACAAAATACAAGCCACCGTTAATCTCCATCACTTCTCCGGTAATGAAGGAACTCATATCCGAAATTAAATAAAGGGCCGCACAGGCCACATCATCTGGTGTTCCTGCGCGATGTAAGGGTGTTTTGGACACATTCGCCTCTTGTACTGCTTCAGGTGTGAAGGTGTTGTGGAAAGCCGTATTGGCTATAAATCCAGGGGCCAGTGCGTTGACTGTAATATTTCGCGGACCCAACTCTTTGGCCATCCCTCTTGTGAAGCCAATGACGGCCGCCTTTGATGCCGCATAGATAACCGAACCATTGCCTCCGCCATCATGGGCGGCAAGTGAAGACAGGTTGACGATGCGACCACCATCGGGCATGTAGGGCAAGACGGCGCGGGTGCAATAAAAAGCACTGCTAAAATTGGTGTCCATCACGTTGTGAAAATGCTCATCGCTCATATCCGAGGCAAGCACGCGACCCATTAAACCGCCGGCGTTATTGATCAGGATGTCAACCTTGCCCCCCAACTTTTTAGCTGCCTCAGCCATTACTGCATCGACTTGTTCACTATCTGTTGCATCGAGGGCAACGCCGAATATCGTTTGACCGTCCTCAGCAAAGGGCTCAAAATCGCCGGTGAAATAAGTTGCAACGACGCTGGCCCCCGATCGCGCCAAGGCCATTGAAAATGCCCGCCCAATACCACTGTTGCCTCCGGTCACGACGGCTGTTTTTCCTGTTAAATCTATGTGCATCGTTTCACTCCTGTGTTTGTATCCTTTTTAGGAGGGGGGAAACCATCAGCAGAATATCACCCTCCTGGGGTGAAGATAACTTACCTTTTCTTAGGCTATGATACGATCGTTGATGATTATAATTAAGTCATCACACGTATGCGAGGCTCCAAGCAGTTGAACTTCTAATTGTTCCATGCGAACTTTCTCAAACAGAAAGACTCTCAAAGGATCCATCAAATACCTTGAACTCTGCACATGCTTCGCCGTTTAGTGCGTTATGAAGCAATTGGCATACGGAAGCCTGTACTGCTCACGTTACTAGCATGATGCTGTTTTGCACAACTATTTGCAAGCTAAATTCCGTATCGTGGGCGTACTACGTGACTGTATTACTTGCTGCAGTATAAAGGCTCAGTCGTTCTCACACGAGGGGGTGATAATATCCCAAGGAATCGGGCTGACATCATCGTGATATAAAGTGCGTTCCGCTACCCGGTCGATACGCATAATCAAGCGGCAAGCTGGATCCGGGCAAACAACGCGTGTATCCGTTTCAATCCAGTCGGCTGCATGATTTTGTCGCTGTTTGGCGGGTAAGAGGGGGATGGCGGCTTGCAGCGCATATAAACAAAAATCTTGGCCATCAGGTAAAGAAAGCTTACCACTACGCAAATAGAATCGATTTCCTACTTCCATGTTGCATGTACAATGCCCTTCGATTTTTTCTACTACTATTTCTAAATCAAATAATGTAAATGCATCGTTTTGCGTCATTTTTTCACCTTGATAATGCCGCATGAACATTCGGCAAGACAATTTCGCCCAGTAACGCCAGTCCTTTATCGGAGCTGAGACCATGAGGTGTGCCAAATTCTACGCGGTCAGCACCTGCTTCGAATAGATTTAGGACTTGACCGATAATTTCATCTGGTGTACCCGCAAATGCAAATTTAGCTAACAACTCATCTGAAATAAAGGAAATCGCTTTGCCAACATCATATTGTTTCATCGCTTCGCGAATCCCTTTCAAGCGATCTGATTCAATCGTTATGGTTTTGTCCAGATCAGCTACAACAGGCAGGTACAATGCCACCTCTCTGCGGGCACGTTCGCGGGCGGCGTTTCCATCATTGTCTATGACTGTCACCGAACCACATACCACGGCAACATCTGCCTTTTGTTGTTTTAAGAAGGATTTCAACTGACGGGCCGCACCCGGATTGGCTGTGCCCCCAAGCTTGATTTCGGAGACCAATGGCAAACAAGCATTTATCGTCTGTGGTCCCCAACTGCCCAGCAGGAAGGGAATGTCGGAACGAATATTTTGCCAGCGCAAGGTATCACCACCCTGCAATTGAAAGTGTTCTCCCGCAAATGGATTCTTATCTTGATTAAGTAGATGCCGGACGCACAGAATCGCTTCGCGTAATGTAGGTATTGGATTGCTTGGAATTAGCCCTATGAAGTCCAGCCAGGCGCCACGAGCAAAGCCACAGTAGGCACGGGAACCACTCGCGGCATCGACCAGCGCCAAATTTCCAGCAATGTTAATTGGATGCGAGGTAAACGGGTTAACAGCAGCAGGACCGATTTTTATCCGTTCTGTTTGCCGGGCGATTTCCAGCAAGGGCAACCAGGCAGGTTGGTATAACATATCGTTATAGACTGAGACACCATCAAAGCCATATGATTCGGCTTTAGCTGCCAACGAACCATATGCGGCCAAGGGTTTATCTGTTTGCAGGGCAATGGTGATTTGTGGCCTCATCACACGTTATAGTACGTTATGATCGGCGAAAATGCGATTCTCTCATTCTATGCACTTGTGGACGACACTTTTTATGGTAGGGAGCCACAATAGAAACCGTAATAATCAGCGCCATTTTTCCAGATCGTTTGGCGACGAGGATTGATCCTGGTTTGTGTAGATTGCGTTCATTCGCTATGATCTTAGTATCGAAATCAAGCATCTCGCCTAATTCGCTTGCGTATTTGTTTTCAATCCGAGTATGAGTTGGTGCGAGAGATTACCAATTGTTATCGAGGGCACCATCTCTCTCATATCGAAATAGAGGAATTCATTTGAGCCAACTGCTCGAAGTAAGCAACCTGGTTACCCGATTTGACACAGAAGATGGCGTTGTACACGCTGTAAATGGCATCTCATTCTCCCTCGCTGTCGGCGAATCATTGGCGATTGTAGGCGAAAGCGGCTCGGGCAAATCGGTAAGTGTGCTATCCATCTTGAAATTGATCCCTTCCCCACCTGGACGGATTGAAGGCGGAGAGGTCTGGTTCAACGGCCGTAATTTGCTCACGCTCTCCAAGTCTGAAATCAGAAAAGTGCGAGGGCGGGATATCGCCATGGTCTTTCAGGATCCGATGACGTCGCTCAACCCGGTGCTGAGCATTGGTGCCCAATTAACGGAAGCACTGGTCCAACACCAGCGCATTAGCCGCACGGAGGCGAAGCGAAAGGCTGAGGAAATGCTGGCCTTGGTAGGCATTCCTGATGCAAGCGAACGGTTGAAAAATTATCCCCACCAATTTTCTGGTGGACAACGCCAGCGCGTTGGCATCGCCATGGCTCTTATCACCGGCCCCTCCCTTCTCATTGCGGACGAGCCAACCACCGCTCTTGACGTCACCATTCAGGCCCAAATTACGGAGCTGGTGGCGGATTTACAGCGGCGGTTGGGAATGGCTATTATCTGGATTACTCATGATTTAGGGGTTGTGGCAGGCCTGGTGGATAAGGTGGCTGTGATGTATGCCGGATTTATCATCGAGATGGCCCCAGTGCATGATCTGTATATCAACAGTAGCCATCCCTATACTTTAGGCTTGCTGGATTCAATTCCCACACTGGACGGTAAGGAGGAGCGGCTCATCCCGATTGAGGGCTCACCGCCAGACATGCTAAAGACCCCGCTGGGCTGCCCCTTTGCCCCGCGCTGTCGTTTTGTCATCGATCGCTGCCTGGAGGAAAACCCAGCCCTGGCGACGATCGCCCCCGATCATTATTCTGCTTGCTGGCAGTGGGAGACAGTTCGCGACGTATCAGTGAAGGCCAGGCAAACGGTAGCGGTAGAAGCAGTTGAAATACGACCTGAAGATGGTCAGGAGCCGATACCCGAGGCGATTCTTGAAGTCACCGATCTGAAGAAGCACTTTCCCATCCGCCGCGGAATCCTACAACGGCAGGTTGGCGCCGTGAAAGCGGTAGATGGAGTGAGCTTCACGGTTAAACGAGGCGAGACTCTGGGATTGGTAGGGGAAAGCGGTTGTGGCAAATCGACGACGGGGGAGACGATCTTACACTTATTGGAACCAACTAGCGGCCAGGTTATTTTCAATGGAGAAGATATTACGCAACTAAACGGCAAACAGCGTCGCTTAGTACGGCGGCATATGCAGATGATCTTTCAGGACCCTTATTCCTCGCTTAATCCACGCTATACGGTGGGTAGTATTATTAGCGAGGGGCTCAATATTCATAAGATCGGCCGTAAAGAGGAGCGGCCGGAGCGCGTAGTCGAATTGATGAAGTTGGTGGGTCTCAACCCGTACTATGCTAGCCGGTATCCGCACGAGTTCTCAGGTGGACAGCGGCAACGTATCGGTATCGCTCGAGCGCTGGCCACGAGCCCTAGTTTCATTATCGCTGATGAGCCTATTTCGGCGCTGGATGTCTCCATTCAGGCGCAGGTAGTTAACCTGCTGGACGAATTGAAAAACGAACTGGGTTTAACTTATTTGTTCATTGCTCATGACCTATCGATGGTGCGCTATATTAGTGATCGGGTAGCGGTGATGTACTTGGGACGTGTTGTGGAACTGGGAGAGCGGGATGATGTCTTTGACCAGCCAATACATCCATATACGCAGGCGTTACAATCGGCCGTGCCCATCCCCAACCCGGAGATGGAAGCGGAACGGGAGCGCATTGTACTCAAGGGAGATGTACCAAATCCGTCGGATCCGCCGCCTGGGTGCCATTTCCACCCTCGCTGTGCTTATGCTACTGAGATCTGTCAGAGCGTGTATCCGGAGTTTCGCAACTTGGGCACGGAAACACGGCCGCACCGGGTCGCTTGCCATCACGCGGAACAATTCTTCTAAGATGCCAGCTATAGGAGTCTTGGTTCGGTTACTCGCGCGTATGTGGATCTAGAATGTCGCGCAGGCCATCACCCATAAAATTGAAGGCCATAACCAGCGTGGCAATAGCGAGGCCAGGGAACAACCACATCCACCATTGGTCAAAAAAGTCAATACCTATGGATACCATACGTCCCCATTCCGGTGAGGCTGGTTCGGGTCCCAGACCCAAGAAACTTAATCCGGCAAACAATAGAATGGCATTGCCGATATCAAGAGAAGCATAAATGAGGGCGGCAGCAATTGTGTTGGGGAGGAGCGTACGAACTAGAACATGGGTGTGGCTCGCGCCTAAGCTGCGGGAGGCTTTGACGTAGTCCTGGTTTTTCGCCTCTAAAACAAGACCACGTGTTAGCCGGCTGTAGTTTGGCCAACGGACAATAATGAGCGCTAAAACGGCATTGCGAATATCGGCACCCAGGGCCGCAGTTACCGCCATGGCTAGAATGATTGTGGGGAATGCCATAAACAATTCAGTTAGCCGCATCAAGATTTCATCGGAAAGCCCACCTCGATAACCGGCAAAGGCGCCCGTAATCGTGCCAATAATGCTAACGACAATAACCACGGCCAGCGCCGCTGGAATCGTGATTCGCCCGCCATATAAGACACGGCTATAAATATCCCGTCCTAATTCATCAGTCCCCATAAACGCCATTTCACTGGGAGGTTGTAGCCGGTTAGATACATCCTGTTCTAGTGGGTTTCGAGGCGCAATGTACGGGGCAAGTAAGGCAAGTAATATCCAACCTATGACGACAATAATGCCGACAATTACAACCGGATGCTGCCGTAAAGTTTTGAGGACGGTTCTAGTTCCGGGAAGCGATTGCACTTGAGGGACATCGTGCAATTCTTGCTGAGACGTAACAATATTGGACAATCGGTGCCTACTTAAATCGGATTCGTGGGTCTATAAAGTAATAAAGAATGTCGACAACAAAATTCACAGCAACATAGATCAGGGCGATCAACATGCTCACGCCCATAATTGCCGGAAAATCTTGCGAGGTTGAGGCGCGATAGACGTAGCGGCCCAGACCAGGCCAGGCAAAAATCGATTCCGTCAGCACAGCCCCGGCCAGCAGACTGCCGTACAACAGGCCAATAATAGTAACAACAGGGATTAGAGCGTTGGCTAGAGCATGTTTGCGGATGACGACACTTTCATGCAATCCTTTTGACCGGGCCGTACGAACATAATCCGCATTAAGTTGTTCCAGTAAGCTAGATCGGGTGATGCGAGCGATTATGCCTGCGACGAAACCGCCTAGTACCAGGCTCGGTAATACAAGGTGTGATAATGCATCGCGGAAGGTATCCCATTGTCCCGCTAGTAAACTATCAATGGTAAACCATCCTGTTACATGTGGCGGGTCTTTCACCAGAAAACCCAGACGACCTGGCCCGGCAGTCCAGCCAAGCTCAGCGTGAAAAACGGTAAGCCCGATCAAGGCCAAAAGAAAAACCGGGAAACTTACCCCGATGAGGGCAAAGACACGAACTGAATAATCCATCGCCGAATTACGCCACACGGCCGAAATCACGCCGAAGCTGATGCCCATAATTAGCCCAACAATGATGGAGAAAGTCGCCAACTCCATTGTCGCCGGAAGAAATTGCTTGATATCCTCCAATATCGGATTCTTGGTTTTTATGGATACGCCCAAATCTCCTTGCAGCAAGTTGCCAAGATAGGTGAAGTATTGCTCCACAGGTGATTTGTCCAATCCCCAGCGTTCTCGAAAGGCAGCGACGAGTTCCGGATCATTAAGGGCATTCTGTGGTAAGTTTGCGTTTATTGGATCCGCGGGTATGGCGTTTGCAATTATAAAAGAAACGACCGTAATGCCGAGTATGAGCGGGATGGCGAAAAGAAGGCGCCGAATAATGTAAACTGGCAGGCTCATTTGTGAACAGGAAGATGGGCAGCCAGCTATATAGCCGGCTGCCCATTTCATTTATTCTCGCTGTCTATTCAGAACGACTTAGCTTGGTAACGTCTACGGTCCACACAGGATGCCAAATGTAGCCCTCGATATCCGAGCCAAACGCGGTTTGAATCGCAGGTACGTTGAAAGGAGCATAGGCGCCGCTTTCCTGGGCGTAAACTTGCAATTGTTCGAATACATCCGCCCGCGCCTGCGGATCTGATTCAGCTTTCGCTTGCGCGATCAGGTCGAGTATTTCTTGATCGACCATATCCTCCGTCCAGTTAGTTCTCTCACCAGCGACCTTACCGCCAGGAAGGAAGGAAAGGAAATCGACCGGATCAAGAATATCCGGACCCCAGAACCAATAGGCGAAACCCTGTTCACCGTTGCGGTATTCTTCCAGTGAAACCTGAACTTCGCCCGGGCGCAGCCCAACCGTAATGCCTATCTCTGCCAGGTCGGCTTGAACTTTCTGGGCATTGGTGCTGAGGTTGACGCCCCCAAATGTGAAGTCAGGATAGCTCAGCTCAATTTCGAAGCCATCGGCGTAACCTGCTTCCGCCAGCAGTTCACGCGCACGATCAAGATCACGCTCGAGAGCACGATCCGGGCCAAAAGCGCCGGCTAAGCCAACCCACATATTGGTGCCGGGGGTTACACTTCCTGTCCACAGCTCGCCGTAGCCATCATAGTCTAAGGCAAGACGAATAGCCGAAGCGACCAACGGATCGGAGACGGGACCACCAATTTCAGGATCGCGATTCATAAGCAAGAAGTGTGTCCAGCGATCGAGAGCGCGATCTATGGTAAGGTTGGGGTCGCCCTCGAGCTCTGTCACCTGGTCTGGGGTTAAGTCGGTGGCCAGGTCAATATCACCTGATTCGAGCGCAATTTTCTGCGTCGCCGCTTCCGGTATATTGACAATAATCACGCGATCAAAGTAGGGTTGTTCACCCCAATAATCAGGGTTACGGACGAGTACGGTTTCATCTTGGGGCGTCCAGCTTTCTAGAAGGTATGGACCTGTTCCAACCGAGTTCTGATCGAGGAATTCTTGCGCGCCATCACTCGAGGCGGCGTCCTCTGCATCCGTACCACCGGCGGCTCTCACTTCGTCATCATTGGATATTGAAAAGGCCGAATTGACCATCTCAGCCAGGAAGGAAGGACGCGGTTCCACCAAGGTGATCGCGACGTTGAGATCGTCAACAGCCTCCAGTGAGGCAATCGGGTCCGCGAGGAATGATGGATTGCTTTTTACATTCTTCAAGCGATTAAAAGAGAAGACAACATCATCCGCCGTAAGCGGATCACCGTTGGCAAAGGTCACGTCGTCGCGCAAGGTAAAGGTATATACCGTACCATCGTCTGAGACTGACCACGAGGATGCCAGGTTTGGCTCAATAGAACTGGCATCGGCCTCAGGGAAGGTAACCAGGGTGTCGTAGGTTGCCCGGTGGACAATACCGCTCGTTGGGTTAAATGCATGTGCCAAATCATAGGACTCAGTTACTTCCGAATGGCCCATCACTAAAACTTTCTCTTCCCCGGCTGGTTCCTCAGCTGGTTCTTCGGCTGGCTCCTCAGCCGGTTCCTCAGCTGGTTCTTCTGCAGGCTCTTCAGCCGGTTCTTCGGCTGGTTCCTCTGCAGGCTCTTCAGCCGGTTCTTCTGCAGGCTCTTCAACCGGTTCTTCTGCCGGTTCCTCGGCTACTTCTGGAGCGGCCGTAGGTGCGGCAGGGGCTTCAGTTGCCGTGTTACAAGCAGAGAGCGCGGCTATCAACAATACTACTAACACGACGATTAACGTCTGACCCATTATCCTTGGATGTCTCATCATTCAATTCCTCCGATATCTAATTGAGCATTTTGGATAAGCTTCTTCTGCACGAATGCTAATACAGAATTAGCAATTATCCAAATTGTTGGGTGGTGATGTTAAGTCTGACGAAGACATAATCGCCATATATGCTTGTTTCATCTTGAAACAGTTCGCTAAATTCTTGATCCTTATACTGCAGGCTAAAAGATGCTTTGACCGTACCGGCAACGAACGTATACTAATAATCAGCCTTGTTATTGACCACAAGGTCCGAACAGCATAAACGGGCAGCAAATTTAAAATTAGCCTCAGATTTCGAATAGATCGCTTCGCTGAGGGTGGTTACTCAGCCAGATAAGCTAGGCAGTAAACACTGAAGATGGTTAAGGAAAACTCCATGGATGAATCAACACGACTAAATAAATTCCAGGCACTTTTAGCTGAGGTAGCAGATCTGGCTTTTTTTCCGGTTTCGGCCGATCTTGAGTATCTCGTTGGAATACCGCGGGATATCCCCAATTACGGCGCGGTTATGCATCCTGGGGCCTGGTTGGAAGGGGCGTGGCTCACTCCCGGACATGCACCCGTCCTGGCACTTCCGCGCATGACGGCCGAGTTTGGCGGATTAAACCAGGTCGGCGGTATTGACGTGCAGCTCCTAGGTGACTGGGATGATCCGGCAGTTTTGGTCAAGGAAATTCTAGCAGGTTTTGCGCTGCCGCCAGCGCCGAAAATCGCCATTAGCGACGCCACTTCAGGAGAAACCATTGTAGCCCTCCATGCACTCTTGCCCAAAGCGACCTTTGTTTCGGCAACGGAACTATTGCGAAAGATGCGGGTGATTAAGTCTGAGGCTGAGATCGATATCATGCGCCAGGCAGGAGCTATCACCGAGGCGGCCTACGTAGCGGTGTGTGAAAAACTGCAACATGGCATGACTGAATTAGATATCGTCTCTGAAGTAGATTACCAATTGCGAAAAAATGGTTCGCTGGGGCCATCCTTCACGACTTCACTCTACTGTTCCGGCCCCAAACACCCCTTGCTCTTTGGCCAACGTGAAGAAACGTGGAAACGTAAATTGCATGCTCCGGTGGCAATCTTGTTTGATTTTGGCGCTATTTATCAAGGTTTTTGCTATGATTTCGGGCGTACAGTCTTTTTTGGCGAACCGGACAGCGAATATCAGCGGATCTACAAACTTGTGATGGATTCCCAGGCTGCGGGAATCGCCGCGATGCGCGCCGGACAGGTAACGGCCGCCGAGGTAGATGCTGCTGCTCGTGCGGTCATCTCAAAGGCCGGCTATGGGGAGACATTTCGGCATCGATTAGGGCATGGTATTGGAATGGATGTTCATGAGCCCCCATTTTTAACGGCGGATGATGAAACGGTCTTGCAGGCGGGTATGTTATTCACTGTCGAACCCAGTATCACGCAGTTCGACAATTTCTCCGCACGAGTTGAAGATGTTGTTGTGGTGCGCAAGGATGGGGGTGAAGCACTCACTGCCGGTCATCGCCACATGCTTGTTGTCGATTAAATTGTGGGTGTGTTTCATTTCATTGAGTGATCAGAAACAGCGATAGTTATAGATGAAAGAAAGTGATATGGAAAGACAATCAGTTAGTACAGGAACCATCTGGGAACAGCGATACAGTTATTGTCGGGCCGTCCGCTATGGTGATCGCATATTGGTCGCCGGCACAACGGCCACCGGGCCATCGGGCGAGTTAATGGGGCAAGGCGATCCAGCAAAGCAAACGCAGTATATTTTTGACAAGATTGAGCAGGCTATTGGTGAATTAGGAGGACGCCTGGCGGATGTTGTTCGCACGCGCATCTACGTTACTGATATGGCAAATTGGGAAGCCGTGGCAGCTGTACACGGCGAGCGGTTTCAAGGCATTCAACCGGTCAACACGCTGGTTGAAGCCAAGTTGGTTGGTGAGGATTACCTGGTTGAGATAGAAGCGGAAGCGATCATTGGAGCAGGTCATGCGCTTTAGTCTGCGTCTGAATAACGACTTAACCTTGTCGCAGTATGAGGCATTGGCCCAGGCTGCCGAGGCTGCCGGATTTGATCAGTTTTGGGTTAGCCACGACTTGTTTCTGCGCAGTTCAAGCGTCATTTTGCCTATCGCAGCACGCGCTACGGAGAAGATGGAGATTGGCTCGTGTATCTTCAATCCCTATACGATCAACCCGGCTGAGCTGGCTATGTTTGCGGCCACGATGGATGAACTGAGCGGCAATCGATTCAATTTGGGTTTGGCTGCCGGGGCGAAGGAGTTTTTGCAGTGGGTGGGATTGGCGCAGGAACGGCCGTTGGCGGCCATGCGCGAGACTATCAAGGTTGTACGCTGCCTGTTGTCGGGAGAGGCGGCGGCGTTCAATGGACAGTTCATACAATGGAGCTCCAAAGCCTTTTTGCGTTTCCCGGCACCGCGAGTTACGCCCATTTACGTGGGAGCGATGGGACCTAAAATGCTTGGACTCGCGGGCGAAATGGGCGATGGTGTTTTGCCGTTACTTTTTCCGCCGGAACATTTTTACAATGTAAAACCTTTGGTAGAGGAGGGTATTGCGCTGCGGTCGGACACATTATCCGAGCTTGATTTTGCTACCTGCATTTGGGTCTCATTGTCCGAGGATAGGGAGGCAGCAAAGCAGCCATTGGCACAGAAAATCGCCTACTATGGTTCCAGCCTTGGTCCGCTGATCCTGGACCAACTTGGTCTGACGGTGGAAGATTTTGCTCCGATTCAGCATGCACTCAATGTGGAGCGGGATGAAGCAAAAGCGATGGCGATGGTAGATGAACGCATGTTGCGCATTGGCATTGTCGGTCAGCCAGCGGATGTGATTGAACGATTGGAACCGCTGGTCGACGCCGGAGCGCGGCATTTGAGTTTTGGCCCGCCGCTTGGGCCAGAGCCATTGCAAGCGGTGGCCTTATTGGGTCAAGTGATCGATCGTTTTCGTTAGGATTTTGAGAACTATATGGCGCTAACCTCTAACTTTATCCTATTCGGAAGCGCTTAATAGGGCGACGTCCAGTAGCCATAATGGATGCCAGACATAGCCCTCTATATCCGAACTGAAAGCCGTTTGAATCGCAGGTAGGTTAAAGGGAGCATAGGCGCCGCTCTCCTGGGCGTAGAGCTGCAGTTGTTCGAATAACTCTGCCCTCACATCCGGATCTGATTCTACGCGGGCTTGGGTAATAAGGTCGAGCGTTTCTTGATCGATCATCTCTTCTTCCCAATTGGTTCGCTTGCCGGCAACCATGCCTCCGGGAAGGAACGAAAGGAAATCGGCCGGATCTAGAATTTGCGGACTCCACGCCCAATAGGCAAATGCCTGTTCACCGCTGCGGTATTCTTCTAATGAAACTTGCAATTCGTCCGGACGCAATTCAACGGTGATACCGGCCTCAGCCAGATCAGCCTGAACTTTCTGAGCGTTACTGTTGAGATTGACGCCCCCATAAGTGATGTCGGGGTAGCTCAGCTCAATTTCGAAGCCATCGGGATAGCCGGCTTCCGCCAACAGCTCGCGCGCACGATCGAGATCGCGCTCAAAGGCGCGCTCCGGACCGAAAGCGCCGGGCAAGCCGACCCACAAGTTGCTGCCGGGAGTTATACTTCCTGCCCACAGGTCGGTGTAACCTTTGTAATCAAGCGCGTGACGAATGGCCAAGGCGACGGCCGGATCGGAGACCGGACCGCCAATTTCCGGGTCGCGATTCATAAGCAAGAAATGTATCCAGCTATCTAGACCGCGGTAAATTGTAAGGTTGGGATCGGCTTCAAGTTCTGTAACCTGATCTGCTGTCAAATCGGTGGCCAGGTCTATATCACCCGCTTGGAGGGCGATTTTCTGCGTGGCCGCTTCAGGTATATTGACGATAATCACGCGGTCAAAGTAAGGTTGTTCAGCCCAATAATGCGGGTTGCGTACGATGACGGTCTCTTCTTGAGGCGTCCAGCTTTCGAGCATATATGGTCCTGTTCCCGCGGAGTTTTGATCGAAGAATTCTTGCGCGTTATCATTTGTTGTGGCGTCCTCGGCATCAGTGCCCCCGACAGCCATAACTTCATCATCATTGGCAATAGAAAAGGCCGTATGGGCCACTTCTGCCAGGAATGAGGGACGCGGCTCTACGAGGGTGACGGTCACCGTAAGATCGTCGACCGCTTCGACATCGGCGATGGGATCGGCGAGAAATGAGGGATTGCTCTTGACATGCTTCATGCGCTTGAAGGAAAAAACGACATCATCGGCCGTTAGGGGATCACCATTGGCAAATGCCACATCTTTGCGCAAGGTAAACGTGTAAGTCAGACCGTCGTCAGATACGATCCACGATGTGGCCAGATTTGGATCGATTGAATGGGTATCTGAATCGGGAAACGAGACCAGTGTATCATAGATAGCGCGATGGACCATGCGGCTTGTCGGCGTAAGCGCATA
Source organism: Chloroflexota bacterium (assembly GCA_009937635.1). GTDB lineage: Bacteria > Chloroflexota > Anaerolineae > Promineifilales > Promineifilaceae > JAACFF01. Next base: position 32,446 of record JAACFF010000003.1, read on the forward strand.
GGCCAGATCATACGATTCGGTTGTTTCTGAATGACCAATTACCAGCACATTCTCGTCACCGGCGGAGGGGACTGCCTCTTCTGCGCTTGGCTCTTCCGCTGGTACTTCAGTTGGCTCCTCCGTTTTCACGACCAGATCCGCAGCTGCTACCTCGGCCTCCGCAGGCTGTGCCGGCGATTCGGATGTCGCGTTGCAGGCGACAAGTGTGAGGAGCGACAGAATCGCTAGAATGGCTATCGAAGCCGGGCGCCAAGATTTTGTGAAAACCACCATTTTAGTCAACCACACGCTGTTTGAATTCTGAAGATACTCATGTGCAGAAAGGATGTTATTAAAGACTTTTTCATCGATCGAGGCTGCGTGTAATACCCTCGATTATATATCAGAATATCTCACAAGAACGTTGTTGGGTATGCACCAATCTTCCTGCTTTGGAATAGCCCGATCTTCCTATCAGGCAATGAGCCGAAAGATTGATGTGCCAGCCGGCGTTCTGGTTTAGACTGCACATGCCTGTGACTGATCGCGATTTATACTATACTTCAAGCATTGGCCATCCTTGACCGTGACGTCAACGTTTTTCCCCTTTGCGCCATCGATTTGTTGCTGTATGATCCCCCTTCATTAACAGCATACCCTTTTGGTTTTAAAGCGCTGTTATGGTGATTGTGTAGAAATTCCGGATAGGGGGAGCTTTTGAAGGAAACCAAGACCGATAATGGCAGCTAAACAAGAACTCTCGGCCAAAGTCGCGGATATCTTGATGGTGGTGGATAGTGGCGAAGATCGGAATTCGTTAGTAGAAATCCTGGTCAATGATGGGTACAAACCGCGCCAATTTGAAGACTCTCAGTTAGCGCTGGAAGCTGCCTTCGCGCAACCTCCGAGTCTTATTCTGCTGGATGTCAAAATCTTGGGCATGAGCAGCTACGAGTTTTGTCAAAGCTTGAAAAAAGATGAACGCACGCGAGATGTTCCCATTATATTTGCCGGTAAGTTGGACGAGCTGCAGGATTGTATTCATAAATTTGAGATCATGGGGATCGATTTCATCTGCAAACCACTCCACGAAGCAGAAGTTTTGTTGAGGGTGAAAAACCATTTGAGGTTGCGAGAGGTGCAATTTCACCTGAAGGAGCTGGTGGCCGAGCGAACGGCCGAATTGCAAAGGCTCTTGCACGAGCATTCGCTAGAGTTGAGTTCTGCGCGAGAACAGATTCGTGTGTTTTTTGAATCATCTCCGCTGGGTCTTGCTTTGACCAACTTCGCCGGCCAATTCCTGGAGGTCAATAAATCCCTGGCGGATATGCTGCGCACAACTGAGGCATCACTACTGCAGCGCAATGCAAGCGATGTTTACGTTGATCCCAGGCAGCGTGTGCAATTGCTAAACCAGTTGCGCGAAAAAGGGAGGTTGCAGGATTTCACTGTCCATATCTTACGCGATGACGGCAACACTTTTTATGCTAGGTTGAATTCGAGCCGGCTTGTCATCCAAGGGGAAGAACTCTTCCTGGCCATGGTTGATGATGTGTCCGAACAAATCGCGGCTGAACAGAAAGCGGCTGTTCAGGAAGAACGAGAACGACTGGCACGCGAATTGCATGACTCTGTCTCACAGATCCTATTTTCGGCGGGAATGATTGCTGATGCGACGCTTGGTTTGTGGGACAAAGATCCTGCTTTGGGCCAACAAAATCTTGAGATATTGTCGAGGATGATCCGGGGTGCTTCGGCCGAAATGCGCAGCCTCTTGCTCGAGATGCGTCCGGACACACTGCGGGATCAGACGCTAGCGGTGTTACTGGAAACGCTAGCCGTCTCCGCTCGCGCACGTTCCCAGGCTGAGGTTTCCTTAAAGGTAAATGGTGACCGTCAGTTCGCAGATGAGGTGACCCTGGCTCTCCATCGTATCGCCCAGGAATCTTTAAACAATGTCGCCAAACATGCTGAGGCAAGCGAAGTTCTTATCGAGCTTAGTGGCCGCCCCAATGGCATACTGTTATCTATTAGAGATGATGGTCGTGGTTTTGATCCCCAGGTGATACCTTCCGGACATTTGGGTATTGGCATCATGCGTGAACGGGCCCAAAAGATTGGAGCCACCTTGCAGATAGATAGTGAGCCTGGCGACGGGACGGCAGTGATCGTGAGTTGGGAAGAAGCTAGAGGTGGAGAATAGATGAGCAAAACAGAGACGATTGAAGTTTTAATTGTCGACGATCACCCAATCGTTCGTTTTGGTATCAAAACCATGCTAATGACCTATGATGATATTCGGGTGTTCGGCGAAGCGGGGAACGGCAAACAGGCGCTGTCATTGTGCGCAAAAATACAACCTGATGTGATCTTGATGGACATCATCATGCCGGGAATGAATGGGGTGGAAGCTACCCGTGCCCTTTTGGAACGCTACCCGCAGCTGAAGATCATCGTGTTGACCAGCTTTCCAGATCAAGATGTGGTCCAAGACACGCTGGAGGCAGGTGCCGTTGGTTTCTTGCTTAAAGACGCTCCAAAGGAAATCGTGGAAGATGCGATTCGATCCGCTTATGCGGGGGCTACCGTCCTGGTTCCAGAGGCAACGCAGGCCTTGATCAAGGCGAATACCAGCCCGCAGCAGCTGGGCTTTGATTTAAGTCCCCGAGAAAAAGAGGTGCTCGCCCTGGTTGCCGAGGGTTTGAGCAATAATGAGATTGCGGAACGGCTCGTGATTAGCACGAATACAGTCAGGAAACATGTCAGCGCCTGTATATCCAAGTTAGACGCGACCAATCGTGCCCAGGCGGCTGCCCTGGCGATAAGGCACCAGCTTGTATCTTAAATAACCGGAGATACCATCCTGGATGATGCCAACATCCAAGATGGTTTTTCTTTCGCCCAATGGAGCCAAGCCCCGATTGGGACAAGCCACATGTAGACCTCAAGAGAATGGTACATTCGGACCATAAGCTAACGGCACGAATGCATGATGTTATGTGAACCCGGCTCAATATAATGCATAGGTAGGGATGTAATAGATCTACTCAGTTCGGTTCTATCCACCATTTACTCTATGTCAACTAGAGTATAGCCGAGGCTGACCGGGATAATCGGATGCGAATATTTATTGCGGATGCAGATGCGGGAACGCGCTTGGCCTTACAAATGTACCTGCATAGGGAACCGGGATTGTATGTCACTGGAATGACTTCCCAATCGCAAGGCTTGGTGACTCAAGTAAAAGCATCTCAACCTGATGTGCTGTTGCTAGATTGGAAACTACCTCGTGCGTTTATGCAGGATTTAATCGCTGAAATTCTGCAGCTTATTAAACCACCCAAGGTGGTAGTGTTATCGGCCGACCCGGACGTGGAGTCTACGGCCATGTCGGCCGGCGCAGATGCGTTTGTTAGCCAGAATGGGCCGCCTGACAAGCTTCTAGAAGTGCTGTATTCGATGCAGAATGCCCAGATGCTGTCGGGCAGAAATAAGTAAGGAGAGGAAGTATGGCATGAGAGGAAACACCCGCTGAACGACGAGGCCGGACACAATTATGGCAATGAGTTATTCGTAGGCTTACAGTCCAGCTTAGAAAAGGATTTTACTGATTGATGGAGGTGGATATACGCCTTCAATAGAAAACAAAAAGGAGAATGTCATGAAAAAGAAAGTTAATTGGAGCATTTTGTTAGCCGTTGTTGCTCTCGTCGTCTTACTGGCAGTTGGAACTGTAGGCGCACAGGAAGGTATCCCTGGTGAAATAGAACCAGAGCTGGAGCCCGGTGGTGAAATTGAACCAGAGCCGGAAGCTGGTGAGGCTGCTGAAGAGGAAGAGGCGGGGCCGGAGGGCACGGCCGTGCGTATCGATTTTGAGCTTGCTCCCGGACACTCCGCTAAACGTGGACACTATAGCGTTCAACTCCCGGGAGGTGCAGAAGTGGCATCCTGGTATGCGCTTGATGGCTGGTTGGACAGTGGCTGGATCAACGATCTGGAGATCAAAGGGGATGCGGTGCAAGTGCAAGTCCTTTACTATCCCGGCCCAGAAACCGAACCGACCGTCATGAGGATTTTGAATCCTGCACCAGGCACGGATATGGGATGGATTGGCGAGGGAATGGCCCATGCGCTTGAAGTCGCCTGGCCCGACATGCCCGTAGAAGGAATTGATGATTCTGACCTTTAAATAAAGGCTAAGCACGTACTGTCTGTAAACAATACAGCTCAGAAACGCACTTCATCAAAACGACTGCGTCCGCCCAGTTTTATCATTCTCTGGGCGGACCCAGACTCGAGTAGACACCTTGTCTGCGCCCTATCATAGGAGATTGACGTGAAAAGATTAGTTTATGTGAGCACTTTATTCGGCATCGTTGCCCTTATGGTTCTGCTGGTAGCTGGATCTGCCGGAGCATATCCGTTGACTCAAGCTGGACCCGGTGAAGGAGAGATAGAGCCGGAGCCTGAGGGGGGCCTGCCTGGTGAAGGAGAGGCAGAGCCAGAACCTGAGGCAGCAGAAGCTGAACCTGCTGAAGCGGGACCATCGGGAACGGCCGTACGTATTGATTTTGAAGTCGCTGGCCACAAAGCCAAGCGAGGTCTTTATGTCGTTACAGAAATCGGGGGAGCAGAATATGCCTCCTGGTATGCGCTTGATGGCTGGGAGGACAGTGGTTGGATTGAATTTGACCTCCCACTTGGTGCTGTATATGTGGACGTGCTTTACTATCCAGGACCTGACACAGAGCCAACGGTCATGAGGATATTGAATCCGGCCTTCGACTCGACGCATGGTTGGGTGGCCCGGGCGGTTGCCCATGCGCTTGAAGTCGCCTGGCCTGACCAGGAGATTGTAGCTGAAGCTGACCAGAACCCATAGAGGGAAGTCACGATTTTGCAATCAGCAGAGATACCTGAGAGAAGCGGTCATCAAACGATTTACCAAATCGTTCTACATTATCAGGGGAGATTGACATGAAAAGATTGGTTTATGTGAGTACCTTATTGGGCTTTATTGCCCTCATGATTTTGCTGGTCGTTGGATCTGCTGGAGCGGTTCCATTGGCGCAATTTGGACCTGGTGAAATCGAGCCAGAGCCGGAACCTGGTGGGGGTTTGCCTGGTGGTGAAGGAGAACCAGAACCAGGAGGAAGCGATCGTGGTGGAGCAGGCCCGGCGCTGCAGGAAGATGGAGCGGATCCAGATGACCCAATGGGCACGGCCGCACGGATTAATTTTGAAGTTAGCGGGCACAAAGCCCGCCGCGGTCTATATCTCCTGCAAGAACCGGGGGGAAATGTATTGGCATCCTGGTACGCACTTGACGGCTGGACTGACAGCGGTTGGTTTCATAATCTCCACATCGGCCGTGAGACTGTCCATGTGCAGGTGCTTTACTATCCCGGTCCCAACACCAATCCGACAGTCATGAGGATATTAAATCATGCGCCCGGTTCGGCGTATGGTTGGGTCAGCCGGGGGATGGGCCATGCGATTGAAGTGGCATGGCCAGATCAGCCGTTGATGAATGAAGAGGCTCCGGACTTTTCTGATCGCGGTTTATAAGGTGTACCGTGGCGCCTTGCGATTGAGGATAGTCATCAGCTAAATCAACAATCAATAAGCGCTATAGAGCAACCGCCAGGTTGCTCTACTTGCCTGCGCCTGCAGCGGGACCGGCAAGTAGAACAAAACTTCATGCGAAATCATTGGCTATAACAACGGTAAAGGCAGGGTCGTCAGCGTCATTATGGGCACCCAGATCACGGCCAATTTCGGAGAGGACGGCCAACTAACCGGCAACGCCGGCTGCAATGATTACTTTGGCCCTTATGAAACGGATGGCCAGAAGATTTCCATGGGTCCCTTTGGCACTGGTCGTACGGCTTGCTCAGAGCCCGAGGGCATCATGGAGCAGGAAAGCCAATACCTGGCGGTGCTGGAAACGGCCGATACTTACAAAATTGAAGGCAATAGTATGAACATGCGCACGGCCGATGAGGCAACGGTAGCCAACTTCCAGAGAATACGGCCTTAAATAGGGAAGCATATGGAGGTAAAAATGGGACAAGCAATTACGGCGGCAGCACCAGCATCCGAAACTAAAGTTAACGTCTTTCTGGCCAAAATATATTTATTGATGTTTGTGGGACTGGCTATAACAGGCATTGTTTCCTATTTTGTCAGTGAATATACACAATTTGAAACCCGTCTGGCCACCAATCCCGCCCTGGTTTGGGCGCTGTTTATTGTGCAGGTCATCGTTGTGCATGTGATAAGCGCCAGGGTGATGAAGATAGCACCAGGCGCCGGAGTGATACTCTTTTTATTTTACGCGGCATTGACCGGTGTAGCCATTTCATCCATATTTCTTCTGTATTCTGATGATCAAATTTACACCGTATTTCTTATCACCTCAGCCACGTTCCTGGTTTCTGGCGGGATTGGCCTGATCATCAAAAAGGATATGAGCGGGTCAGGACACTTTCTCTTTATGCTGCTGACCGGTTGGTTCCTGGCCTGGCTGGCCAGCTGGTTCTTTAGCTGGATAACCGGGCAGGCGTTGACCAACCTCAATTGGGCGCTCAATTTTATCGGCATTGCCATCTTTGTGGCGTTGACGGCATGGGATACAAACCAATTGAAAAAAATGGGCCAGCAGATTGACAGCCACCCCCACGGAGGCGGTCTCGTGGTCATCGGCGCGCTTAAGCTGTACCTCGACTACATCAATCTATTCTTGCTGTTGTTGCGTGCCAGCCGGTAATAAGTTACCTTAAACAAGGACGCAGAGATCACGGAGAAGACACAGAGAACGCGGAATTATCGACAAGAATCAATGGTTCATACGTGCACCCAGATGATTGGCGGGCTGAGTTAGGTCGGACTGATCCGTGGCTAGGGGCGCATGTAAATACTTTCGACTAGGCGAGAGCGAGGGTGATCTATGGCTATTGAACAAGATGAGAATAGTCAGGTAGCACTGGATAATCGGGCAAAAGGAAAAAGTTTGCGCAAGCAGGTGCCGCGCAGCAGCCATGGTGAATGGGCTGCGGCGGCTGATCGTCCCGATCCGCTCAGCCTGTTACAACAACAAGACGAGGGGCGAATAGAACATCTGCTGCCGATCAAGTACGGCCGTATCATGGCTTCACCGTTCGCTTTTTTGCGCGGTTCGGCCGTGGTTATGGCCAGCGATTTGGCCTTATCACCCGTGACAGACTTTGAGGTCCTACTTTGCGGTGACGCGCACCTTTCCAACTTTGGCCTCTTTGCCACGCCCGAGCGCAACGTGGTTTTTGATGTCAACGATTTTGATGAATGCTATCCCGGACCTTGGGAATGGGATCTGAAGCGTCTGGCCGCCAGCGCCGTGGTCGCCGGTCGCGGTATTGGTTTTGATAGAGAAACTTGCCAGGAACTGGCTGCCACTGTTTCCAGCGCCTACCGCAAAGCGATGCAGCGTTTAGCTGAGATGACGATCCTGGACGTATGGTATCACCACACGGATGCCACATCCGTCGTCAAACTCTTTGACCACTATGCAAAAGTAAGCGCGAAGCGGGCCCGGAAAACGGTCAAAAAGGCCCATTCACACACGACCGCACATACCCTGGGCAAGCTTACCGAGATCGCAGATGGCAAGAGGCGGATAAAGAACGATCCACCTCTGATCGTGCGTTTATCTGAAATGAGTACAGATCAGAAAAAATGGGCCCCCGACCGCACTGATATTCAGGATGCCTGGCGCGCGTATTTGGAAAGTTTATCCAAAGAACGCCGGCGGCTTTTACAGCGCTATCACATGAGTGACGCCGCCCTACGAGTTGGTGGTGTCGGCAGCGTAGGAACGCGCTGTTGGATTATCCTGATTGAAGGCGATAAGCCGGACGATGCCCTGATCTTACAGCAGAAAGAGGCCGGGACCTCTGCGTTAGCGCACTACCTGACCGATCACGATTATCCCAGTCAAGCAGAGCGCGTCGTGGTTGGCCAGCGCTTGATGCAGGCCAGTTCCGATATCTTTTTAGGTTGGCAACAAGCGCGATCCGGAACCCACTATTATTGGCGACAGCTAAAGGATATGAAAGGTTCCTTCGACGTAACCGCACTCGAAGCCGATGGCCTGGTTACCTATCTAACCGTGTGCGCGCCCTGCCTGGCCCGAGCACATGCCCGTTGGGGCGAGCCCGCGGCTACTATTAGCGGCTACCTGGGAAGCTCCACTATCTTTGATGAGGCCACTAGCAAATTTGCCATGGCCTATGCTGACCAGACGGAGAAGGATTACCAGGCTTTGGTGGAAGCCGTGAACGACGGCCGAATCCTTGCTCAAATCGGCGCATAGATTTCTGTATACCCCGTTAACAAAAAGTTGCCGGCTTTCTGGTATCGAGAATGGTAATGGTCAAGCGTAACTAAGAAAAGTTGGCAACTTGGATAAAAAGTCGCTGGTGGCTGAGAGCTGGCAGCGGACACTTAATATCATAAGGAGACATATCATGAGTGACGAAACAACAAATGGTGAGCAGAGTGAAGGAACGGCCGGTGTCGGTTTGTTTGTGGCTGCTTACGTGGACGAGCGAGGTGCAGACAAGACGCTGGACGCGTTGAAACAGGCCAAAAAGCAAGGCCAGTTTTATTATGATGATGCCGCGGTGGTGCGTCGCAGCGCTGAGGGGAAGGTGCACATCAAGGAAACGGGGGATATGAGCACCGGGAAGGGAGCCGGGATTGGCGCCTTGATCGGTGGCGTTATCGGTCTTTTGGGCGGGCCGGCTGGTGTAGCCCTTGGAGCTGGCGCCGGCGCGGCGGTCGGAGGGCTTGCGGCGCATGGGGATGCCGGTTTTGACAACGATTCCTTGAAAGAAATCGGTGCCGCCTTACCTTCTGGTACCTCGGCGTTGGCGGTCACAACCAGTAAGGATTTTGTTGAAGCGGTGCGCAAACAAGCGCCTGAAGCGGAAACAATGACAATGGCCACTGAAATCGCTGCCGAATTTAGTGATAAACTGAACGCCCGCCAGGATGTGTTGCTGGCCATGGTGCTGACTGAAGAAGGCGTAGCTGCCGGCGAGGTTGTTTCCTCTCCTTCTGAAGTTGCAGTATTTGGCATTGCTGCTACCGAGGAAGGGGTTGTCGCCGGCCAGGCTGTAGCCACCGGGGAGGGTGCTGCTTATGAAGTCGTGGCCACGACCGAAGAAGGAGCGGCATACGAAGCGGCCGTGGTCACCGACGAAGGTGCCGCCGTCGTCGATGCCGTGATCACGCCGGCAGATGAAGAGGAAGGGGATGAAGGCGCTGGCGGCGAGGAAGAAGAAAAGCCAGCTGAAAATTAAGACACGAGGGCAGCCAGAGAGTTCGGTTGATAATGCTATCAACCGAGCTAACCTCCATCGACGTATAAATCGTTCAATGATGGTAAGGTTCACCTATTGGCTCATTTTCTAAATACCTACGATAAAATGCCAGGCACTTTTCTGTTGAATTCTCGGGGCAACTTGCCTCATTAAGTGCCTGGCATATGTTTGCGAACTTAGCGAAAGAACCACTTAGCGGAGGTAAGCTAGATGACGATAATCGAATATCTACCTGGTACCCCATTCACAGGGAGGATCGGGAAAACGATTGAAGATTCTGAACCAGCCTGGCCGGTGCCCAAACGGGCGAAGCCAGGGTTGCCCAACGTGCTCTTCTATGTGCTGGATGACATCGGGTTTGGCCAGCTAGAACCTTTTGGCGGGCTGATCGAAACACCAGCACTGGAGCGGTTGGCAAACAACGGCTTGCTGTATGCCAATATGCACACCACGGCACTCTGTTCGCCAACGCGCTCCTGCATTATCACCGGGCGCAACCATCATTCCAATGCCATGGGCAGCATCAGCGAGTGGAATACCGGCTACCCCGGTTACAACGCCCGCGTCCCCTTTGAGAACGGTTTCCTGTCGGAAATCCTCAAAGAGGAGGGGTACAACACCTTCGCTATTGGAAAATGGCATCTCTGTGTGCCCACGGAAGAGACGCCGGCCGGACCCTATGACACTTGGCCCCTGGGTCGCGGCTTTGAGCGCTTCTATGGCTTCATGCCCGGCGAGACGGATCAGTGGTACCCGGACTTGATCTATGACAATCATGCCGTCGAACAGCCAAGGTCGCCGGAAGAGGGTTACCATTTCTCTATTGATATCGCCGATAAGGCGATTGAATTCATCGGCGATGCCCATGTCAATGCGCCAGACAAACCCTTCTTCCTCTACTTCTGCCCCGGAGCCGGCCACGCGCCGCACCATATCTTCAAGGAGTGGGCTGACAAGTACAAAGGCAAATTCAACATGGGTTGGGATAAGCTGCGAGAAATCGTATTTGCCAATCAGAAGAAACTGGGCATCTTCCCTGAAAATACCGAGCTCTCAGCTCGTGATCCTGACGTTCCCGAGTGGGAATCCCTGTCAGACGACGGGAAGCGACTTTACACACGGATGATGGAAGTCATGGCGGGCTTTGTCTCCCATGCCGACCACCAATTCAATCGCGTTCTCGATTTCCTGGAGGAGATCGGCGAACTGGACAACACGTTGCTCATGTTCGTCTCCGATAACGGTGCCAGCCCGGAAGGCGGCGCGGTGGGCAGTTTGAACGAATTCAACTTCTTCAACTTCGCCGGGGAGAGCATTGAAGAAAACCTGGCGATGATTGACAAGTTGGGCAGTCCTGATACCTACAACCATTACGCCTGGGGTTGGGCGCATGCCGGTAATACGCCCTTCAGGCGCTGGAAGAAGGAGATCTACCGCGGCGGCGTCTCCGATCCTTTCCTCGTCCACTGGCCTAAAGGCATCAAGGCGTCCGGCGAGATGCGAACCCAGTATGGCCATGTTATCGACATGGTGCCTACGGTGCTGGATGTCCTAGGAATTGAGCCGCCGGAGACCATCAAAGGGGCGGTACAAGCGCCCATCGCAGGGGTCAGTTTCGCCCACACCTTTGACGATGCAGAGGCGGAAACGAAGCACCATACGCAGTATTATGAGATTTTTGGCGGCCGTTCCATCTACCACGATGGTTGGCGTGCCGTCTGCGGCTGGCCGGGACCAGATTACGTTACCGGTGCGGAAAGGGGGCGCAAGCCGGCCGACCCCATCAGCCAAAAAGATCTGTATGATCTGGATGCCCATGAGTGGCAGTTGTTCCATGTAGAAGAAGATCCCGCGGAAACCAGGGACCTGGCGGCAGAAGAACCGCAGAAGTTGAAAGAGCTGATCGACCTCTGGTGGCAGGAAGCGGACAAGTACAATGTACTGCCTTTGGATGGTACCATCTCCCAGCGCTTTGCCACGGAGCGGCCGACGCTGTCCGGTCCCCGCGAGCAGTACGTCTTCTATCCCGGGGCGCCGGTGATGACCCTCAGCCAACCCATGGTCTACAACCGTTCCCATGTGATCACGGCCGATCTCCATATTCCCGAGGGCGGAGCCGAGGGGGTGGTGGTCTCATCCGGATCCCATTCCGGTGGCTACACGCTCTATCTGCAGGATGGGAAAGCGCACTTTTATTACAACTACCTGGGACGCAAGGATTTCAAGATCAGTTCCGACATGGACGTGCCCGAAGGGGAGGTGACCATCGTCTACGAGTTTGAAGTGACGGGTGAGCCCGATATCCGCAACGGCAAAGGAGCGCCGGGCACCGGGAAGCTGTTCATCAATAACCGGCAGGTGGGTGCAGTGGATATGGACGTCACCGTGCCGCTCATCTTTTCGGCCGAGGGCGTGACCTGTGGCCGGGATTATGGCGACAGTGTTGACCACGCGGCCTACAAACCGCCATTTCGGTTCACCGGGACCGTCAAACGGGTCACTTATGACCTGTCCGGCCATGCCATTGAGGATGCGGAAGCGGCGATGCGCCGGGCGATGGCCAAGCAGTAGGTGAAGGTAAATCGAGGGGCGATGCAACCGTAAGGACATCGCCCTAATTGTTTAGTGTAGTTTCAGATAAATATGTTGGCCGCCCTACGTCCATAATTTGGTGCCAAGAGAAGTCAGATATAAGCACAACTACACTGCAAGGTGATCCAGAAATTAGGGAAACCAAAAATGAATAAACTGATCAATACTGTCTTCAACCTACGTTATGTTGCCGTGCTGGCGGTCATCGCGCCCATCATAGGCGCGGTGTTGATGATGCTCTTGGGAACGAGAGACACGATTGAAGCTTACCTTCTCTTTTTTGGCATTGAAGAGCCCGAGGGAGCGATAGAAGCCGGTGAGGCGGCGATGATCCGGTTAGTCGCCTCGGTGGATCACTTCATTTTTGGCACGATCCTCATTATCTTCGCTATTGGCCTTTATCGGCTCCTATTCCGGGCAAACCTTGGCAGCAGGGAGAAAGATAACACCCGGAAACACCCTTCATGGAAGGAAGTAAAAAACCTGGGTGGTATGGACGAAATGCTGTTGAAGGTGATCATTATGCTCCTGGCGGTAGCCTTCCTTGAATTCATGTTGAATGCTGGTCTAGGATCCTTAGATTGGCCGGTATTGGTGGTGCCGATCACGATCATCGCCCTGGCTATCGGACTCAGGTGGATGAGTCAGGAAGGGGGTGATAGTGAGGCCAAAAAAGAAAAGGCTGAATTAGAGGTAGTCAGGCTAGATGAATTAGAGAGGCTGGCAGACCTGCATGAACGAGGTGCCATTACGGATGAGGAGTTCCAAAGCGCGAAGGAAAAATTGAAGTTGTGAAAGTTGCGGTGAATTGTACTTTTTTAAAATATATTGCAGTGATAATCAATAAAAGGAGAATGACATGATGCATGGACCACTAGAGTATGTACTATTTCAATTTGATGATGATCGCTTCATCAGTGAAATCCTGCCACAGATGCTTAAAAGCCAGGAGAAGGGCTGCGTCGGGGTGGTGGATTTGGTTTTCATCACGAAGGATGAATCTGGCAATTTAGAGGTGGTAGAAGTCAGCGAGTTGTCTGACGAAGATGAAGCCCTCTTCGCACCGCTGATTAGCGATACTTTGGGGATCCTTTCTGAAGGGGACATCGCTATTGCTGCGCAGAGCTTGCCCAATAACGCGACCGGTGCAGTATTGTTGCTGGAACATCTGTGGGGTGTGGAAATGCGTAATGCCGTCCATGCCAGTGGAGGCGCTGTATTGGATAGTGCATACATTAGCCCGCAAACTCATGAAGAGCTTGTGTCAGAAATGGAGCATATGGAGGCCGAAAATGCTTAAGGATCGGGCAAAACAAAAGGCCAAGTCAAGGGCGAAGCGGAAGGTAAAAAGTACTGCGAAAAGAAAAGTAAAGGAAGCTGCCAGAGACGAAGGTGGTCCCAAAGTACTGAAGGCGGCTGCAGTTGGCGGAACCGCATATTATGCGGGCAAAAAAGTCCACGAGAAGCGGCAGGAGGATCAGATTCAAACCTATGAAGCACCAGCTACGTCAGCTCCTGAAGCACCGGCAGCAGATACCGGGACGGACATGGTGGAACAGTTGCAGCAGTTGGCCCAATTACATGAATCAGGCGTCTTGACAGATGAGGAATTCGCCTCTGCCAAACAAAAATTGCTGGCAGGTGGATAAGAGAGTTTTGAATTTCCGTTGCTTGATAAGAGCCTGATTTTTGGCGGCTGAAGAACCCATCGGCCGATAGTTTGCATCGTGTGTATAAAAAATAATGCCGCAAACTGAAACGCCGGTGATTGCGTGGGGGGACCTGTTGTATTACTGGCGGTTCTGCCGCCACTGTCGTTGATCTTCAGGTTCGGGTGGAAGAGAGGTACGGACCTCTGTATCACACAAAGCAGGAGGATCAATGATGAATGTGTTGTCCCAGATATTACAAGATAATCGCTTTACGCCAGAAAATCTTCCCAATTTAGAAAACAAGCTGTTTTTTGAAGGGGACCGGCGACGGCCGTACCTCGTGCGCTTCACCGTTCTCTTGTTTCTTTCCACGATTATTGCAGCTTATGGGGTGCTCGCAGATTCGACGGCCACCGTTATCGGCGCCATGATTATCGCCCCGCTAATGAACCCGATTGTAGCCACAACAGCCGCCTTGGTCATGGGCCGTGCGAAACGGGCTGTTCGTTCCATCTTGATCGTCGCCGGTGGCATAATCATAGTCATTACCCTCTCGGCAATCATCGGGTTGATCACATTTAATGTGATCTCAGTCACCACAAATTCGCAAATTGCCAGCCGCACGTCGCCCAATCTCGACGATCTCATTGTCGCAATGGCTGCCGGGGCCGCCGCAGCTTTTGCCTACAGCCGCGCCGATGTCGCCGATTCACTGCCCGGCGTTGCTATCGCTATTGCTCTGGTCCCGCCGCTTTCTGTCGTCGGTATAACCCTGTCACAAGGGGAATGGGACGCTGTCGGAGGGGCATCGCTCCTATTTCTGACCAATTTGCTGTCCATCTTGCTCGCCGGTGGGATCGTATTTCTGCTTTTGGACCTCGGCGGCGCCTCCTTCGAAGAAAGGGAGCTAACCAGAGCAAGGGCGCGTAGAGTTTATGCCTTCATCACCCTTGGCGTTCTCTTGGTTACCGTCCCTCTGGCCGCGGCGACTTTTACTGTGGCCAAGAACAGTGCTAACCAGTCACAAATCGGTGAAATCACGCTCGACTGGCTGGATAGAAACGATATAGCCCTTGAGCTGCGTGAAGTAAATGTGTTCAATCGGGATGTCGAGATCATCGTCAATGGATCAGATGAACCCGAGCCTATCTCGGAGCTTAGGGAAGAGTTGGAAAGCGCGTTTCCACAGATGGAAGAGGTAATAATGAAAATTGATGTTGCCGAGGCGATTCTTATCCCAAAAACAACAATGGAGGAGTAGGTTCATAATAGCAGATAATGGTAAGATTCCTACAACAATAAACCAATATTGAGGGAAAAGATATGGATAAAATTAAGCCACATCTACCAAATGCCCTAAAAAGTGGTCTGGCATATGGTTTAGGTCTGGGGGTGAGCATCCTTATCACTGGTTTATTATATGCTACCGTCGATGCAACCGGCGTCGGTTTACGGATTCCAACAGAGCTTCTATTTATAGGTATTGGTATGGCGCTTCTAATCGAAGCGACTGGATTTGGTGTAGGGGGAGCGCTTGGTGGTTTATCTTTACAATTACCGCCAGATAGACAAATAAGCCGATGGAGCAAGGCGTGGCGGGCCGGCCTGAGCATGGGTCTGGTCTTTAGTCTAGTCCTGTTTGTTGTGATTTTGATCCTCTTCTTGCTCTCTTTTTATAGTCGCTACGATTTAGATAGCACTAAATTCTCATTCCTGTTTGCCATTGTCGGTGCGATTTTTGGCGCGCTATTTGGCTTGCTCTTGGGCCTGCTCCTAGTACGAAAACATGGGGTTGGGTATGTAGCCTTAGCCAGTTTGCTAGGATTTGGCATCGGTGGCTTTGGTCTGGGTGAATTTTTGCGCCGTTATTTGCTGACCATTGAAACGGCAAATATTCAATCAGGGAATCGTTCGTTGCTATTCTTAGGCTTTCTCGTCTTTGGCCTGGTTGGCGGCGCTGCCTTGGGGTTTGTTTTCAGTTATCTGGCTGAAAAAGTATTCGCGCCGCGAAAATTAAAATGGTGGCCTTGGGCTTTCGCTGGGGTTATCATCTTATTGTCAATCTGGGTGGTGAGCCCCCTTATTACTGCTGCCGTGGAGACACTGACGCCCAGTGAAGCTGATCTTGCTACCGTCCTTGAATCTGCAACTACCGGCACCCATTGGTCAGAAAGCTCCGATCTGTCTGGCACGGTCACTTTCTCTGGCACCCCCCAGGAGCCGGTGATTGCTGCGAATGAAACAGGGCAATTGGCTCAGGCCTGGACTCAAAGGGAAGGGGGCGGCTCTGATATTTATTGGTTGCCCGGCGTATGGGAGGATGAGGAGGCCATTTGGCAGAAGCCCGTCAACATCTCCAACAGCGCTGGCGAGGCCACTGGTCCCCAGATTGTGATCGACAGCACAGGCAGAACCCACATCGTTTGGGAAGAAGCTGGAGCCATTCATTATGGCCAATGCCAGGAAGATGGTTGTACATCCCCACTGAATATTTCCGAAGTGCCAACTTGCGCACAGGACACTTCTAAGCATACCTCGCCTGGCCTGGCACTTGATAATGCGGATAACCTCATGGCGGTCTGGAAATCGGACGGTGGGCAACTCTTGTACCGTTTGTGGCCTGCTTCAAACCAGAACCCAAGCGATGCTGTTGATTGTATTCCCGTTGCTGCAACAACCATGGCTGGTCAACATCAATTAGATGGCAGTGATAGCGGCCGTTTTGCGCTTGTTTATATTGCTGGAGAAGACATGGACGGACCCATTCATACGATTGTCTATGCCGACGGTCAATGGGGAAGCCCGTCAATTTCAGTGGGCGAGGGGAACCGGCCAAATATCTTTATGGATGCACAAAACATGATTCATCTGGCCTGGTGTGGTCACGATAATGAACTACGCTACGCGAATAAAGAAGGCTTGCAAACCGTCTCTGTGTTTTCCTGTAGTTCGCGTCCCGAGTTGGTGCAAGATAGCCAGGGAACGCTGCATCTAATTTGGTTTGGCAATGAGGTGGTGGATGTAAACGGCCGTACTCTGCCACAAACACTGCTTTACGAAAGCACTCTTGTTGGCAACACCTGGACTGAGCCTGCCATCATCGACCGTACAGGTACTGCTGCCCAACCATCAGTCGCTGCTGCGGATTCCCACCTCCACTTAGTCTGGCAAAGCAACCTTTCAGGCAAAAGCGACATAGCTTATGCCAGCTTCATCCCCTACAATTGTGATGAACACCCGCTTGCTGGCATCAGCCAGATCGCTTACGATGTTTCTCGCCGCCCAGAATACAGACCTGCTAAGGATCTCATTCCCTACTGTCAGAATCAGGTCCATCAGCTCGTGCATATGCCCAATCCCGATGCTGCTTTTAGCGATGAAATACCCAATCCTAATGGCGGTTTTGACGCCTTTGCCGAATTAGCCCAAACAGCCCAGTATGAACTGCTTTTTACGACCATGTGGTATGAGGCTGATAATAATCTGGACAGTCCGGGTTATGTCCTGGCTGAATCTGTGGCTTCTTTGTACGAAAAATTGAAGGCGAATCCAGAGCAATATCCACGCGGCCTGACTGTACGCATTCTAACGGGCAATCCGCCGCAGCTTAACTTGCAACCGTTCAGTGATCAACCATACGCAGTATTGTCCGATTTGCGCGCCGCAGGCGTCGATAAAATGGTTGATCCAGATATCGGCTGGCGAGTGGAGGTAGCCGATTTCGATGGCGCGATGCCTCACAGCCACACCAAATTTATGGTAGTCGATGGTAAGCGGGCCCTGATCGCCGGCTTCAATATGGAGTATGCGCATTACGCTGCCGATCATCCTTCTGGTTTAGGTGCTGATAAACAAGATTTGGGCATATTACTGTCTGGCCCTGTCGTGCAAAATTCCCATCGCACCTTTGATGATTTGTGGGAAGGCAGTAACCAATACACTTGTTCGGACTTTTATCCCTCCCTGATTCCCTGGCAGGTAACTTGTCGCAAGGGAACAGGAACCGCCGATCACGTCCCAGAGGTGCTTAAATACTACCTGCCTGGTGCAAACAGCACCATCTTCTCCCTGTACCGTTCCAAGGAATATGATGAAGCCGACCGTATTGTGGAAAGCAGCCTGGGGGCCGCTCAGAATGAAGTAGACGCCATGCACACCATGTTCGCCATGGAGATGGTGTGCGATCTAAATCTGCTTTATGAACTATGTGACTTTAGAGAAGCGACTGAGTATCTAGACGGCTTGATGCAGGCTGCTGAGAATGGGGCAACGATTCGTCTAATTATCTACCCAATACCCCTCAATGGCATTGAAAATGCAGTCGCCTATGATATTTTCGTAAATGAACTCGAAAATCGCGGCTTACGAGAGCAAGTCGAAATTCGATTCTTGGAAGAACTGATGCATTACAAGACTGCCCTGATCGACAATGAGTTCTTGGTTGTAGGCAGTCAAAATTTCCACTATAGCGCTTATGGCCAGGGGGACGGATTATCCGAATATAGTCTTGGTACTGATGACCTACAAGCAATCGAAGATTATCAGCGATTATTTGATTATCAATGGGAACGGTCCACCCAGCGCTAAGGTGAATTAGCAAATGCGACCTCGCTGAAAGCCATTTTCCTTAGTATGAACAGGCATTTGGAAGGCCATTCGACGAGATAATTCGCCTGTTTGCTAAGCTTAACCATTCCACCCCGACAAATACCCCTATTGAGACTGTCAACGACCAATTGAAGAATATTTCTCAGTGGCGATCTTCGATTTTGATCGACCATGATCCGCAGAGCGGAACGCTCGCGCACCAGGGCTTTGTTTACCGGCCGACCGGGGACGGGCCGTAGTTGCCAGGCAGACGCACTTCTCACTGACTACAATTCACTTGAAACGGCCGTCCCGCCACCTGCCGCTCTGAAACTCTGCCACCCTGCTACTTTTTCACCCGCCCCGGCCGCGTACAATCCCAATTATGACAACCTGCACCGTCACCACGGCAGCCGGCCACCCCTGCAAAAACCATGCCATGCTCGGCTCCCAGTTCTGCAAAGCACGCCCGAACATGCTTCAGCATGTTTGCTCTTGATAAGCGCCGAATTCATTCGGTGATTAACCTGCGTGCCGAACGCGACCTCCTCCGTCAGCTAGTCCCCGGACCTTGGTCTGCGTCATCCTCCCCCGCCGTGGACCCTTAGCTTGTCAAAGTGAAGCTCGAGGCCATGATCGCCAGCGCCACCACCGTCCACGATCCACATCCCAACCGCACCCAGCTCCCCGACGATTACAGCATCGAAGACGCCAACGCCGACTTTTTCGACTGATCCTGACGCCAACGGTGTCACCTCGACCGTCCTGGGCAAGACGCTAAACTGCCCATATACAAGCTACTTAACGGACAATGTCGTAAGATTCAACGCTAATTGGCCGTAAATGGCTCTGGCGCAATTTTGGTGAAAACGTTAGCAGACTTACCGAGTTCAATTCAAAGACCTGCCGAATTTCTAGTCTGTCGGGCATTTCTAAACAGTTTTGCCGCCAAAATATCGTTGATTTAGGCGCATCTGTGCAAATTTGGAAGGAGCAAAATTTCGATTCACCAAAAGTGCGCCAGAACCAAATCTTTAGCGATAAATGGCGGCAATCTCCACGATGGATTTGCCGTATTGGGCGCATACGGTGAATGGGATACACTACTGTCGAGGGATTTGGGCACTCAAGGTTCAATCTTTTCGAGAACAAATTCCCGACTGTCTGCCTTGATAACTGCTTGTCTTACCTCCCCTGTCTCATCTGTGATGAAGCTCGCTTCAAAGCCATTGATTTCTTCTAAGGACAGATGAAAGAAGCTCGTCTCCGACTGTGGGAACAGCTCTAGCCTGGCTCCTTGCGGAATCTCCACGTAGAGTGCATCATCTTTCCTCATCAAAGTAAATATCTGGGGTCCCAAATCGCTGGGTGCCTGATAGTGGCCTACATAAGCGTCGTAGATCGCAGGGTTCACGTCCGTTGCAAGCTTTGTCTCTATCCGTTGCCCAAGATCTTCGACTCCGCGCATACTTTTTGCAAGCATCTGGTAGGACTCGAGTTCTTTTTCAAGTAGCTTCCGCAAGTCCTCGCTGGCAAACTGTTTTATTCGCTTCTGTGGATTAGCTTCTACCGCCCAATCAATATCTGGCACAGCCTGCCCAGTTTGAGGTTCAAAGATAAAATGCTTGTAGAACGCCAACGCAACGGGAGACCTGAGGACATCACCATCCCCCAGGCGATATGATCGGCCCAGGTTATCGGTATTGGCCAGGATGATAAAAGTTAGATTCTCTTCAGGCGCTTTGAGGATGAGTGACGAAACGGATGGGGACCAGTATCCATAGGCCCAGACCAGGCGCGTGCCTTCGTACTCTTGGCTGAACCAACCGAGGCTATAGGGAAGTTCGGCGCCTGCCGTGGAAATGGTGGGCGCAAGCATCTTCTGTTTTGTCTCTAGGGACATAAGGTCGTTTTGGTCAACAGCCATGTCAAATTTCGCTAAGTCTGTGACTGTGGAGATGAGTCCGCCCGCCGCCCCGAGCCACTGATTCCAATAGTAGGACTCGGCGATTCCATGTCTTGGATCAAGCTGGTATGGTTTGGCAATCTTTTTATACAGGTGATCACAAGTGGCGCTGTATGCAAGTTCTACACAGCCTGCCGGGTTCGGCGCAGTAAAATTCATGCCCAGTGGCTGCACGATGCGCTCGAACAAAAGCGCTTGGAACGACTTGCTCGAGGCCCCCTCGATCACTTGGCTCAGGAGAGCGTAGCGTCCTCCACTGTAATTGTACTGCTCTCCAGGATTGCCTTCTGATGTCATGCTCAATAGGTGCTTGACGCGGATCACCCCAGAGCTTTCCAGGTCTATGCCATACTGTGCCACAGGACTCTCTAGGTCCAGGATACCTTCCTCGACAAGCTGCATAATGATAACGGCGGCAAAGGGCTTTGTGACGGAGGCCAGGTGATAAGGGGTATCGGGTGCGGCTTTCACCTTGTTCTCCAGATCGGCGTAGCCAAAACCTTTAGCCCACACCAATTCCTGATCTTTGACGACCGCCGCGGAAAAACCGGGAATCTTGAGCGTTTCACGCAGCTCTTCCAGCTCCTCTTCGAACTGGGCGAAGATTTCCAAATCTGTTGGACTGCCTGCTACGGTCGCTTCGACCGTTGGTAGGGGTGTCATAGCTGCCTGCCTACAACCGGCCAGCAAAAGGGCAAGCACAAACGCTGTCCAGGATAATAGCCTTTTCATCGATCACCTCCGTACTCTGTATGCGCTTGTCAATGGCCGACAGAGGAATCAAGAGATCGTTGGACCCCATATTGCTTAAAGTGGCGTGCGGCTCACACTAACATTATAAACTAAGAATGGCCGGTTTTTGCGAGGAACGATTGATTACCAATAGTGTTTGCCGCGTCTCTTTATTGGAACCTAAACAATAGAATTCGACACGAGGTTAGCCAAGCTTATGTTGGTCTTTCCCTTAGCAAATATACGGGCACCGCCCGCTCTTTCTCACCCTTGGCGACTTCGGCACGTACCTGGATGGCCCCTTTGCGCTCAGACAAGGTGACGTCGTCCATGATAAGCGACACTAGTTCCCCTACCCGCAGACCGGCGTGTGTAGCATAATGCACCTCTTTATGGTTCAGATATGAGAGTTGATAGCTAGGCAACCTTCCGAACATACCAGCGCAACGATTCTCAACACGTAATCGGTAAGTAAGCAAGCGGCCCGCCTGAATTTCTATCCGCATCTGTTCTGAGGTGAATCCCAACGCCCGTGGGACCTCGGGCAGGGGAATCATATCCTCTTGCAGTTGAGCAGAGCCGTCCCAACGTTGGCGGTCTGCGTCAGAGAGGCGAACCCATAAGGCGGTCCGTGGCCGGCGTTGCTGCCCCACTATTAAGCCCTGGCGGAACCAGTAGGCTACCATTGAGCCGGGCACACCTAAAAGGGTAGCAGCTTCAGAAGCGGCGAAGAGACCGTCTCCTCTGGGGCCTGTGGTGTGTGTGAAATAGGGACAAGCGGTAGGGATGCTGTGATTCTTGCGCACAAAAGCAAGCTGATAGGCAAAGCCCAGACGAGTATGGTCTTGACGGCATTCGCCAATTCGAGCGAAGTCATCTGGTGTAAACTTGGCAATACGCACCAAGTCCTGATGGGAATAGGACTGTGATTTCATAAAGAAACGACCTTTTGTTAAAAACGGATTGATATATGGATAGGGTTGAATTTTATTTTTGATTATGATAAAAACAAGTTCAAGAAACACCATTTTGCTTTCTATTGATGATTTAGGTGATTATGAAGGTTCTAGGCTACACACGTGTCAGCAGCGACAAGCAAGATTTGCAGAAACAGGAACATCTTCTGTTGAAGTATGCGCAGCAAAAAGATTTGCGCATCAATGACTTTATCCGGGTGGAGATTTCTTCACGTCGAGACACAAAGAAACGCCGCATTGACGAACTACTTGATTGGTTAGACGATGGGGATGTTCTCCTGGTGGCTGAGCTGAGCCGACTCGGCCGCAATATGTTCGAGGTTATCAATATCATCAATCAGCTGGGCGAGAATGGGGTTGAGGTTATCTTCATTCGCCAGCCGGAACTATCCACGGCCGGTCCTCATCGAAAGTTATTGCTGGCCATATACAGCTACTTTGCCGAAGCAGAGCGCGAGTTCATTTCCGTACGCACAAAACAAGGGCTGGCAGCAGCCAAAGCAAGTGGTAAGAAGTTAGGTCGCCCAAAGGGTAGTCGTGACAAAGAAAGAGTACTCGACCCACATCGCGAGCAAATAAAGGAGTATCTTGCTCTGGGATTATCGCTGCGGCGGATTCGGAAAATTATCAATCCTCAATTGGAACGGCCGATCAGTTACCCGGCCTATCGATATTTTGTCCGGCAAGATCCGGAGTTGCTTCATGTATGGCAAAGCCAACGACAGCAGGCAGACGTGTAGCTGTACTCCCTAGTATCTTTGTCTCGGTGATTTTTTGGTCGAGAAGTTGGAAAAGGGAATAGTAGGAACCAAAAAAGAATGTGGAACCGAACACATGATTGCAAATAACCAGAATTCTCACAATTGTTGCATGTGACGCTGCAAAGAGGAGGTCCAATATGTATGCAAGAGTTACAACAAGTCAAGTTGATCCCTCCAAGGCCGAAGAAGTTGAGGCCATTATGGAAGACATCGTTCTGCCAATTTTGCGACGGCAAAAAGGCTTCAAGAGCTATATCTCGTTCGTTGATCGAGCGTCTGGCAAGGCCATCACAGCCACCGTTTGGGAAACAGAAGAAGACAGACAAGCAAGTGATCAATCAAGCGAATACTACAAAGAGGCCATAGCAAAAGTTACCCCCTTCTTTAAAGCTCAACCAATTGTGGAAAACTATGAGGTAGAGATTTACAGTTGAGCGACACGGCATCATAATTTGGAGAAATCTGACATGAATTTTCGCAATCTAATGGTCGTTACTGCAGTCTCCGCCATCGGTTTTGGCGTAGGATTTATCATCTTGCCAGCACAACTTGGTTCTCTGTTCGGTATGTCATCCACACCTACGAGCGATTTGGCGTTCCGCCTGTATGCAACAGCTTTGATTGGCATTGGGGTGCTGACTTGGCTAATCAGGAAAGCGGATGATTATGATAACCAAAAGCCTATCCTGACCGGCTTACTCGTGACGGATTTCGGTGGATTCCTTGTCATGCTTTATGCTCAGTTAGCTGGGGTGATGAATGCACTCGGGTGGACGGTTACAATCTTACTCTTGCTTCTCTCCGCTGCGTATGCTTACCTGCTTTTTTCCTTGAAGTGAATCAGGGGTTTGGAAAGGAAACCAGATGTCTAAATTCGAAGACACCTGATATGAACACAACTTTTTCAACCGGCTGGATATGCTGCAGTCAACGACTCAAGATCTATAGCAAATTTACAGTAAGTAGTTGATTGCGCTGTCAAACCAGCATGGTATAAGGGGTGAGCCTTTTACAAAAAGAATAAATTTGTAACTACAGGAGAAGAATGATGAGTAAAAAGCACCCCATTAACCGCCTACAGAAGCAGTTAGTTAATTTGATTTCTCTCGAAGCGGCTATCGAGCAGAAGCTTGAGGAACTGGTACCTGCGGTTTCAGACAATGCTGAAGTGGCTGCCTTACTCAGTGGTTTTCTGAGTTTGCCTAGGGATCAGCGAAAAGCTCTTGAAGCGCGGCTGAGTTTTCTGACCGACAGTCCTCCAGAAATAGAATACCCGTCCGCGATTTCTTTTGCCGGTGATGTTAATGAGGGAAAGGAATATCCTGTCACCGGGGCTCTTCAGTCGGCGTACACCCTGTTCAATCAGGCGGTAATTAGCTACTCGGTCATGCACGCGCTTGCTACGCGGTTTCTGGACAGCCCGTATGCTGCAGATGAGGGTACAGCGCTCCATCTAGCCCGACAGCACACGCACAACTATATCCAAGCCATTCAACAAATATCTCGCTTTTTACACGATGCTGTCTTATGGGAACTTGATCAAGAAGGTTTAGAGTGTGAGTGCATTTGCCCTTCGTGCGGCGTTGGAATTTGTCTTTGCTCAATGTCCGGTCGAGCGTTTTTGAGCAAGGTTTGGGAGGAGGCCGGTCCAATACTCAAAGATGAAGGTATTTATGTCCAGCTGCCAAAAAGGGAGAGCCCGGCCGCCAAGGCAGGCTTACAAAAAGGTGATCTCATACTATCGGGCGACGATCGAGAGATCTATACAATTGAGGATATGTTCGAAGTGATAAATGAGGCAGGTCCGGGAGGCGTCGTCAAAATGAATGTGCGCCGAAAATCAGAAGAGACGGAAGAGACTGTTAATTTGCATATCTAATAGCGTGTCAGAAGTTGTTGGAAGAATTAGCAGGGTGAAAGCCTCATCCATTTGTTGCACTGCTGTTGGAGTTGAATCCTATTGCACATTTCTGTGCGAAAACTGACTTCGCCAACAAAGTCAGAAATTTACTATATTCCTACTGTTGTACTATTTCGCACAAAAATGGGACACGCTTTGTCAAGTCTAGTACCTGACAGTGACGCAGCCGTCACCAAGGTCCGGGATCATCGGCCTGCGAACATAGTATGTATCAGTCA